>CAMBQQ010000014.1 GCA_945870035.1 Rhizobium sp. Q54 | reverse complement strand
CTTCAACAATAGCCGTCGGCACGGCGGCGGGAGATGTGGTAGATTTCTTCATGGCGTTGCTCTCCTTTGCGGATTCGACACCCCGAGCCTACAGGCTCAAGGTGAGCAACGCCTGCCTTCCAATTTCAACATCGACCGGGACATCCCCCTATGGTTCGATCTACTACTTTGGGCAGGGGAATGATCGGTTAAGGACGTCCATAGCTAGAAATCTGAAATCCACATGCATCAGCGCCGGCCGCGCTTCGATGTATTGCACGACAACCGCGACAAAAGCGTCGGTTTTCATGTTGATTGGCGGGCATACACCTAGCGACATTGCATCGACAATACCGAAACACCATCCGGCCGTAGATGTGTCGCTTCCATTCAGCCCAGCACGGCATTCTGGCACCCAAAAATTTGCCGATCTGACATCGGCGGCGGGCGCACTTGCTGCCGTGACGGTTCCGAGAAGCGCAATCGCGAGGCCGTGTCTGAAGAATTTCATTAGCATTGGTTCCGTTGTTTTTGACGGGCTCGCCAGTTTTGGCCAGCGGGCCCGCTCTTGGCTAACCGCAGATGCAAAGGCTGACTACAGAATTGGGGTCAATAGCAACTCGTGAACATAGCACCACGTTCGTGTGTTGTCGTGCTTTCCACCACCTTGAAACCTTGTTGGGGGCGGCATCTAGTGAAATGCCAATGAGATGCGGACATTGTCTGCACTCACTAGATTTTTTTGGTAAACTTTACACGACCCAATAATCGACCCTCGTTAAGAGAGCCAACCCATACTACCGGGGGGAGGGTCGTTCGCCGGTCCATGTGGGGGGGGGTGTCCAACCCCACCAGCGTGAGGCACAGCGCAAGTGCTTGCGCAGTGGCCAGTCGAGATAGGCGAGGTGCCCGACGCCCGGATACTCCTAAGGCGTTCGAGTTCGGGAGGCACACTTGGCAACGAATAGCGCCGTGATGGGGGGCTCGATGTGGGGCCACATGCGAGGCCAAATAATATTCTTTAATAATCAGATACTTATCTGAAGGGCTGGCGGAGAGAGTGGGATTCGAACCCACGTTACGGTTTCCCGTAAACACGCTTTCCAAGCGTGCGCCTTCAGCCACTCGGCCACCTCTCCCGCGCAGCTAGCTCATGACGGCGGCGGCGGTCTTTTGCAAGACGTGAAGGCCGGAAAACCGACAAAGGCGCCGACTGAATCACGATTTCCTGCCGGAAAGCGGCCAAAGACCCCGCGCCCGGCGCTGTGCGACCCGGCCTCGCCCGGCCAAGTGCGCCGCGCCGGCGTTTGATCGGGTTTTCCTATTGCACAATCCGGCATTACCTTGTTTTAATTTCATAAAACAGCCGGTAGAGTAACCGACGTACACATCCGGGTCTGCTTTGAGCGACTGATGACCGGCGAAATGTCTGCCTTGCAATTGGTACTGACCGGCGACCCGGCGCTCTACGCCGTCGTCCGGCTTTCGCTGCTGGTCAGCCTGAGCGCGGTCCTTTGCGCGGCGCTGATCGGGATCCCGCTGGGCGCCCTGCTCGCGCTGACCCGCTTCCCCGGCCGCGAGGGCGTCATTGTCGTCCTGAACGCGCTGATGGGTCTGCCGCCGGTGGTCGCCGGCCTCGCCATCTATCTGCTGCTGTCGCGGTCAGGGCCGCTCGGAACGTTGGGACTGTTGTTCACGCCTGGCGCCATGGTGATCGCGCAAACCCTTCTGGTGACGCCGATTATCGCCGCTCTGACCCGGCAGACCGTCGAGGACCTATGGCTCGAATACCGAGACGAACTGGCGGCACTCGGTGTCGGCCCGCTCGGCCGCGTGGCGACTTTGGTCTGGGATGCACGCTTTTCGCTGGTGACCGTCCTGCTCGCCGGCTTCGGACGCGCCGCCGCCGAGGTCGGCGCCATCATTGTCGTCGGCGGCAATATCGAGGGCTTCACCCGCACCATGACCACGGCCATCGCGCTGGAAACGTCGAAAGGCGACTTGCCATTGGCGATCGGGCTCGGCCTGGTCCTGATCGCCATCGTCGTCGTCATCAATGCACTCGCCTGGGGCGCACGGCGCGCCGGCGAACGGTACGTCGGATGATCATGCGCGCGCCCTTTTCAGATCTCCCGCTTGTCCTGACCGAGGCGACCATCGCCGCAGGGCCCGTCACGATTCTCGATAAAGTATCGCTGATGTTCGACGCCGGGCCGCCGACCCTGCTGGTCGGGCCGAACGGCTCCGGCAAAACCACCTTGTTGCGCGCGGCGATGGGCCTGCTGCCGCTGACCAGTGGACGCATCAGCTGGGGCGGCCGCGACAATGCCTCACCGGCGCGCCGCGCCATCGTGTTTCAACGGCCGGTCATGCTGCGCCGCTCGGCCGCCGCCAATATCGGCTATGCGCTCGCTGCCACCGATACACCACACGCGCAACGTATCGATGAACTGCTGGCGCTGGTCGGTCTTGCCGGCATGGGCAACCGCCCGGCGCGCCGCCTGTCGGGCGGCGAACAGCAACGCCTCGCTCTGGCGCGGGCGCTGGCGCGCGATCCGGCCATCCTGTTTCTCGACGAACCGACCGCCAGTCTCGATCCGGCTTCGACCAAGGCGATCGAAGACATCGTCCGCGACGTCGCCGCGCGCGGCGTCAAAGTCGTGATGTCGACGCACGACCTCGGCCAGGCGCGGCGCCTCGGCGGCGATGTCGCGCTGCTGCATCGCGGCCGGCTGATCGAACACGCGCCCGCCGAAGAATTCTTTGCCCAGCCGCGCACGAAAGAAGCACGCGACTTCATCGCCGGCGAATTACTGGTCTGACAAAAACACACAGAAGAAGGTTCTTCCATGTTCAACCGCCGCACTCTCATCGCCGCGCTCGCCCTCGGCCTCGCCGCCGTCGTTCCCGCGACCGCACAGGACAAATCCATTATCGTCTCTTCCACCACATCGACGCAGGACTCCGGCCTGTTCGGCCACATCCTGCCACTGTTCAAGGCGAAGACCGGCATTGAGGTGAAAGTCATCTCGCAAGGCACCGGACAAGCGCTCGACACCGGGCGGCGCGGCGATGCCGACGCCGTCTTCGTCCATGCCAAGGCGCAAGAGGAGAAATTCGTCGCCGACGGCTTCGGCGTGAAGCGCAACCCGGTGATGTATAACGACTTCGTGCTGATCGGGCCGAAGAGCGATCCGGCCGGCATCAAGGGCGGCCAGGACATCGCCAGGGCGCTCACCACCATCAAGAACAAGAAAGCAGCGTTCATCTCGCGCGGCGACAGGTCCGGCACCCATTCCGCCGAACTCAATCTCTGGAAAGCCGCCGGCGTCGACATCGAGAAGGAGAAAGGCGACTGGTACAAGGCCATCGGCCAGGGCATGGGCGCGGCGCTCAACACTGCCGGCAGCAGCAATGCCTATGTCCTGTCCGACCGCGCCACCTGGATCAGCTTCAAGAACAAAAGCAACCTCGCCATCGTCGTCGAAGGCGACAAGCGCCTGTTCAACCAGTACGGCGTCATCCTGGTCAATCCCGCCAAGCACGCCAGTGTGAAGAAGGATCTCGGCCAGCAGTTCATCGACTGGCTGATCTCGCCGGAAGGCCAGAAAGCCATCGCCAGTTACAAGATCAACGGCGAGCAGTTGTTCTATCCGAACGCGACCGACACCGGCGCGTGATCGCTACTCGCTGGAATCGTGATCAACCCTGGTGCCACCGGGACAGCTCGTCCGGCTTCGGCAGGCCGCCGGCATGCACGACCTTGCCGTCGATCACAATCCCGGGCGTCGATACGATGCCGAAGCCGGCGATGGCGGCGTAGTCGGTCACCTTTTCGATTGTGACCGGAACGCCGAGCTTGTCGGCTTCGGCCTGAACCATCTCGGCCGTTGCAATGCAACGTTTGCAACCAGGGCCGAGAACTTTCACGTCTTTCATGGATCTTCTCCGCGGGGTCACGAGAAAAGGGCGTTGAACAAAAGACCAACCGCCAGGATGCCGGTCCCGACGACACCGATAAAGACTGCAATCATTTTCACGCTGAGAACTTTGCGCAGGATGATCATTTCCGGAAGTGACAACGCGATCACCGACATCATAAATGCGAGGACGGTTCCCAGCGCCGCGCCTTTGGTGATAAGCGCCTCGATCACCGGAATGATACCGGCAGCGTTGGAATACATCGGAATGCCGATCAGCACGGCGGCCGGTACCGACCACCAGGCGTCCCGCCCCATGATCGTCGCCAGCAATTCAGCGGGCACATAGCCGTGGATGAAGGCGCCAACGGCGATTCCGGCGATGATCCATGGCCAGACTTTTCCGACAATCTCCTTGATGGCGTCGATGCCCGCCTTGATGCGATCGACGACGCTGACTTGTCCGGATGGCAAATCGACGGCACCCGCGCGGATGTTGCGAACCCACTCTTCCAGCCAGTGTTCCAGATGCAACCGGCCGATGACCCAGCCAGCGACGATGGCGATGACAAGGCCAAACGCAAGATAGGTCAGCGCCACTTTCCAGCCCACCAGCGCGAACAAGAGCCCAAGAGCCACTTCGTTCACCATCGGCGCGGCGATCAGAAATGAAAAAGTAACACCGAGCGGCACACCGGCGCTGACGAAGCCGATGAACATCGGCACGGCGGAGCACGAGCAAAATGGCGTAACGATGCCGAGCGACGCGGCCATCACGTTGCCGACGCCTTCGCGTTTTCCAGCCAGCAACGCCCGCGTCTTTTCCGGCGAGAAGAAACTGCGCACGACGCCCATGCCGAACACAACCAAAGTGAGCAACATCAAGACCTTCGGCGTGTCATAAGCGAAGAAACTGATTGCCTCGCCGAAATGGCTATTGGGATCGACACCGGTCGTCTCAACCACCCACGTCGAAAAGGGAATGAGCTGGCTGTAGACAGCGCCCCAGGCAATCAGTGCGATCACTGTCCATCCGGTCCACTTGGCGGTCGACGGTCCCGCTTCAGGTGCGCGGTCGGTTAGCGAGCCAAGGCTCATAAGGTCCGATTTCCATTTTGCCGGGATCGTCACCACCCATCAGCAAAACATATAGCGGAACCCGCATTCGTATACGTTGATGCAGGTCAAGTCAGGACGGTACTCAGAGAGGGCGCGAAGGCAATCAGCCGCCGCCAGACCATGGCGACTTCGAACTGGCGCTCACTGCTTCTCGATACCCAGCTCCCTGGTGATCTTTTCCCAGACGCCGAGTTGAACCTTGAGGAACGCCGCTGCCGCCTGCGGCGTTCCGACGCCGCCGGGCTGCAAATCGAAGCCGAGCTTGGACGACAGTTCCATGACCCGCGGGTCCTTCGTGGCGGCATCGGCCGCGGCATTCACTTTGGCGATGATCGCCGGCGGCGTGCCGGCCGGCGTCATCAGCATGAACCAGCCCTGGAAATCGAAGCCGGGCAGTGTGGCGGCGGCGGCCGGCACGTCGGGCAGGCTGGCCGCGCGGCCATTCGATGCAATGGCGATCGCGCGCAGCGATCCGGCCCGCACCAGTTGTTCGACAATCGACACCGAGAAAATGCCGGCTTGCGTGCGTCCGGTCATCACGTCCTGAACGCCGGCGTTCGGATTAGTCGAGGGGATCAGCACGAACTGCGTGCCGGCATATTTGTTCAGTGCCTGCGCGGTGACGCCGGCGAGGTTGCGCGGCCCGTCGACCGACAAAGAGAACTTGCCCGGCGTTTTCTTTTCCAGCGCGATCAATTCCGGCAAGGTCTTGGCCGCGACATCCGGATGCACAACGATGAGCTGGTTGCTGCGCGCCACCAGCGCGATCGGCGCGAAGTCCTTCACCGGGTCATAGGACAGGTTCTTCATCATGTAGGGATTGGTGACGAGCGCCGCCGAGGTCGCGAAGAACAGCGTGTAGCCGTCCGGCGCGGCACGGGCAGCGGCAGTGGCGCCAACGACATTGCCGGCGCCCGGCTTGTTCTCGACGATGATCGTCTGGCCAAGCGCCTTGCCCATGCGTTCGGCGATCATGCGCGCCATGACATCGGGACTGGCGCCGGCCGGTTGCGACACGATCAAGGTGATCGGCCGCTGCGGCCAGTCCTGGGCCTGTGCCGGGGAAAACTGGACAACGAACGCGACAGCGAGCGTAGCGAGAAATGTCCGCACCATGGCATCCTCCATTCGGCGATTGTCACGCCGTTGCGCGCATTCTGACGAGCCTCGGCGCACTTCACAATACGGTGCCTTTAGCCCATGATGCGGTACATTTATCCAGACCAAGGCTTCCGCGCAGCCAGCCAACTCCCTAGATTGGGCTCATGAATTCAGACAGCTACATCATCAAGCCGAACCCGCTCGATCCACGTCTGACCGAGCGCGTCTCCGGCATCGACCAGACCGGCGCCAAAATCGACACCTCGGTAACGGTCGAGCGTGCCTTGACGATCTTCCTCAACAGCCAGGAAATCGTCACCGCCATGACCATCGGCGATTATCCGGAGTATCTCGCGGTCGGCTTTCTGTTGAACCAGAACATGCTGCTGGCGGACGATGTCGTCGAAAGCGTCGACTACGACGAGGAGCTGTCGGTCGTGGTCGTGCGCACCAAGCGCAAGACCAATTACGAAAAGAAGATGAAAAAGAAGGTGCAGACCTCCGGCTGCGCGCAGGGCACCGTGTTTGGCGACCTGATGGAAGCGCTCGAGGGCGTGTCGCTGCCGAACACGCAATTGCGAACGTCATGGCTCTATGCGCTGACGCACAAGATCAACACCACGCCGTCGCTTTATCTTGAAGCCGGCGCCATTCACGGCTGCGTGCTGGCGCATGAGGGCCAGCCGTTGGTCTATATGGAAGACGTCGGCCGCCACAACGCTGTCGACAAGATCGCCGGCTGGATGTTCAAGGAGAAGGTGTCGCCGTCAGACAAGATCTTCTACACCACCGGCCGGTTGACCTCGGAAATGGTGATCAAAACCGTGCGCATGGGCATTCCGATTCTGATTTCGCGTTCGGGCTTCACCGCCTGGGGCGTCGAGCTGGCGCGCAAGGCGAACCTCACCTTGATCGGCCGCGCGCGCGGCAAGCGTTTCGTCGCGCTGGCCGGCGAAGACCGCATCGTGTTCGATCAGGATCTCGACAAGGTCGAAGAAGAAAGCTCGAAGCACCGGCGCAAGGCGGCCGTGGATAATGACTGAGTTATTGAGTGGCCGCGCGTGGCGCTCTTTCTTCCCCTCTCCCCTTGTGGGAGAGGGTGGATCGCGCGAAGCGAAAGCGAAGCGCGAGCCGGGTGAGGGGTCAGCCTCTCGAACCGGTTCCGACCCCTCACCCGCCTTCGCTCGGCTTCGCCTCCGCGAAGGCACCCTCTCCCACAAGGGGAGAGGGGAAAACGCGCTTGCCGCGCCGCTTCGAGAATAACAATGATCCCCCCTCCCCCCACTTTCGGCCTTGTGCTTGCCGGCGGCCAGGCGCGCCGCATGGGCGGCGGCGACAAGGCACGCATCAAGATCGGTGGCGTCACCATTCTTGACAGCGTGCTGGGCACCTTGTCCGGCCAGGTGCAGGGCATGGTGCTCAACGCCAATGGCGATGCGTCCCGCTTTGCCGACACCGGCCTCGATGTCGTCGCCGACAGCGTGCCTGATTTCGCCGGTCCTCTCGCCGGCATTCTCGCCGGGCTCGATTACCTGGCCGCGCAGGACAACGGCATCGAATGGCTGCTGAGCGTGCCGGGCGATTGTCCGTTTCTGCCGGACGATCTGGTCGAGCGCCTGCACGAGGCGCGGCGCAAAATGGGCGCCGGCGTGCCGCTCGCTTGCGCGCGCTCCGGCGAATGGCGGCATCCCGTCGTTGGCCTGTGGCCTTTGGCGCTGCGCGAGGATTTGCGCAAGGCGCTGTGGGACGAAGGCCTGCACAAGATCGAAATCTGGACGGCGCGGCACGGCATCGCCATTGCCGACTGGCCCGACACGCCGGTCGATCCGTTCTTCAACGTCAATACGCCGGAAGACGCCGCCAAGGCGGAGAAAATCGCGGCCGGTGGCTAGCTTTCTTATCCCTCCCCCGCAAGGGGAGGGTGGCCCGCCATCGCGTTAGCGAAGGCGGGTCGGGTGGGGTTTCGCCCGAGATTAATATCGAACATCGCCCCACCCCGCTCGCTTCGCTCGCGACACTCCCCGTAACCGGGGAGGGATAAGAAGCGATCACCCCATCAGCGCCGCGTAAGACAAAAACCCGACGCGGTCGCCCGGCGCGATCGAGGTGACGTCCTCCGGAAATTCCAGCAGGCCGTCGGTCTCGGTCAGCGACGTCAGAATGCCGGCGCCGTCCTGCGGGTGCTTGATCGCCTCGACCTCGCCATCGGCGCCGACGCGCAGCGCGACACGGACATATTCGCGGCGATCTTTCTTTTTCTTGTAGGCGAAAGCCGCGCGCACCGGCAGCGGCATCAGGCGTTGCGGCCGCGCGCCGCCGAGCTGCAATAGCAGGGGCTTAACCACGCGCACGAATGTCACGAACACCGCCACCGGATTGCCCGGCAGCCCGACAAAGGCGGCGCCCGAATGCGCGGCGCGGTCCTTGCGCGCCGCGGCGCGAATGACGCCCATCGCCACCGGCCGGCCCGGCTTGATGGCGACGCGCCAGAACGTCAGCGAACCGATGCGCTCGACCGCGCCGCGCACATGATCGGCCTCGCCGGTGGAAACGCCGCCGGATGTAATGACCAGATCGTGCCAGGCCGCCGCCTTGGCCAGCGCCCGCGCCAGCTCAGTCGGCTCGTCGGCGAGAATGCCGAGATCGGTGACGACGACGCCGAGCCGTTCCAGCAGCGCACTCAGCAGATAACGGTTGGCGTCAAAGATCGCGGCGGCGCCGCGCTGGCTGCCTGGCTCGACGACTTCGTCGCCGGTTGAAAAGATGGCCACCTTGAGCCGGCGGCGCACCGCGATGTCGGTCAGGCCCAAGGCGGCGAGCAGCGCGATATGCTGCGCCTCCAGCACCGTGCCCGCCGGCAAGACCAGACGTCCGGCCGGGACGTCTTCGCCGGCGAGGCGGCGGTTGGAGCCGAGCGCCAGCCCCTTCGGCACGATGACGTTGCCGCCGTCGAGCGTGACATCTTCCTGCATGAACACCGTGTCCGCGCCGGACGGCATCGCCGCGCCGGTGAAAATGCGGATCGCCTGCCTGCTCGACAGCGTCATATCGGCACGCGCCCCGGCTTGCAGGCGTCCGGCAACGGCGAGTTTTGTGTCGCCGTCGAGCGCCAGATCCCCATGGCGCACAGCGTAACCATCGACCGCGGAATTATCGAACGGCGGCAGATCGACAGGGGCAAGAACATCGGCGGCGCTGACGCGGCCGCGCGCGCTGCGCAACGGCACGCGCTCGGTGTCGTTAACCGGGACGATGCGTTCCACGATCAACCGCTCCATGTCCTGCAACGGCAGCAGCGGGCCGGAAAACGCGAAGCAATCGTCGGTCAATTGCGCCATGGAAAGTCCGTTATGAAGCCGCCACGGTGTCGATGGCTACTGCGTGGCGCAGCAGCAGGTCGGCAATGGCGTCGATATTGTTGAGGTCGACCACCGGCACCTTGGCTTCGGGCACTGCGCTGTCGGAGGCGACCGCGACGATGTGCGGATCCTCCGGATGGATCAGCGGCTTGCCGTTGGCGATGCGGTGAATTTCCAGCTTCGGAAAAGCGTCGCGCTTGAAGCCTTCGACCAGCACCAGATCGACCGGCGACATCTTGGCGACCAGATGCGGCAGATCCCATTCCGGCTCCTCGCGCAGCTCGTGCAATATCGCCCAGCGCTTGCCCGACGAGATGATGACTTCGGTGGCGCCGGCGGCGCGGTGCATGAAACTGTCCTTGCCCGGCGTGTCGAGATCGAAACCATGATGCGCATGCTTGAGCGTCGATACCTTGACCCCGCGAGCCAAAAGGCACGGGATCAGTTTCGTCACCAATGTGGTTTTTCCGGAGCCGCTCCAGCCGGCGAGGCCAATGATGCGCATGTCGTTCATGTTTTCTCTTTCATGGCCACGGCCTTACCTGAACCGGCGTGCCCGCGGAATAGCCTTCGCTTTCGGCAGGCACCAGGATCCAGCCATCGGAACGCGCCAGCGACGACAGCGGCAAATATTTGCTGGCCAAGGGCTCGGCGCCATTGGCGCCGCGCCGCACCGGGACGAGTTCGGCCAGCCCCACGGTCGATGTGACCTTGCGCGCCAGCGCCAGGGTTTCGACCGGTTCGCGGTCCAGGTGCGCCAAAGCCAGCCGGTCGAGAACACGCCTTCCGATCTGAAGCCAAACAGCGAGCGCGGCATCGAGACGTCCCGGCAGCAGCAGGATCGGCCTTGGGCCGGCAAAGCCGAAGGCGGCGGTTTCGCCCGGCGTCAGCGCGATGCCGTGCACCGCGACTTCGCAGTCGCGTGCCATCGTATGCACGCTGGTATCGTTACGTCCCGATCCGGTGCCGCCGATGACGACAATGGCGTCGGTCGATTCCGCCGCCAGCACGGTGCCGAGATCGCGCCCGGCATCGTCGATCTTGGCGGCGCCGCCACGCCGCTCGATGTCGCCCGCGATCAATCGTGCCGCGGCGATGACGATGGCGCTGCCGCGCAGCGGCAGTACACGAATGCGCGGCTCGCGCACCGCAAGACGCGACAGTCCGGCGGCGGCGAAGGCCGCCAGGTCGGTCATGCGCAAGCGCTCGCCGGCGCGGCGCAGCGGGATCGCCGGATCGCTGTCGCCGCCGGCCGACAGAACGCCGTCGCCGGGATTGACGGTGACCAGGGCTTCGGCGCCGGTACTGGTCATCTGGATGGCGTCGAACGGCGCGACGCTGTCGGTGTCCGGCGGCAAAGGCTGGCCGGCTTCAATGCGTTGCGGCGGATGCAGCAGATTGACGGTCGAATACCCTCCGGCACCGAGCGTCATGTCCGCGGCCAGCGCCCATCCGTCCAGCAAGGCCAGGCTTGCGGTCGGCCGCGCCGCCGCGACGGCGTCGGCGGCCAAGGTGCGGCCGGCGGCTAAGGTCACGTCGAGCGTGCGCGGCGTCACCGGCTTGACGCGCAGATCCGCCATGGCCAGCACGTCGGCCAATGGCGTCAGCCGTGAAATCATCTGTATTGTCTCGGACGCCGCCGCCATAATGCCGTGCTGAGCCTTTCCAATATGTCGAACGGCCAGTCTAGCCCAATCGGCCGCCGGCAGGAGCCAAGCTTTTGAACGAAAAGACCATGAATCTGAGGGGCTTGAAATGCCCTTTGCCGGCCCTGCGGGTGAAGAAGATGCTCGGCAGCCTGAAATCCGGCGATCTCATCGTCGCCGAATGCACCGACCCGCTGGCCGCGCTCGATATTCCCAATCTGCTGCGCCAGACCGGGGACACGCTGGAGGCCCAGGAAAAGACCGACGGTCTGCTCACCTTCCGCATTCGCAAAAGCTAACCGGGCCTCAAGCTAGTCGAGGCAAAAACCTTTGCCACGTACGAAAGCGCCGAAATCGGCGCGCGCCGGATTGGCATATTGCCGCGCCTTGTCTTCCGACCAGCCGTAGAATTCGGCGTGGCCGAAACGCGCGGACTCGCGCTGATTCCGAAACGGCCGAATGGCTGCGCGGCGCCGGTCATAGCCGCCAATGCCCGCCGCCAGATCGCCCTCGTCATAGGTTTCCTCGTGCACCGTGATATCGAGCGGCAGCCGCGGCGTGATACCGCTCGGCTCGGCCGGCCAGCCGACGCACATGCCGGCGATCGGGATGACCTTGTCCGGCAGCGCCAGCATGTTGCTAACCGTCGCAGCATGATCACGGATGACGCTGATCGGGCAGCAGCCCAGGCCGACCGCCTCAGCGGCGCGCATGAACGTTGCCAGCACCAGCGCCGCATCGACGCTGGCATTGAAGAATAGATCGAGATGATCGTTCGGAAACGGCGTGCCGCGTTCGCGCGCGATGAATGGCAGTCGCCGCGCATTGGCGAGAAAGACCAGAAAGACCGGCGCCTGAATGACCCATGGCATCTCCGGCAACAGGGCCGTGATCGCTTCGCGCCGGAATTTGTCGCGGACGATCAGGATGTCGGCCTGTTGCAGGTCGCTTTTCGACGGCGCCGACAGCGCACAGGCGCACAACAACCGCAACAGGTCGGGGGATACGGCACGTTCGGTATAGCGCCTATGCACGCGATGGTTGGCGATGGTGGCGAGTTCGGACAAGCCGGACAGTTCCGCCGGAATGGCGACGGTTTCACCGAAACGCGTCAGCAGCGCGTCGTGGAGGGACAGGGCGCCGTCTGTGGCGGGAGATACGGCTGGATCGGCCATGATGTCTATATCCAATTGATATATAAGGTTTTTGTCGGGAATCCCGAGACAATGTGCGGGCGCCCGGCCGGGCGGGAGGGAACAGCGGCGCAATGCTAGCGCCGCCCGCATCCATCGCAAACCGCCTTTGGACACAGACGGTTGTCCTCTATAGTCAATACACGTCAGGCACCCGTTCCGGCGGAGTTGCGCGGAGCAAAAATTGCATTTTTATTGCGTCTCCGGTTTGGCCGTCGCCGCCGATCTGCTCTTGCCAGGGCTCAACGCCCTTGCGGCCGAGCCGGCTGCGCCGGACGTTACCATCAGGTCCGGCGCGGTGCCGGACGCGCTCACCAATCCGGGCAGCACGGGCCTCACCTGGCAGATCGCGGATCGAAGCTTTTTGCTCCGCATTCCGGGAATCGCGCGGTTTCTGCTCAATGAAGGCCGCGAGATCATCTACGCCGCCGAGCCGGGCGGCGATCCCGCCGACATCCCGGTCTTCGTTCTCGGCACCGTGTTCGGCATCTTGCTGCACCAGCGCGAACAAGTAGTTCTGCATGCCAGCGCAGTGCGGGTCGGCAACAAGGCGATCCTGTTCTGCGGACCATCGGGCAGCGGAAAATCGACACTCGCCGCGGCTTTGTCGAAGCGCGGCTATCCGCTGCTGACCGATGACATCTGCGCGATCTCGATCGAAGCGCAAGGTGCCCGGCGCGGCGTGCCCCTGGTGCATCCGGACGGCCGCCAGTTGAAGTTATGGGCGCAAGCCATCGACAGGCTGGACCTCGGCGCCAGCCGCCGCAACCCGGTGCGCAGCCGGCTTGAGAAATTCTATGTCGAGCCCGATCGCGCCCATGGCGGCGCTCTCCTGTTAGGGGCCGCCTACATCTTGCGCGAAGCGCGGCCGCCGCTGACGCCGGGCATCGAAGCCCCCAATGCGGTCGACGCCGCGTTGCTGCTGCGCCGCAACGCCTACCGGCCGCAGTTGGTCATGCGCATGGACCAGAAGGCCGGCTATTTCCACGCCGCCACGACCGTCGCCAACGCCGCCGGGGTATTCCACCTCACGCGCAGGCTCGACTTCGCCGACATGCCGCTGGTGATCGGCTGGCTGGAGCGGCATTGGCTGGACATCGGCTTGCTGGAAAAGGCGGCGTGATGCGCAAGGTCTGGCTCGCCTCCTATCCGAAATCCGGCAACACCTGGTTCCGCATGCTGCTGGCGAACCTTTCGTCGCCGGACGGCAAACCGGCCGACATCAACGACCTGCCGTTGCGCGGCGGCATCGCCAGCGCGCGCGAACCGTTCGACGATCTGACCCTCATCGACTCCGGCCTGCTGACCCATGACGAGACCGATGCCTTGCGTCCGCGCGTCTATGAAGCACTGGCCGGCGGCGACGACGGTATGGACGACGCGCCGCCTGAGGGAAATACTGCGCCGCAAGTGCGGTTTGCAAAAACGCACGACGCCTATACGCGCACGCCGAAAGGCGAGCCGTTGCTGGCCGGCCGCGGCGGTGCCGCTGCCGCCATCGTCATCGTGCGCGACCCGCGCGATGTCGCCGCATCGCTCGCCAATCACAAAGCCGTCGGCATCGACGACGCCATCGCATTCATGAGCGACTTCAACGCGGCGTTTTGCAGCCGTCCCCGCCGGCAGTACAACCAGTTTCGCCAGAAATTGCTGACCTGGAGCGAGCACGTCGCCAGTTGGCTCGATCAGACCGACATTCCCGTTCATTGCGTGCACTACGAGGACATGCAAGCCGACACCGGAGGCGCGCTACGCGACGCGCTCGCTTTCGCACAGCGCGAAGCCAGCGCAGCGCAGATCGCCCGTGCCGTACGGCTGGCGAGCTTCGCGCAGTTGCAGGCACAGGAAAAAGCCAAGGGCTTCCGCGAAGGCCCGCGGCCGCGCCCCGATGGCCGGTTTTTCCGGCGCGGCGAGGCCGGTGCCTGGCGCGACGAACTGACGGCGGAGCAAGTGGCGCGGATCGAGAGCGACCATGCCGCGATGATGCGGCGGCTGGGTTACCCCTTGACCGCAACACCACGCCTTGCCGAAGCGGGGTGACGCTCATGACGATGGTCCGCAGACAAGGCGATTGGCTGGCTGCCAAGGTCGGCGACGAACTGGTGATGATGAGCGCCGCCAAAGGCAATTATGTCGGCCTGAGCGAGGTCGGCGCGCGCATCTGGGAATTGATCGAGCAGCCGCGCGCGCTCGACGATGTCTGCGCGCGGTTGCAGGATGAATATGACGTCACGCCGCAAATGTGCCGCGACGAGGTCGCGACCTTCCTCAAGGAGTTGGTGAAGCATGGCGCGATTGCGCTCGATCCGCCACCCGCTGCGTAGGTTCGCGCAGGTCGATAGCCGCCGCCGCGCGCTGACCATCGAGGCGGTGCTGTGCCTGCTGGCCGCTCGCCTGGCGCTGGTGCTCGTTCCATTCCCGCGATTGGCGCACCGGCTCGGGACTTTCGTGGCGCCCGGCGATGCGCGCGTTGCGCGGTCGCGGCGGCAAGGCTCACGCGCACAGATGGATCAGGCGGCAATGGTCGGCTGGGCGGTGACCCGCGCGGCGCGCTATCTGCCGTTCAAGGCGGTGTGCCTGCCACAGGCGATGGCCGCGCGAATCATGCTCAACCGGCGGGGGATCGTCAGCGTGCTGCATTTCGGCGCCGGCAAAGAAGGCAACCGGCAGCTTGGCGCGCATGCCTGGCTGGATGCCGCCGGCGTCGAGGTCACGGGCTATCCGGTCCGGCCTGACTTCGCCGAGATTGCGTGCTTCGTGTAACCGTTGCCGCCCGGACGTACGCCTCCACAAAGCCACAACTTTTTCGGGAAGTCAGAACTCACCGGCTGCAATCTCAGATTGCCAAAAGGTATCCAATTCCCTTATATTGATAGGGTCGATTAGCGCTGAGGCGGACGTCTCCTCTTCGGGAAAGCAACGGCTATGACGGAAGCTGAGACATTGCCGAGTTCGCCCGCCATTTTGCCGCCCGACAGCGAGCCTGCCGCGCCTCCGTCGCCGCGCAAGACGTGGACGACACCGACCGTTTTCGTCAGTGCACTGTCGGGCACGAAGAACGGGATCGACGCGTATGAAGATGGTGGCGCCTATACGAATTACGATTCGTAAAGGCCGCGCGCCGCATCTTCATCGCTTGTCTTTTCCATCGATTGGCCTTCAGGCCTGGTTCGGAGTAGCCCCTCGGTGAGCGCAATCGCCGGCATCTGGCGTTTCGACGGGCGGCCGGGGCCGGAGGCCGATTGCCGGCGCATGCTGGCAGCACAGGAAATTTACGGCCCGCACGAGGGCGGCCTGTGGTCCGCAGGCCCGCTGGCGCTGGGGCGTAGGCTGTTCCGCACATTGCCGGAAGACATCCATGACCGCCAGCCGCTGCGCAGCCGCGACGGCCGGCTGGCTTTGGCCGCCGATATCCGCATCGACAACCGTGACGAATTGAGCGGCGCGCTCGGTTTGACCGCGGCCAACACGATTAAGCTTTGCGACGCTTCTATCCTGATGGCCAGTCTCGAGCGCTGGGGGCTCGGGACGCTCGATCGCCTGGTCGGCGACTTCGCCTTCGTGCTTTGGGACGAGCACGCGCGAGCCCTGACTCTAGCGCGCGACTTCAACGGTCAAAGACCGTTGCACTACCACCGCGGGCGCGATTTCTTTGCCTTCGCCTCGATGCCGAAAGGACTACATGCGCTTGCCGAGATTCCCCGCGCGCCGGACGAGCGGACAATCGCCGAATTCGTCGCGCTGATCCCGCAGAATACGTCGCGGACCTACTTTGCCGGCATAGAGCGAGTCATGCCGGCACAGGTGGTGACCGTGACGAGGGACGGCCTGTCGAGTCGACTTTACTGGAATCCGCAGCAGCCCGACGCCGCGGGCGCCGTGGCGGGCGATTTCGTCGAAGGCTTCCGCCATCATCTCGACCAGGCGACCCAGGCCCGTTTGCGCGGCGGCGGCGGCCGGGTCGGCGCGCATTTAAGTGCCGGGTTCGACAGCAGCGCGGTGACGGCGACGGCGGCGCGGCTGCTGGCGCAAAGCGGCGGCAAGATTATCGCCTATACCGCCGTGCCGCGCGAAGGTTATGCCGACACCGACCGCAGCGGACGCCTCGTCGACGAAGGCCCGCTCGCCGCCGAAACGGCGGCGCTATATCCGAACATCGAGCACATCCTGATCCGCAGCGGACACCTCTCGCAAGTCGCCGGCCTGGACCGCAGCTATTTCCTGTGCGACCGGCCGATTCTCAACCCGTCGAATTCGGTATGGGTGCAAGCGATCAATGACGCCGCGCGCGACCGCAAGCTCACAGTGATGTTGACCGGTCAGGCCGGCAACATGACCTTCAGCTATCGCGGCTTCGAGCTGCTGCCGGAACTGCTGCGCAGCGGGCGCCTGTTCAGCTATTGGCGCGAGGCGGCGGCGTTCGCCGCCAACACGGGCATGAGCCGGCGCAGCACGTTCGCGGCCGCCATCGGTCCCTTCCTGCCATTGGGGTTTTGGCAATGGGCCAAGCGCACCTTCAGCAACGATCCAAGGAATGTGCTGACCTATACCGCGATCCGGCCCGAAAGCCTGGCCGCGTTCGATCTCGCCGCTCTGTCGCGCGAACGCGGCGTCGACACCACCTTTCGCCGCGGCCGCAGCGGTTACGATCGGCGTCTGCAAGGGCTGAGGCGCCAGGACATCGGCAATCACAACAAGGGCACTCTCGGCGGCTGGGGGCTCGACCATCGCGACCCGACCGCAGACAAAAGGCTGGTGGAGTATTGCCTGCGCATTCCAACCGGCCATTTCATGGTGGGCGGCGTGCAGCGCGCCTTCGCCAGGACCGCGCTGGCCGATCGGCTGCCGGCGGCCGTGTTGCAGCGCTCGGGTATCGCCTACCAGGCCGCCGACTGGCACGAAGGCTTGACCGCCGCGCGCGGCGACGTCGCCGACGCGGTGGCGGAAATCGCCGGCTGCGCATCGGCTGCGAAAATACTGGATATCGAACGGATGCGCCGCATGGTGCAGGATTGGCCGGGATCCGGCTGGGAGCGCGGCGACGTGGTTAAGCATTATCGCCTGGCGCTGTTGCGCGGCATTTCCGCCGGTCATTTCCTGCGCAAGGCATCGGGCGGGAATTGACGCGCGCCGCCGGCGATTTTGATCGTGGCCGCGCGCGGTGCCAAAGATGGACTATTACCGTTACATATCATAGGTTGTATTTAACATTTATATAACTTAGAGATTGTAAAGCCGCCAGCCTTCTGCCAAACTCGTTTCCGGTGGGAAATGGTTTGCGGGGGCGAGAATGAGTCAACCCTTCCTGGGCGAAATTCAATGTTTCGGCTTTGGCTTCGCGCCAAAGAACTGGGCGCTCTGCAAC
The DNA here is from genome assembly GCA_945870035.1 of Rhizobium sp. Q54. Lineage (GTDB taxonomy): Bacteria > Pseudomonadota > Alphaproteobacteria > Rhizobiales > Xanthobacteraceae > Pseudolabrys. The sequence continues at coordinate 35,778 of CAMBQQ010000014.1, read as the reverse complement.
GGGCAACTTTTACCGATCCAGCAGAACGCGGCACTGTTCTCGCTGCTCGGCACATTTTACGGCGGCAACGGCACGACGACATTCGCTTTGCCGAATCTGCAAAGCCGGGTGCCGATGCATTTCGGCACTTCGACCGATGGCAGCAACTACGTGATCGGCGAACAAGCCGGCATGGAAAATGTCACGATTATTTTTCCCGAGATGCCGTCGCATAATCACGGTTTCGTCGGCACGTCGGCCAACGCCGGGGCCTCCACGCCGGACCCGGGCAACCTGCTGGCGCAGTGCTTTCTCGCGAGCGGCACGGCGCTCCCGTTCTACGGCCCCGACAACCTGGCGATCACGCCGCTGAACCCCGCGTCCATTTCAATCGTCGGCGGCAACCAGCCGCACAGCAATTTACAGCCATACCTGACGATCAACTGGTGCATTGCCTTGCGTGGCATTTTCCCCTCACGCAATTAGCGATCTGCGGGCCGTCATGATTTGGGAGGAGTCGCGCGATGAGTAATGTCTTTCTTGGGCAGATCATGATGTTCGGCGGCAATTTCGCGCCGAAAGGATTTGCCTTCTGCAACGGCCAATTGCTGCCGATCGCCCAGAACCAGGCCTTGTTCTCCTTGCTCGGAACGGTCTATGGCGGCAACGGCGTTTCGACTTTTGGATTGCCGAACCTGCAATCGCGCCTGCCGCTCGATCAGGGCACCGGCCCGGGCCTGTCGACCTATCAACTCGGGCAGGCCGCCGGCGCGCAAGCGATAACGCTGACCACGCCGAACCTGCCGGCGCACAATCACATCCTGTGCGCAACGGATGCCCCCGCATCCCAAGTTGCCATCGGCGGCAGCGTTCTTCCCGGCACCCCCACCGGCAGCACCAGTCCCCTGTTCTACGTTACGGCGGGAACGACACCGCTTGTGCAGGAAGCGTTGGATCCGCGCGCCTGCTCCAACACTGGCGGCAATCAGTCGCACACGAACCTGATGCCGTCACTCTGCATCACATTTGTCATGGCCCTGCAGGGCGTTTTCCCGTCACGCAATTGAGGAGAGCGAGATGTCTCAACCCTATATCGGGGAAATCCGCTGCTTCGGCTTTAATTTCGCGCCCCGGGATTGGGCGTTTTGCAACGGCCAGATCTTGCCGATATCGCAGAATCAGGCCTTGTTCGCGATCCTGGGCACGATCTATGGCGGCGATGGCCAGACCACCTACGCCTTGCCCAATCTGCAGGGCCGTATACCGATGCACTGGGGCAACAGCTCGACAACCGGCCTCAATACCCAGATCGGCGAGGCGATGGGCCAAACCACCGTGACGTTGACCACGAACCAGATCCCGGCGCACGCGCATGCGATCGTCGCGGCCGATATAAACCCGCAGGCGACCCGGTCGGCCGCGCCGTCGGCGACGAGCTTCCTGTCGGCGTCGAAAGGAACACTCATCTATCAAAAGCCGCCGGTGACGCCGAACGCGACGTTTTCGCCCAGGGCGATCACGCAGACCGGCAATTCGTTTCCGCACGAGAACATGCAGCCTTATCTGGCGCTCAATTTCTGCATTTCATTGTTCGGAATTTTCCCGACGCGCAATTGACGGCGGCAAACGTGACCGCATTGCAAGCGCCGCCGGCCTTCGCATTGCCAGCGGCGTTGCTGTCTCAAGGCTATGCCTTGCGGCCTGAAACCGAGGACGACATCCCGTTTCTGATGCAGCTCTATGCATCGACCCGCGAAAACGAGTTGGCGCCGGTGCCGTGGAGTACTGAACAGAAGCAGGCGTTTCTCGCCTCGCAATTTCAGGCGCAGCGGCACCATTACCGCACCACCATTGCTGCTTGCGTTTTCCAGGTGATCGAGCACAAGGGCGTCGCCGCGGGAAGGCTTTACACCGAGATGCGCGCGACGCGAATCTACATCGTCGATATCGCGCTCATGCCCGGCCATTGCGGCCGCGGCATTGGCGGCGCGATCCTGCGAGCGCTACAGGAGAAGGCAGGCAGCATGGGCCTCGGCATCGGCATCATGGTCGAGACATTCAATCCGGCGCTGCGGCTATACCGGCGCCTCGGCTTCGTCGATGTCGCCGATCACGGCGTCTATCTCGAAATGGAATGGATGCCCGGCGCAACGCCCGCAAATGCGCAAGAAAGCTCAAGTGCGCTCAGCTGAACATCGCCTGATAGCTAACGCCTTCGGCGTCCTTGCCGATCGGCACCAGAAATATTTCCAGACGGCCCAGCCCGTTGTGCTCGAGATTATACATTCGCTGCGGCAACACGCGCGGATCCCTGGCGACAAAGATCAACGAGAACGGCGGCCGCATGCCAGGCGGCAAACCTTTCGTCGTGACGCGCTCGGCCTCCGCCAGCGTCAGCGGGATTTGCGGCACGTCGGTATCGCCGATTGGGAAAATCTCGCCGATCTTGTCGGCGAAGTCTTCGAAGGAAAGCTGCCTTGCTGTCATCGTCGCTCCATGGCTTGGGTCGCCCATTATAAATTGACCCGCCCCGGACTCTACTAAAAGTGCAGAATTTAAATGATTTACAACTTATCCGAGCATCCTGGTGTGACGCCGGCCGAGCCGCTTGGCGCCTTTCGCGCCTGCGTCATGGCTGACGAGGCCATCGCCACGACCCTGTGCGCCATCGAGGATTCGGAACGCTACGTCGAGGCCGCCCTCCGCGTTACCGCGGCGCGCGGTATTCCCCTGACAGCAGCAGCGATCCGCCACGCCATCGCCCCCGATCCGCTCAACATCGCCCGCTTTTTACCCAAGCCGCCGGACGGCGCCGTTTGGCCGCCGCGGCACTGGTTGCCGATCGACGTCTCGATCGAAGGCGATCGGGCCATGATCGACTGGACGTATTTTGGTGCGGAGCCTCTGACCGATCCATTCTTCGAAGGCGCGATCCGCCGCGCCGTCGCCCGGCCGTTCAACCGCATGTTTCGCTATCGCATGACGCTGGACGACTTCATCGCCGACGCACCGCGCCACGAGAGCCTGCCACCCGCCGGGTTGATCTTTCACATGTCGCGCTGCGGCTCGACCTTGGTGGCGCAAATGCTGGCGTCGCTGCCACGCAATATCGTCATCTCCGAAGCCGCTCCGGTCGACACGATGGTGCAACTCTGCCGCACCGCGCCGCATCTGCCGGCGCAAAGCCACATCGCCTTGCTGCGCGCCGTGGTCGCGGCCTATGGACGGCAACGCAGCGACGACGAGCAACACCTGTTTCTCAAGCTCGATTGCTGGCACGCGCTGGCGCTGCCGCTGTTCCGGCAAGTCTTTCCGGACACGCCGTGGATTTTTCTCTACCGCGACCCGGTCGAAGTGCTGGTTTCGCATGTCCGCCAGCGCGGCGCGCAAATGGTGCCGGCGATCACGCCGCCGCAGCTTTACGGCATCGACGATTTCGACGGCGTGCCGAACGAGGATTATTGCGCCCGCGTGCTGGGCATCATCTGCGACGCCGCCGCAACGCATCTCGGCGACGGCGCGGGCCTTGCTGTCAATTACCGCGAACTGCCCCGCGCCTTGCACAAGCGGATATTGCCGCATTTCGGCGTCGACTACAGCGCCGCCGATTATGACACGATGACGAAAGCGGCGCGCCAGGACGCCAAGGCGCCGCACTTCGAATTTGCCGAGGACCGAGCCGGCAAGCAGCGCGACGCGCGGCCATCGCTGCGCGCCGCTGCCGACGCCCACCTCGCCGCCGTCTACCGCCGCCTGGAAGCGCTCAATTCGGACTGATTCAGCTCAATCGGCCCGCCGCCTATGGACTTTGACGCCGGGGCGTTCCACCTGTAGGCGATCACATCCAATCAGCGATGCGCGGGCGCTTTTCCGGGCGGCGTCGCTTTCAAAAATGGCGGCAAACAAGTCGAAATGGCTCCTCCTCCTCTTCTACAACTGGCCGGCATCAAGCTGACCTTCGGCGGCACGCCGCTTTTGTCCGGCGCCGACCTGTCGGTCTCGACCGGCGAGCGCGTCTCGCTGGTCGGCCGCAACGGCTCCGGCAAATCGACGCTGCTCAAGATCGCCGCGAAGCTGGTCGAGCCCGACTCAGGCTCGGTCTTCGTGCAACCCGGCGCCGTCGTGCGCTATCTGGCGCAGGAGCCGGATTTTTCCGGCTACGACACGACGCTCGCTTATGTCGAAAGCGGCCTGATCTCGGAAGACGATCATTACATCGCGCGCAATCTGGTCGAGGAACTTGGCCTCACCGGGCTGGAAGACCCGGCGCATCTGTCCGGCGGCGAAGCGCGCCGCGCCTCGCTCGCCCGTGCGCTCGCCGCCAATCCCGACATTCTGCTGCTCGACGAGCCGACCAACCATCTCGATCTCACCACCATCGAATGGCTGGAAAAGGACCTCGATTCACGCCGCACCGCTTTGGTGCTGATCAGCCATGACCGGCGCTTTCTGTCCAACCTGTCGCGCTCGACCGTCTGGCTCGACCGCGGCACCACCAAGCGGCTGGAGCGCGGCTTTGCCCATTTCGAGGAATGGCGCGACACCATCCTCGCCGAAGAAGAAGTCGCCCAGCACAAGCTCGACCGCAGAATCGTGATGGAAGAGCACTGGCTGCGCTACGGCGTCAGCGGACGGCGCAAGCGCAACATGCGCCGCGTCGGCGGTCTTCAAGCCTTGCGCGAGGCGCGGCGCACCTATCGCGGCGCCGCCGGCTCCGCCACCATCACCGCCGGCGCCGCCTCGGCCTCGGGCGTGCTGGTAATCGAAGCCAAGAATATCAACAAGAGCTACGGCGACCGCGCCATCGTATCCGACTTCTCGATCCGCATCGCGCGCGGCGACCGCATCGGCATTGTCGGGCCGAACGGCAGCGGCAAGACGACGCTCATCAACATGCTGATCGGCGCCGACGATCCCGACTCAGGCATCGTCAAGCTCGGCTCGACACTCGAAGTCGCGACGCTGAACCAGCACCGCGACAGCCTCAACCCGAACACCACCGTTGCCGATGCGCTGACCGGCGGCGCCGGCGACACCGTGATGGTCAACGGCCAGCCCAAGCACGTCATCGGTTACATGCGCGACTTCCTGTTCGGGCCGGAGCAGGCGCGCACGCCGCTCGGCAAATTGTCCGGCGGCGAACGCGGCCGCCTGATGCTGGCGCAGGCTTTGGCCAAGCCGTCGAACCTCCTGGTGCTCGACGAGCCGACCAACGATCTCGACATGGAAACGCTCGATGTCCTCGAAGACGTCATCGGCGATTATCCCGGCACCGTCATTCTCATCAGCCATGACCGCGATTTTCTCGACCGCCTTGTGTCCGGCGTCATCGTGCCGGAAGGCGATGGCCGCTGGACCGAATATGCCGGCGGCTATTCCGACATGCTCATTCAGCGCGGCGAGGACCTGAAGCGCGAGCAGCCGACGCTGGAATCGAAGAAGGATGCGCCGAAGGTGGCCGCGTCATCGATTCCCGCCGCGCCGAAGCAGAAAATGAGTTTCAAGCACAAGCACGCGCTCGAGACCTTGCCGAAGACCATCGCCACTTTGCAGGCGAAAGTCACTGAGCTGCAAACCAAGCTCGCCGACCCGAAGCTGTACCAACGCGACCGCTCAGGCTTCGAGAAGATCACCACCGATCTCGGCGAAACCCAGCGCAAGCTGGCGGCGGCGGAAGAGCAGTGGCTGGAGCTGGAGATGATGAGAGAAGAGATGGCGGGGGGTTAGCGAACCCGATACTTGCTTTCTTAATCTTCCCCTGAAGTGGGGGTGAAGAAAGAAATCTAAAACCTCGTCACCGAAAACGGCGCGGCCACGACACTCGACGCCTTGCCGTCGATCAGGTCGGTCAGCAGCCGCGCACTGCCGCACGCGAGCGTCCAGCCAAGCATGCCCTGCCCGGTGTTGAGATAAAGCCCGCTGAGCGGCGATGGCCCGATGATCGGCCGGCTGTCCGGCGTCATCGGCCGCAAGCCGGCCCATGGGGCGTTCGCGCCGCTGCCTGCAATATCAAATGTCGCCGAGGCGGCTTTTTCCAGCGTCGCGATGCGCGCCGGTTCGATAGCAAGGTCATAGCCCTTGAAGTCGGCGAAGCCGGCGACCCGCGTCGCGCCGTCGAGCGGCGCATAGACGATTTTGCGGCTGTAGTCGGTGACGCTGTGGCTCAGCGCATGGCCGGGAATGGTGATCGAATGTCCCTTGACCGGATAGATCGGCAGCGTGAGGCCGCAGGCGCGGGCAAAGGCTTTCGAGCCTGAGCCAAGCGACAACACGAAACGATCGGCTTCGAGGGTGCCTGCATCGGTCTCGATGCCGGTCAGGCTGCCGCGCGTCACGATCGGTTTTTTGATCGGCGTCGACATGCGAATTTCGACATTGCTGTGCTGGCGCAATCGCTCGAACAACTGCGCACAAAACGCGCCGCAATCGCCGACCTGTTCGGACGGCGTATAGATGCCGCCGGCCAGCAGGCTTGGCGCAATTCTGAGGCTCGGCTCAAGCGCCAGACACTCGGCCGGCGTCAGCACCTGCTGTTCGACGGCAGCGCCGGGCAAAGGCCGCGCCTCGGCGAAGTCGCCGGCCTTGCGATAGAGCACCAGCTTGCCCGCGGTGCGCAGGCCGAAGTCGAGCGGCTGCGTTTGCAGCAGCGACGCCAGCTCGGCGCGGCTCAAAGCCGCCAGCGCCAGTTGCGCGGCGGTGGTGCGCTCCACTTCACCGCTCGTGCAGGCGCGCAGGAATTTGAGGCCCCAGGAGATCATCTCAAGATCGGGCGAAACTTTGATCGCGTCCTCGCCGCCGAGCAGCATGCCGGGCAGATTGCGCAGCATCGCCGGCGAGGCAAACGGCGCGACGAAGGCATAACTGAGCTGCGCACCATTGGCGGCGCTGGCCTCGGCGCCGGGATCTGGATGGCGGTCGACAAGGGTGACCCGGTGCCCGGCCTCGGCCAGCCACCAGGCCGACGTCAGCCCGACAACGCCGGCCCCGAGAACGCAGATTTTCATGCAGGCTTACTTGGCTGTTGCGATGGCGCAGCGCCACCAACGATACGATGGGAAAGCAAGAATAGCGCCGAAAATGCCGATATTTCGATGCGCAGGCTGCATCATGCAATATTTGCATGACAGGCGCGGGCGTGGGCGGCTATCGTCCCTGCACCGTTTGCGTATCCGGGTGAGGCATGGATTTTCGCTGGCTGCAGGACTTTCTGAGTTTAGCCGAGGTGAGCAATTTCACCGAGGCGGCCGCGACTCGGCATAGCTACCAGCCCGCCTTCAGCCGCCGCATCAAGGCGCTGGAATCCTGGCTCGGCGTCGAACTGATCGACCGCTCCTGCTACCCGACCAAGCTGACGCCGGCCGGCGAACGCTTCCGCCGCACCGCCGCCGACATGGTGCAGAACATGGTCGATGCCCGCGCCGGCATTCTCGGCGAACCGGCGGCCGGACAGGAAACCATCACCTTCGCGTTGCCGCACACTTTGGCGACCACGCGCTTTCCGCAATGGTGGAAGGACTGGAGCCCGGCGATGGGCGCATCGAGCTGCCGCCTGCTCGCCAGCAATGTGCACGACGCCGTCACCGCGCATGTCGCCGGCCTTGCCGATGTGCTCATTTGTTTCCATCAGGCGCAGCAGCCGATCTTTCTCGATCCCGATCATTACGACCGCGTCGCCATCGGCAGCGAATGGTTCCGCCCGTATGTCGCGGTCAAGCGCGGCCAGCCGGCGTTCAAACTGCCCGGTACGGTAAAAGCGCCGTTCCCGCTGGTGAATTATTCGCCGAGCACATTTCTCGGCCGCATGGTCGATCTCATCGTTCAATCGGCGCCGGTGCCGGTGCACATGTTCAAGGCCTGCGAGTCCGATCTGGCCAGCGCCATTCACAACATGATCGCCGCCGGCCACGGCATCGGCTGGCTGCCGGAATCGGCCGCGGCGGAGTCTGTCGCCAAGGGCCAGATCAAGGCCGCCGGCGACAATCGCTGGTCGGTGCCGTTGACCGTCTTTGCCTATTGCGACCGCACCCGCAGCGGCGCGGCGGTGCAGCGTCTGATGGCGCATTTGCGCGAATCCACCATTGTTTATCTTGCCGACGGCGCGAAGTCGGCTCCCCTTGCTCAAGGCGCACGTTAATGACGCACGTTCTGCATCGCATGATTGGTCACGACTATCCGGTCGCCGTGCGCGGCGAAGGCGTCTACATCTATGACGACACCGGCAAGCAGTATCTCGATGCCACCGGCGGCGCCGCCGTGTCCTGTCTCGGCCATACCCATCCCGATGTGGTCGCGGCAATGAAGGCGCAGCTCGACAAGATCGAATTCGCCCATACCAGCTTCTTCACCACGCCGGTGCTGGAGGGCCTGGCCGACGAACTCGCCGCGCATGCGCCGAAGGGGCTGGATCATACGTTCTTTGTCAGCGGCGGCTCGGAAGCCATCGAAGCGGCGCTGAAAATGGCGCGGCAGTATTTCGTCGAGAAAGGCGAGCCGCAACGGCGTCATCTGATCGCACGGCGGCAGAGCTATCACGGCATCACGCTCGGCGCGCTGGCCATTGGCGGCCGTCCCGGTCCGCGCAAGCAGTTCGCGCCGCTCTTGATCGAGACGCATCACGTCTCGCCGGTTTACGAATACCGCGACCGCCGCGCGGATGAAACGCCGCAGGCCTATGGCGAAAGGCTGGCGCAGGAACTGGAAGCCAAGGTCAATGAACTCGGCGGCGAGAACGTCATCGCCTTCATCGCCGAAACCGTGGTCGGCGCGACATTGGGCGCGGCGCCGCCGGTGCCCGGTTACTTCAAGCGTGTGCGCGAAATTTGCGACCGCCACGGCATTCTGTTGATCCTCGACGAAGTCATGTGCGGCATGGGCCGCACCGGCACGCTGCACGCCTGCGAGCAGGACGGCATCGCGCCGGACCTGATGGCGATCGCCAAGGGTCTCGGCGGCGGCTTCATGCCGATCGGCGCCATGATGATGAGCGGCAAGATCTACCAAGCCATCGCCAGCGGTTCGCGCGTGTTCCAGCACAGCCATACGTACACCGGCCATCCGCTGGCCTGCGCCGCGGCGCTGGCGGTGCAGCAGGTGATCCGCCGCGACAATCTGCTGGAGAATGTTCGCACCCAAGGCGCGCGGCTGACGCGCCGCCTGCAGGAGCGCTTCGGCAATCATCCATTCGTCGGCGATGTGCGCGGCCGCGGCCTGTTCCAGGGCGTCGAACTGGTCGCCGATCGCGGCACCAAGGAACCTTTTTATCCGGCACGCAAACTGCATGCGAAGGTCAAGCAGGAAGCCATGAAACGCGGCCTGATGACCTACCCGATGGGTGGAACTGTCGATGGCGTGCGCGGCGACCACATTCTGCTGGCGCCGCCATTCATCATCAATGGTGATGCGATCGATACGCTGGTCGAAAGACTGGGCGAAGCGATCGACGCCGCCACTGAAATTTGAGCGATTCGTGTTGCGGCGAGTGACCGTAATGCGGGACACTGCGGACTGAACGTGCGAAGTGGAACTGTACCTTAAACAGAGTTGGAGGGATTAAAATGACAAAAACCAAAATGACCGGAAGCCTCGCAGCGGCCGGCCTGATCGCCATGCTTGCCGGCGCGACGCCGGCCACGGCGCAGCAGAAATTCGTCACCGTCGGCACCGGCGGCGTCACCGGCGTGTACTACGCCGTCGGCGGCGCGGTGTGCCGTCTCATGAACAAGGATCGCGCCAAGACCGGCCTGCGCTGCTCGGTCGAATCGACCGGCGGCTCGGTGTTCAACGTCAACGCCATCAAGTCGGGCGAACTCGAATTCGGCCTGTCGCAGTCCGACGTGCAGTTCAACGCCTCGAAGGGCGCGGCGCAGTTCAAGGACAAGGCCGATGCCGACCTGCGCGCCGTGTTCTCGGTGCATCCGGAACCGTTCACCGTGCTGGCCCGCAAGGAAGCCGGCGTCGCCAAGTTCGAAGACTTCAAGGGCAAGCGTTTCAACGTCGGCAATCCGGGCTCCGGCACCCGCGCCTCGATGGAACAACTGCTGACCGAGCTGAAGTGGAAGCTTTCCGACTTTTCGCTGGCCGCCGAGTTGAAGGCCGACGAACAGGGCACCGCGCTCTGCGACAACAAGATCGACGGCTTCTACTACGGCGTCGGCCACCCGTCGGCCGCCATCCAGTACCCGACCACGTCATGCGGCGCCAAGCTGATCTCGGTGACCGGCCCGGCGGTTGACGCGCTGATCAAGGCGCATCCGTATTACGCCAAGGCGACGATCCCGGGCGGCATGTATGCCAACAACCCGAACCCGACCGAAACCTACGGCGTTCTCGCGACCGTCGTCTCGTCGGCCAAGGTAGCTGATGCCACCGTCTATGCGATGGTCAAGGCGGTGTTCGAGAACTTCGACGAGTTCAAGAAGCTGCACCCGGCCTTCGCCAACCTTGACCCGAAGAAGATGATCAAGGACGGCCTGTCCGCCCCGCTGCATGCCGGCGCGGTGAAGTACTACAAGGAAAAGGGCTGGATGTAAGTCCGGCGCCAGGAAGGGGGCGGCTTCGGCCGCCCCCTTTTTTCTTTAGACTTTGGGGGACACGATGACAGACAGCACTCCGACCTCGGCAACGCGCGAGCAACTCGAGGCCATGGTGGCGGAGGCCGATACCGGCGGCCGCAAGCCCACCGGCTTCAACAAGGTCTTCATCGTTACGGTGGCGCTGGCCTGGGCCTTGTTCCAGTTGTGGTATGCCTCGCCGCTTCCCTATCAGTTCAATTTCGGCGTGGTGAATGACGGCCAGGCGCGCATCATTCATCTGTCTTTCGCTTTCCTTCTCGTCTTCAGCACCTTCCCGGCGCTCAAGTCTTCGCCGCGCGCCTACATTCCGGCGACCGACTGGATCCTTGCGCTTCTCGGCGTAGCCGCCGCCATGTATCTGCTGGTGTTCTACGATGAGATCGCATTGCGCCCCGGCCTGCCGACCACCACCGACGTCGTAATGTCGTTGATCGGCGTGGTCTGCCTGGTCGAAGCGGCGCGGCGCGCCGTCGGTCCCGCGCTCGCAGCGATCGCCTGCATCATGCTGCTCTATATATTCACCGGGCCGTGGCTGCCTGGCCTGCTGGCGCACAAGGGCGCCTCGCTGTCGCGCGCCGCTTCGCAGATGTGGCTGACGTCGGAAGGCATTTTCGGTGTCGCGCTCGGCGTTTCGACCAGCGTGGTCTTCCTGTTCGTGCTGTTCGGCAGCCTTCTGGAGCGGGCCGGCGCCGGCAATTACTTCATCCAGCTCGCTTTCGCCATGCTCGGCACCTACCGCGGCGGCCCGGCCAAGGCCGCCGTCGTCGCCTCGGGCCTGACCGGCATGATCTCCGGCTCGTCGATCGCCAACACGGTGACCACCGGCACCTTCACGATTCCCTTGATGAAACGCGTCGGCTATCCGGCGGTGAAAGCCGGTGCCATCGAGGCGGCTGCCGGCGTCAACGGCCAGATCATGCCGCCGGTGATGGGCGCCGCCGCCTTCCTGATCGCGGAGTATGTCGGCATTACTTATGCCGAAGTGGTCAAGCACGCCTTTCTGCCGGCGTTCCTCACTTATGGCGCGCTGTTCTACATTGTCGATATTGAAGCGGCGAAACTTAAGCTGCAGGGCCTGCCACGCTCGTCGACCGCGCCCTTTCTCAATTCGCTGATGCGCGCGCTGATGACGGTTTGCGGCATCATCATTTTGAGTGGCATCGTCTATTACGGCATCGGATGGACCAAAACCGCGTTCGGCGAAACGGCGACCTGGGTGCTGGGCGCCGCGCTGCTCGCAGCCTATCTCGGCCTCATGCGCTACAAGGCGAGATACCCCGATCTGCCGCAAGACGATCTGACCAAGGACATCCTCGAAGTCCCCGACTTCTACGATACGGCGCGCACAGGGCTGCATTACATCCTGCCGGTGATCGTGCTGATCTGGTGCTTGATGGTGGAGGAGCTGTCGCCCGGCCTGTCGGCGTTCTGGGGCACGGCCTTCCTGATATTCATCATACTCACCCAGCGCCCGATCATGGCGTTCTTCCGCCATCATCACGACTACGCGGTGCGGGTGCGCGAGGGATTTGACGATCTGCTGGCCGCCTTTCAGGCCGCCTCGCGCAACATGACGTCGGTCGGCATCGCGACGGCGACCGCCGGTATTATTGTCGGCACGGTGGCGCTGACCGGCGTCGGCCTGGTGATGACCGAGATCGTCGAGGCGGTATCCGGCGGCAACCTGATCGTCATGCTGTTCATGACCGCGGTCATCTGCCTGATCCTCGGCATGGGCATGCCGACGACGGCGAGCTATGTCGTGGTCGCGACCTTGATGGCACCGGTGTTGGTCGAACTGGCGGCGCAGAACGATCTCGCCGTGCCGCTCGTCGCGGTGCATCTGTTCGTCTTCTACTTCGGCTTGATGGCGGACGTCACGCCGCCGGTCGGGTTAGCCGCCTACGCCGCGGCGGCAATCTCGGGCGCCGATCCGGTCAAGACCGGCGTTCAGGCGTTCCGATATGAAATCCGCACCGGCCTGCTGCCGTTCATTTTCATCTTCAATACCGAACTGATCATGATCGACATTGGAAGCATCAGCCACTTTCTCGTGGTCGTGGGCTGCTCGGTTGTCGCGATGGGTTGTTTCGTGGCGGCGACACAGAATTGGCTGCTGATGAGGAACCGCTGGTACGAAACCGTCATTCTGTTCGTGATCTGCTTCACTTTGTTCCGGCCGGGCTTCTGGCTCGATCAGATCTATCCGCCATTTGAAGCGCGCCCGGCGGCGGAGCTTGTCACGATCGCAGGCAATACTCCGCCCGACGGCACGTTGCGGTTCCGCGTCAAGAGCCAGACTCGCGCCGGCGACGATGTTGAGAAGCTCGTCCGGCTGACGCTGCGGGCCGAGGGCAGCGGCGCCGAGCGGCTGCGCGAAACCGGCATCTCGGTTGCGACTTTGGGTGACAGAACATCCGTGCAGACGACGCGTTTCGGTAGCCAGGCCGCGCAATACGGTCTGGCCGGCGGCGACGAAATCAGTTCGGTGCTGGTGCCGGCCGAACGGCCGGACCGCTACTGGCTGGCGATACCGGCCTTGCTCGTGCTGGCCGGAATCGTTCTGCTGCAACTGCGGCGGCGCAAACCGGCACACGCCAAAGCGGCGTAAGTCAGCCGCTCATCGCCAACAAAAAAGGCGGCGGTTCGAGAACCGCCGCCTTTTGTTTTGAAATCGAAAGATCGGATTAATTATTCAATCGGAAACGTCCGGACGATCAGGCCGCGGTGCTCGACACCACGCGGGCCGGCACAGGTGTTTCCTTCGGCACCACCTTCATGGCTTCCGTCTTGGATTCGGTCTTGGCTTCGGTCTTGGCTTCCGTCTTGGCTCCTGACTTCTTCTTGTTCTTGCTTTTATTTTTGCCAGCGGACTTTTTCTCCGGCGCGGCTTTCGCTTTGTCTTTCGTCGCGGACTTTGCTTTCGCTTTAGGTTTTCCCTTGAGCTTGTCCAGCTCCGCCTTGAGCTTTTTATTCTTCTTCTTCAGGTCTTTAATGGTTTCGTCTTTTTTCGACATGTTCGCACTCACGGTTCGCGTTGCGCTCGCTAAAGCCCGGACGGCTCGCATGGCAAGTTCAAGCTTTGAATTTTAGGCCACGGAACACGGAGAAACCAGCACAGACGTCACTGCGAGACAGGGAATTTTATGACACATTTGTGACAGAAACCTCACAATCCCTAACGCTCGCGTAAGTTATTGGCGCGCGCGAGAAAATCGGCATAGGCCGCCTGCAAGCCGTCGCGCAAAGGCATCTTCGGTTGCCAGCCCAGCGCGGCCAATTTGGAACTGTCGAGCAGTTTGCGCGGCGCGCCATCGGGACGGCCGGTGTCGAACACGATCTCGCCGCGATAGCCGACGATGTCGGCCACCAGAGCGGCGAACGCGCCGATGCTGACTTCATCGCCGGTGCCGGCATTGAGAAAGCCTCCGCCCGAATAATGTTTCATCACGAACACGCAAGCGTCGCCGAGATCGTCGGCGCTCATGAATTCGCGTTTCGGCGTGCCGCTGCCCCAGACCGGCACCCGCGGCGCGTCTCGTAGCTTGGCTTCATGGAAGCGGCGGATCAATGCCGCCGGTACGTGACTGTTCTCGGGATGATAATTGTCGCCCGGTCCGTAAAGATTGGTCGGCATGATGGAAACAAAATCGGCGCCGAACTGCCGGCGATAGGCCTGCGCCAGCTTGATGCCGGCAATCTTGGCAACGCCATACCACTCGTTGGTCGGCTCCAAAGGCCCGGTCAGCAGCGCATCCTCGCTCATCGGCTGCGAAGCATTGCGCGGAAAAACGCAGCTCGATCCGAGGAACAGCAGTTTCTTGACACCGGCCGCCATCGCCGCGCGCATCACGTTGAGTTCGATGGCGAGATTGTCGGCGAGGAAATCGGCGGGATAAATATCGTTGGCATGAATGCCGCCGACACGGGCCGCAGCCAGAAAGATCGCGTCCGGGCGCGTCTTGGCGATCCAGTCTTCGGTCGGTTGCTGCCGGGTGAGATCGAGCGCGTCACGATCGGCGACAAGGATATCGCAATCCTCGGACGCCAGCCGGCGCACGATCGCGCCGCCGACCATGCCGCCATGACCGGCGACATAAACGCGCTTGCCGCGCAGATCGAACAGCAGCGGCGGCGCGGAAACAGCCATGGTTATGCCGGCGATGAACCGCTGCGTGCCGCGACGCGCGCATAAAAATCGACGTATCCGGCGACGCAGGCATCGAGCGAAAAACATTCGCCGACCCGCGACCGCGCCGCCTCGCCCATGCTCCGGCGCAACGCGGCGTCGCCGTGTAGCTTGGCGATCGCCGCCGCCAGCGCGGCGGCGTCCTTCACCGGGACAAGCAAACCGGATTCGCCGTCCACGACGGCATCGATATTGCCGCCAACCCGCGTGGCGACGACCGGCAGCGCGCCAGCCATCATTTCGATCAGGCTGTTGGAAAAGCCCTCCTGGTGCGACGGCAATATGCCGACGTCGGCCGCCGCCAGCGGCGATTGCGCGTCGGAGCGCCCCTCGACCCAGACAATGTTGTCGGCCAGCCCGAGTTCCTCAGCCTGACGCCGCAAGGCGGCGGCGGCGCCGAGGTCCTGGCCGATCAGCATGAGCCGCCACGGGCCGCTCAGTCGGCCGCGCAGCATGCCGAGCGCGTCGAGCAGGTCGCGGTGCCCTTTGTAGGAGATGAAGTTGGCGCTCACCGCCATGGTGAAGGCGTCCGGCGGAATGTTCAGTTCGGCGCGCATGGCAAGCCGCTGCTCCGGCGAGACTGGCGGCGGCATAACGATGCCGTTGTGGATCAGGTCCACCTTCGCCGGCGTGCCGCACTCGGCGACCAGCGCATTGACCACCGCAATTGAGTTACCCAGCAATCTGTCGGTGAACCGGTGCAGCCAGCGTTCCAGCGATCCGAGCAGGCGGTATTTGCGCTGATAGACAGCAAGCGAGCGCCGGCTCATCACCCGCGTCAGCGGCCGGATGCCCGATGAAGCGAGCATACCGATGAGGTACGGCTCGGGCAGGAAGAAATGGATGATGTCCGGCCGCAGACGGCGCAATTCGCGATGCAACTGCACAACCGCGCTGATGCTGCGGACCGGACGCGTAGCGCCGCCGGCATAGCCGGTCACCGGCACGCCCAGACCGGCCAGCCGCGCCTCCAGTCTGCCGCCGCGCGCCAGCACGAAGACCGAGACGTCGAGGCCGCGGCGGCGCAATTCCGGCAGAACGCGGACGAGGTGCAGCTCCGTGCCGCCGACGTCCAGGCGCGGCGCGACGACGAGAATGCGCGGAGATTCGCTCATGCGATCGGTTCGCTCAAAGGCATAATCTCCGGCCGTGCCGGATTCTCCGCCCAGCGCCGACGCCACCCTTCATACATCAAAACAGTCCACAGCACGTAAGCCCAGTTGCGTTCGCCGCTCAGATGCTCGGTCCACAACTTTTGGACAGCCGGCACGTTTAGCAATCCGCCGCCCAGCCGCGCCGGGTCGAGCAATTCCTCCGCCCAGGGCCGCAACTGACCGCGCAGCCATTCCGCCAGTGGAATACCGAAGCCCATTTTCGGCCGATCGACCAGCACGCGCGGTACGTACCGGTCGAGCACCCGGCGCAGCAGCCATTTGGACTGGCCGTCATGAACACGCATGCTGCGCGGCAGCCGCCACGCAAACTCCACCACACGATGATCGAGCAATGGCGGCCGCACTTCCAACGATACTGCCATCGAGGCACGATCCACTTTTTGCAGAATGTCGTCAGGCAAATAAGTCGCGGTGTCGAAAAACTGCATCTGCTCGACGAAGCGATCGGGGCCGGGGGGCGGCTGCCACTGTAGGCCAATGGGATGCTCGGCAACGCCATTGGTCAGCGCCGCCGGGTCCGGGCACTGGCTGACCAGGCGGAGATAGAACGCTTCGCGGTCGAGCGGCAGAACGGCGGCGAGCTTGCGCAGCTTGTCGGCCGGATTGGACGGCCGCAGCCGCGACGGCAGCAGGCGCGCAACAGTATTGATGAGACCGACCGGCATCGCATTGATCGCCGCGGCAAACGCGCGGCGTAACCCTATAGGCGCACGCGCGGCAAAGCCGCCGAGGCCATAGCCCAAGGCATAGCGATTATAGCCGGCGAACAGTTCGTCGCCACCATCGCCCGACAGCGCCACTGTGACATAACCGCGCGTCAGCTTTGAAATGAGGTGGGTCGGGATTTGCGACGAATCGGCGAAAGGCTCGTCATACATCTCGGCCAGTTGCGGCACGACCGCCAGCGCATCGGCCGCCGTCACCGTCAATTCACGATGCTCGGTGCCGAGATGCGCGGCGACGGCGGCGGCGTGCTTGGATTCGTCATAACCTTCGACATCGAACCCGATCGAGAAGGTGCGTACCGGGCCGCGCTTGGCTGCCACCATCAGCGCCGCCACGGTCGAGGAGTCGATGCCGCCGGACAGAAACGCGCCGAGCGGCACGTCGGAAATCATCTGACCGCCGACCGCGTCGATCAACAGAGCGTTCAGCTCGGCTTCGGCCTGTTCAGGCGTGCCGGTAAACGGGGTCTTGATGCCGGCGTTCGCCGCCTCGGCAATCGACCAGTATTGCCGCGCGGTGATTTTCAGGCCCGAATCGATGCTGACGATCTCCCCGGCCCTGACCTTGGTGACGCCGCGAAAGATCGAATGCGGCGTCGGCACGTAGCCGAAGCGAAGAAAGCTGGCGACCGAGGCCGGGTCGATCTCGCGCTTGAGGCCGGCAGTCAGCAGCGCCTTCAACTCCGAGGCAAACAACAGGCCTTGCTCATTGGCCGTATAAACCAGCGGCTTGATGCCAAGCCGATCGCGGATCAGGTGCAAGGTGCGCGTCGCACGATCCCATAGCGCGATGGCGAACATGCCGTTCATGTCAGCCAGAGTGCGGTCGATGCCGCGCTGCGCGAAGGATTCGAGAATGACCTCGGTGTCCGACGTACCTCGGAATTTAAAGCCGAAAAGTTCAGGCGACCTGGCGATGGCCGCGGCGCTATAGACCTCGCCGTTATAGGAAATCACCCAGCGGCCATCGGCGGAAATCATCGGCTGCGCGCCGGTCTCCGTCAGATCAACGATGGCCAGCCGGCGCTGCGCCAGCGCCACGCCCGTTTCTGCGTCCTGCCAGACGCCGGAGCCATCCGGCCCGCGATAGGCAATGGCGTCGGTCATCGCGCGCGCGCGGCGCTCGAGGTCCGGCGCGCTGGCGCGGCCGGAGGAGTCAATCAGGCCGGCTATGCCGCACATGGAGAGGCTTTCAACAAAATCATTGCGTATTTAACGATCAATGAGCCGTGCCGTATTGCTGCTTCATCCAGTCGCGGTAGGCGCCGCTCTGGATCGGCTGCCACCAGGCTTCGCCGCCGATATACCAATCGACCGTGCGCGCCATGCCGTCGGCCAGGGAAATCCGCGCGCGGAAGCCGAGCTCATTGAACAGCTTGTCGGCGCAAATGGCGTAGCGCCGGTCGTGGCCGGGCCGGTCGGGAACGAAGGTCATCAGGTCGCGGCAACGGCGGCCGTTCGACGCCGGGCAATCCTTGAACTTCGTGGCCAAAGCGGGATCGGCGACAATGCGCGCATCGATGGTGTCACACAACAGGCCGACCAGTTCGATATTGGGCATCTCCTGGCCGCCGCCGATATTGTAGGTCTCGCCGTCGCGGCCCTTCTCGACCACCAGCGCAATCGCCGCGCAATGATCCTCGACATGCAGCCAGTCGCGCACATTCATGCCGTCGCCATAGATTGGTAGCGGCTTGCCCATCAGTGCGTTCAGGATCACCAGAGGCACCAGCTTTTCCGGAAACTGGTACGGTCCGTAATTGTTCGAGCAATTGCTGATCGTCACCGGCAGTCCGTAAGTATGAGCGTAGGACCGCGCCAGAAAATCGCTGCCAGCCTTGCTGGCGGCATAAGGCGACTTCGGATCGTAGCGCGTCGTCTCGGTGAACGGCGCGTCATCCGGCCCGAGCGAGCCGTACACCTCATCCGTCGAGATATGGTGAAAGCGCCGACCTTCCGGAGACGCCCGCCACGCCGTGCGCGCCGCTTCGAGCAGCGCGTGGGTACCGAGGACATTGGTACGCACAAAGGCTTCCGACGAGACGATGGAGCGGTCGACATGGCTTTCGGCGGCGAAATGCACGACGCGCTGGAAGTCGTAGCGTTCGAACAGCCCTTTGAGCAAACCGCCATCGCAAATGTCGCCATGGACGAAGGTGAAGGCCGGATCGACGGCGAGCGCGTCGAGATTGCTCCGGTTACCGGCATAGGTCAGCGCATCGAGAACCACGATGCGGTCGAGCGGCTGCAACTTGCGCCAATGCAGCACGGAATTGGTGCCGATGAAGCCGGCGCCGCCGGTGATGAGAATGCTGGACATGATGCCGGTTCAGGCCCGGTTAGCGTTGCGCAACAGCGAGATGGTTTCGCCGATGCCGCTGCGAATGTCGCCGGCAAAGGCAAAGCCGGTGTCGCGGAAACGCTGCGAGGAAACCTCGTAGGACAACTGATTCATGATCGGACTGTCGACGAAGGCCACCTCGACCTCCGGCACGAAAGCCCGGATGGTGTCGGAGATGTCGCGCACCGTCGCGTTCAGCGTCAGCACGTTATAGACCCGGCCGTCGAACAGGTCGCGCTCGATGGCAAAGCCGATGGCGCGCACCGCGTCCTTGAGATCGAGATAGGGCCGCTTCTGGTCATAGGCCGTGCGCCATACCGACAAAGGCTGGCCCATGACCGCCTGCCAGCAGAACTTGTTGACCGCAGTGTGAAAGCGCATGCCGGGCGACACGCCGAAAATGGTGCCGAAGCGGCAGATCGCCGCCTTCAGGCCTTTGCCAGTCAACGCGCGCACCAGGTTCTCTTCCTTGAGCTTGGTTTCGGCATAAGGGCTTTGCGGCTTGAGTTCGTCGGCCGGGCAGTCTTCCGACACCGTGCTGTCCTGCGTGCCGTACACGCTGGTGGATGACAGATGGAACAGCCGCGCGCCGCTCTCGATACAGGCCGCCGCCACGGCTTCGGTCGCCTGATAATTGTTCGCCTCCAGCGCGGCAGCATTGCCGACGCTGCCAGCCGCGTCTGTCATGGCGGCGAGATGAATGACGGCGCGCGCGTCGCCGAACAGTTCACCAAGCTTGGCCTTGCGGACGTCGGCTTCGACGAACCGATAATTGCCGGCCGCCGGAAGATTGAACAATGACGGAAACCGCTGCGTGCTGAGATTGTCGATCATGACGATCTCGGCGCCGGGAAATTGCACCGGCAGCGCACGCACAACCGACGAGCCGATATGTCCCAAGGCACCGGTAACGACGAGCTTCATGGATCAGACGCCTTTTCGATAAGTCAGGAATTCCGGATAGGTCCGGATATAATCGTCCGCTTCATAGCGCCGGTCGCACAGCACCGCCAGCACGGCCTGCGCGCTGCGGAATGTCACGGTGTTCCAGATCGATGGCGGCACAAGCAAACCGACATGGCCGTGACGCAGCGGAAAAGTCTTACGCTCACTGCCGTCGTCGCAGGTCACGTCGATCTCGCCATGCAGGCACAGCATCAGCTGCGAGCAGCGGAGGTGCGCGTGCTCGCCGCGCGTGGCGCCTTGCGGCGCGCGCAAGGTGAACATTCGCGCAATCTCGAACGGCACGTTGTCCGGCCCTTCGGCGACAACGACTTCGCCATTGTCGCGGACATGGCGCGGAAACTCGATGATCCTGATGTCGGCAATGCTGGCCTTCATGGCGTGATGCCTTGTTGCGCGGCGGCGCGGTCGAAGAAGTCGCGGATGCCGGCCTTGAGGGAGAACTGCGGCCGCCAGCCTGTCACCGTTTGAAACAGCCGCGCGTCGCCGACGAAGTTGCGCCGTTCGATCGGCTGCAAATCGGCCGGCTCAGGTATGTGGCGAATCTCCGGGCGGCGGCCGCTGCGGGCGAACGCCTCATCGGCGACCATGCCAAACGCTTCCGCCAGGGAATGTCCCTCGCCGGTGGCGATGACGAAATGCCGTCCGTCGCCAGCCTCATCGGACTTGATCGCCGCGGCAAACGCAGCCACCACATCGTCGAGATGAGTGAAGTCACGAATATAGGCGCCGTCGCCGTAAATCGAAAGCGCCTCGCCGGCTGCGGCGCGTTTCATCATGGTGTTGAGAATGCCGCGGTTGGCGTTGACCGAGCTGCGGCCATAGCCATAGACATTGGACAGGCGCAAGCTACACGCGCGCAACACGCCGCGCGCGGTAGCGTCGCGCAGGATCGTCTCGCAAGAGAGCTTGTGCCGGTCATAGACCGAACAGGGCCGGTCGGGCGTGTTCTCATCGACCGGGTTCTCATTCTGATTGCCGACAATGGTTACCGTGCTGGCGAAAATCACCTTGACCGGCGACGCAGCTTTTTCCGCGGCACGCACCAAAGCCCGGACTGGCGTGATGTTTATATCTTCATCGCCGGCGGGATCGGCCTCGGCGCTGCGCAGATCGGTGCGCGACGACAGATGCACGATCGCCGATGCACCATCGATCAATCGCGACCAAGCCTGTTCGTCGCGCAAATTGGCTTGGCCATAGGCGTCGCCGCCCGTGCGCGACACCAGCCGAAGCTCGTGACCTTCCCCCGCCAGCCGCTGCGCCAAGGCGCTGCCGATATAGCCGCGCGCGCCGGTAATGACGATAGGGCTCACGCGCCGGCCCGCTGAAACAGCAGATGGCTCGAATGCGGTATGCGCAATTCGGCCGGGAAATTGTCCATCGGCAATGGGCCATATTGGCCGAGTATCCTGGCGTCGCGGGTCGCGCGTAGCGCCAATCGATAACCTTGCCGCTCGACTTCAGCAATGAACGCGGCGCTGTTAAAGAACCAATGGCGAATGGAGCTGCCGTAATAGGCTTGCAACGTCACGTAGGGCTGAAAGCCGCCGACGAACATGTCGGCGAACAGCAAATGCGACGCGCCGTAGCCGGCGAGACGCGCAACCACGCTTTGCCATTCCTCGATATATTGCATGACGCTGGCGGCGAGCACGATGTCGTAGCCACCCTTCGCTGGCAGTTCGCTGAGAAACCGCGGCCCGTTTCTGCCGGCAAACACGGCCTCGCCGGCGCGGCATATGCTGTCGACTTCGATCACCGCGTAATCGATCTTGCTCCCGGCGTCGGGGATGCCGTTCGCCAGCACCATGTAGCCTGTGCCGAGGCCGCCGCCGAAATCGAGGATATTGACGCGCGGCTGCGCTGCCAGCACCGATGCCGTCAGCACCGGCAGCAAGGCGTTGCGCTGGCGCAAGGAATAATCGAGCGGCTGCCCGCTGCCGACCAGCGCCAGAGTCTCGCGCGCCGCCTGCAGGCTGCGGTCGCGCCAGATGTCGCCGTCAAAGCCGGGCCCAACGGCCTTCGCCGCCGCGAAGGACGGGTAAACGCCGTCCCAGACGTGGAAGTCCGTCACGCGGCACCGTTGCGGTATAGCGCGTGCTGCAGATACGGAACCATGCTCATCGGCCGATCGGCGGCGAGTTGCCACGACGGCCCCGGCCGATAGGCGTCAAGATAGATCTTGCGCGCTTGCGCCAGAGCTTCGTCGTTGAAAATATCGATGACGTCGTGGCACAGGCCCAGCGAAAACACGTCGTTGAACTTGGCGGCATCGATGTCGAGACCAATACTGGCGGGCTCGTACTTGCCGATCGGATTCTTGACATAGAAATTTCGGCAACGCGCGACGAGTCCGTCGATGTAATCTTTGACGGTCGCCGGCGGCATTTCCTGGAAACTGTCGATATTGATAGCAAGATCGGCAGAAAATTTCTGCCACGCGGCCGTGTCCGCCGCATCGATGAAGGCGATCTTGTCGAACTGGTCCGGCGCAGCCTTGGCGAGCACACGGCGGCTGAGTTCGAGCACCTCCGGCAGGTCGACGATGGTGTAACGCTCGATGTGGTTCGATAGCGCAAGCAACGTGTGGCATGTGCGGCCGAAGCCGGCGCCGATTTCGACCACCGAGCGCACCGTCTTCAGATCGAGCGCCTTCTCGAGGAACATGAATTCCTCCAGCGCGAACAGATAGTCGATGTTGATCTTGCAGCGTTTGACGGAGACGGACACCGGATCGCCGATATCGGTCGCACCCAGCGCCCGGTAAAGCTCGAAAAATCGGTCCGGCTGCCGCTCGGCCTCGGTAAACAGCATGAACTTGAAGTACGGCGTCGTCTTGTCGAACGGATCCCAGGCGCCCAAACGATTATTGGCGCCACCGGGACGGCGGAAGCTCGCGATGAAGGCATCATCCATGTTCGCAAACAGCGACCGGGACAGCGACTTCCAGAGGTCGGAAACTTCCATCTACATTTCCATATGCGGCAAGGCCGCGCTGTCAATGTTGCGCAATAGCGGGAATGCGGCGTCACGCGCCGCTACGACAGGATCCTTCATCGGCCATTTGATCCCGATATCCGGATCGTTCCACAGCAGCCCGCCCTCGTCGCCATGGTCGTAGAACCGGCTGACTTTATAGTGCAAATCGGCGCCGTCGCTGAGAACGCAAAAGCCGTGCGCAAAGCCCGGCGCCATGTAGATCTGCCGCGGCCCCTTGTCGGAAAGCTCGACGCCGAACCATTGCTTGAAGGTCTTTGAATTCTGCCGCAGATCGACCGCGACATCGAAGATGCGACCGCGCATGACGGTGACGATCTGCGCTTGCGGCCGCCGCACCTGAAAGTGCATGCCGCGCAGCACCCCGCCGGCCGAGCGGGAATGATTGTCCTGAACGAATTCTTCCGAGATGCCGGCGTCGCAGTAGCGGCCGCGCTGATAGCTTTCCAGAAAGAAGCCGCGCTCGTCGCCGAAGCATTTCGGCTCGATGACCAGGAGCCCGTCCAGTGCAGTTCGTTCGATGCGCATGAAGGCCCTAGGTCCCGGGTGCACGATTGCGGTCGGCCGGCCCAAGCTCAAGCAGATAGGGTTCCAGATAACGGGCGAATTCGTCACCCCCGAGCACGTCTTCGATCAAGCCGAGATCGCTGCGAAACGCAGATAGGTAAGCTTGCGGCGCGCCGGCCGCCGCCAGCTCTGCAAGCAACACCGCGCGGCCGCGACGGCGACTGAAACGCGGCCGGTTTTGCAGCCACCCGACAAGGCGCGGAACCCGCGCGCGAAGCCACCATTTGAGCTTCTGGAAATTCCCATAGCTCGCCCACACGAACTGCCTGAACTTCCGTTCCAGTATGGTGCGGACATCTTCCACGATCATGCCGACATCGGCGGCATCGGCTTCGGCGGCCGCTTCGGAAATCCGTTCCACCAGCGCTTCCACATCGCTGGTGAACCGGCTGCGGATGAGATGATGCACCCAGTCTTTCTTGAACGACGAATTGAGCGACGTGCCGTACTGCCGCAGATAGCCGACGGTCGACTGGTCGGCGCGTGCCTTGCCCAGCGTCAGAACGCGCATGACGTAGAAGGCTTCGTAGATCAGCAGGTCGGAGAAATCGAGCCCTGCCAATTCGCGCTGAACGGTGACGAGCGCCTCGGTGCGGATGACGGCATAATAGATCCACAGATCGAGCGCGGCTTGCCTGACCCGGTCGGCCGCGCTGGCCGACGTCACATCTGCGGATGGAAAATAGGCGCACAGCCGGTCAAGCCGGCCGCGCACACCGCCGCTCGGATTGTCCAGCCCCGAATAGGCCGAGAAGCCGGCAACCCGGCCGCTGGCGCAGACATAATCGCTGTGGGCGTCGAGATGAGCGATTGCCGCGTCGATGCCGCCGGGCGACAGGAAATCGTCATTGTCGACCAGCATGGCGTAAGGCGTGCGAACGCGCGCCGCTGCGTCCGACATCTTGGCATAGAAATCCCGAAAGTCTTTATCGTCCGGATAGCGGACATACTCGATATCGAGATGCGGAAAGCGCTCGCGTGAGTTTTCAAGAATACGCGCGAGCAGCGGATGCACCATGCCGTCGGCAATCAGGATGCGGTACGGTACGCGTGCCTTGTTCGCGTGCCACAGGAAGCGCAACGTAAACAAATGCCGCCCGCGCAGTGGCAAAACAATGGTCAGGCGAGGTTCGGCCGCATTCATGCCGTCACGCCGCTTTGCCGAAAAAGCCGCGCACTGCCGCAATCACCTGCGCAACCTCGTCGTCGGTCAGTTCGGGATACATCGGCAGGCTAACGATGCGATTGACCAGGCACGCCGTCACCGGCAGCCCGCCTTCAGGCAGCACCACCCGCTCGCTGTAACCGCCATGGCCATGCACCGGCACCGGATAATGCACCGCCGCGCCGATTTTTCGCGCGGCGAGATGCGCCATCAATCCGTCGCGGTCATCAAGGGCAACGACATAAAGATGAAACACATGCTGCGTGCCGGCACGAATGGCGGGCACGGTCAGCGCCAAGTCGGCGAAGGCGCCGCTGTAACGCGCGGCAATCGCGCCGCGCCGCGCATTGTCGGCGTCAAGATGTGGCAGCTTGGCGCCGAGGATGGCGGCTTGCAGCGGATCGAGCCGCGAGTTCAGGCCGATCTCGCGCGTTTGCCGTGATGCGTCCCAGCCATATTGCCGCAATTGTTTGACCCGAGCGATCAATGCCTGGTCGTTGCTCACGACCATGCCGCCATCGCCGATGGCGCCGAGATTCTTGGTCGGATAGAAACTGAAGCAGGCAACGTCGCCGATGGCGCCGGTGCGCATTTGTCCGTAACGGCCGCCGGCGGCCTGGGCGCAATCCTCGATCAGCGGCAATCTGTGGCGTTTGGCGATTGCGCCGATGGCGTCCATGTCGGCCGCCTGACCATATATATGCACCGCGATGATCGCTCTGGTGCGCGGCGTGATCGAAGCCTCGATAAGCGCCGGATCGATCGTGTAATACACCGGATCGATATCGACGAGCACCGGCACGGCGTCGGCCGCGAGGATTGCCGCCCCCGTCGCCAGCGCGGTATGCGAGACCGTTATCACTTCGTCGCCAGCGCCGATGCCGAGCGCCTTGATTGCCAGCACCAGTGCATCGGTGCCGTTGCCAACGCCGGCGGCATGGCCGACACCGCAATAGGCGGCGAAGGCGCGCTCGAAGTTTTCCACCTCGTCGCCGAGAATGTAGACGCCGCCATTCAGCACGCGCGCGATTGCCGCCGCGATATCGGCGTCATGGGCGCGGTATTGCGCCAGCGGGGAAGCGAGATGAATCACGAGACGATCTTCACATCCGGCACGAAGGTAATCCAGCGCCCGCCGGCGGCGATGAAGGCCTGTTCCTTCTCGCGAATCTCGGTGGCGTGGTTCCACGCGAACAGCAGCGCATAGTCGGGAAAAGCGCGCTCGAATTCGGCGTAAGGTTTCACCGGAATATGCGCGCCGGGCGACAGCTTGCCCTGCTTGATCGGCGTGGTGTCGGAAATGAATTCGACATGCTGCGGTGTGATGCCGCAATAATTGGTGACGGTCGTGCTCTTCGACGTCGCGCCGTAGCCGACCACGCGCTTGCCTTGCCGGCGCAAGTCTTCCAGCAACGACATCAGGTCGGTGCGTGATTTCTCGCAATTGCGCTTGAACTGGGCATATATTTCCGGCCGATCGAGCCCCTGCCCGCGCTCTTTTTGCAGCAGCGTAGCGACATTGGCCGAGACCGTACGGCTGCCCTTGGGTGCCAAAGTGTAGCGCATCGAGCCGCCATGCGTTGTCTGTGGTTCGGCGTCGACCAGTTCGAGGCCATGCAGCGCGAAGGCGCGCGCGACATTGGTCACCGAAAAAATGAAGACGTGCTCGTCGTAGATCTGGTCGTAGGAGGTTTTCTCGATCATCGCGCCGAGATAGGGATCTTCGAAGATGAAAACGCCGTCCGGTTTCAACAAGCGCGTCACGCCGGCGGCGACGCCCGGCAGGTCGGGAATATGGCACATCACATTGGCGCACTGGATGACGTCAGCCTGGCCGTATTCGGCAACAACCTTGTCGGCGAGTTGCGGCCCGAAAAACTCGCTGATCGTGTTGATGCCATGCCCGCGCGCGACATCCGCGACATTGACCGACGGTTCTATCCCGAGATGGCGCATGCCGAGAGCGTGAAAATTGCGCAGCATGATGCCGTCATTGCTGCCCAGTTCGACGACAAACGGGTCCTTGCGGCCGGAGAGATGCTTGTCGATCACCGCCTTGGCGAAGCCGGCGAAATGCGTCTGCATGTGCCGCGACGTGCTGGAGAAGAACGCATAATTCTCGTGAAACATCTTCTTCGGATCGGGCTGCTCGACGATCTGGAACATCGTGCAGCTTTCGCAGAAGGCCGGCGCCAGCTCGAAGAAGTACTCGTCGGCGATTTCTTCGGCACGCAGGAAGCCGTTGGCAATAGGCATGCGCCCAAACGACATGAAGGCGGCGATGCCGGCGCCGCACACGCGGCATTTCGAGACGGCGTTGCTTTTGTTGTCTGACATAGGTTCTTCTTGATGGGCTCTGCTTAGTGGGGCGCGTGAACGAGGAGGCTGCGGAGATAGGCGCCGTATTCGGCGTTCGGACTCGACTTGATCAGCGCCGCAAGCGCGTCGGCGCCGATGAAATTCATACGGTAGGCCACTTCCTCGGGACAGCCGATCTTCTGGCCCTGGCGTTCCTCGATCGTGTAGATGAACTCGGACGCTTGCAGCAGAGATTGGTGAGTGCCGGCATCGAACCAGGCGTAGCCGCGGCCGAACTTCTCGACATTCAAACGGCCGCTTTCGAGATAGACGCGGTTGACGTCGGTGATTTCCAGTTCGCCGCGCGCCGACGGCTTGAGCCCACGCGCCACATCGACAATCGTCTCGTCGTAGAAATAAAGCCCGGTCACCGCCCAGTTCGATTTCGGCAGCTCGGGCTTTTCCTCGATGCTCACCGCGCGGCCTTGCGCGTCCATTTCCAGCACGCCGTAGCGGCCCGGGTCCTTGACCCAGTGGCAGAACACGGTGGCGCCGCCGGCGCTGGCCGCCGAACGCTGCACCAGTTCGCCCATGCCGGCCCCGTAGAAAACATTATCGCCGAGAATGAGCGCGCAACCCTGGCCGTCGAGAAATTCCTCGCCAATCAGGAAAGCCCGCGCGATGCCATCCGGCCTCTGCTGCACCGCGTATTGTATGCTGATGCCCCATTGGCTGCCGTCGCCGAGCAGCGACTCGAAACGCTGCCTTTCGCCGTCCGACGTAATGACGAGGAATTCGCGGATGCCCGCCAGCATCAATGACGTTAGTGGATAGTAGATCATCGGCTTGTCGTAGACCGGCAGCAATTGCTTGCTGCTGACCATCGTCAGCGGCCACAGCCGCGATCCGGCGCCGCCGGCGAGAATGATGCCTTTTTTGATCATTGCGTCAGTGTGCTTTCCCGTTACGGCGCAGCTTCGGCGGTCAGGTGGGCCGGTGACGTATCGGCGAAGCTTTCATGGCCACGCGATTGCGCTTCGGCAAGCGCATAAAGCCGCGACTTGCGCGCCATCAAATCGTCCCATGTGCCGGATTCGACAATCCGCCCCGCCTCGAACACGCATATCCGGTCGGCCGAGCGCACCGCCGCCAACCGGTGCGCGATAATCATGATTCCCATCTGGCCACGAAGCTCTTCCAAGGTCTGCAACAGCTCCGCTTCCGATTCCGCGTCCAGCGCGCTCATCGCTTCATCAAGCAGAAGCAATGTCGGATTGGTCAGCAGCGCCCGCGCGATGGCGAGGCGCTGGCGCTGCCCGCCCGACATTCTGACGCCTTGATCGCCGATGATTGTTTTATAGCCCTGCGGCATCGCCTGGATAAATTCATGAGCATGCGCGCGCCGGGCCGCGGTCTCGACTTCGGCCACGGTCGCAGACGGATCGGCGAGCGTCAGATTGTCCCATACCGAGGCATGAAAGAGGATCGTTTCCTGCGGAACGTAGCCGATGGCGCGCCGCCAGGCGCCAAGCGGCGTTGAGGCGAGATCGTAGGGCCCGAGCTTGATCGAACCGGCACTCGGCTCGATCAGGCCCAGCATCGCATGGACCAAAGTCGATTTGCCGGCCCCGGAGCCGCCGACGATCGCCAGCATGCCGGGCATCGGAAACGCCAGCGACACATTGTCCAGCGCCTTGCGTTCATCAAAAGCCACTTGGAGGTTTTGTACCGACAGAGTCGCCGGCAGATCGATCCTCAGATTGTCAGCCGTCGCGTCTTGCCGTTCGGCTTCGGCTTCGGCGGCGGTCTGCAACGCATTGATCACTTCGATGGCGTGCACATAACCGTTGAAGTAATGCAGTTGCGCCTGAAGCGTGGTGATGCGCGGAAACAGCCGTGCGAAAAGAGCAAGCACGACCAGAACATTGCCCAGCGCCACGCCCATGCCCTGGTTGCCGAGCACCAGCATGACTGCCAGACCGACCAGCGCCAGAAATTCCAGGACCCCGCGCACGGCCAACGGCGTGAAACTGATCAGCGTATTGGCGCGTTCGATTTTTCGCACCAGCGGATCGAGCCAGGCCGCCGCCCTTTCCTCGCCGGCGGTCGCCTTGACGATCTTGATACCGGCGAACTGCTCGCTCAGCATCGACTGCAACTCGGCATTGAGCGGGCCCAAAGCCTGCCCGATCGCGTAGCTCCGACGGTACAGCCTCAACATCAACAGCCCCGTGACCAGGGCGAAGATCGCCAGCGCCGTGGTAATCTGCCAGGCGATGGTCAGCGCAAGCACGAGATAAACCGCCATCACCGCCACGGTGGAAAGGATCGAAAGGCCGGTGGCGAAAGCAATGCCGAGTCGTTCGCTTTCGGTCACGATCACATTGGTCAGCTCGCCGGCTTTCCTGGCGGTCAGAAAGCTCCACCGCGCCCGAACGAAAGCGCGGAACAGTTCGGATTGGCGCTGGCTCTGATAGCGGCGGCCTAATCGTGAGGTCCACCAGCTCAGCGAAATGTAAAGCGCCGCCTGCGCGGTCGCGACAACGACAATGACGGCCAGAATCCGCACCACATCGGTCGCACCAAGCGCGGTCAGGATGTTTTCAAGCGTGACACTGGCGAAGCTCTGATTGGTGGCGGCGCCGACGCCGATCCGACTCAAGAGCGGCAACAGCAGCGCCACCGATGTGCCCTCGGTCAGCCCGACCAGCGCCATCAATGGAATGATCGCAATAAAACGCCAGCCGAGGCGCGCGGCGATATCGCCGAACAGAAGGCGATAGACGTTCACGGCTGTTTGGCCAGCATCGCGGTGCGGATGCAACTGCTGTGGCAGATGAGTTCGATGGCGTCATCCGCCTTGATGTTCTCGAACAACGTCCGGTAAACGGCATCGGTGGCGATTCGCTGCCCGGGAGAATATCCCATCGCCGCCAGCCGCGCGGTGGAAGCGTCATCGCTCGACGAAACCAGCGGCGCGCCGTAGCCCAGCGCGAACAGCCGCTTCAGCGTCTCGGCCATGTCGTGGTCCGGGCCGTAGCGGTCCGGGTGCGTCTCGAAAATGATAATCGGCGCATAAGCGCCTTTGGCGATATCGTCGAGCATGCTGCCGATGACCTCGACCTCATGACCCTCGATATCCATCCGCATCAGGTCCGGCGCGCCGTAGCGCTGGGCCAGCAGCGACAGCGTCAGCGTTTCAACCTCAAGCGTCGTGCCGGTCGGGGTTTCGTCGCCCGTGGCAGACGGATGGAATGTGCCGAGGTTCGACTGCGTGGAAAGATGAAAGGTCTTCGCGGTGGCCTCATTCGACAAGGCCGCCTGGTGCATCGGCACATCGGCATAATTGTTCAGCGCCAGATTGCGTTTCAGCAGCGCGAAGTTCTGCGGCAGCGGCTCGATGACAACGAGTTGCCCGGTGCCGCGCAGCAGACCCAGCTCCATCAACGGATAATAACCGATGTTGCCGCCGATATCGAATATCCGCATGCCTGGGCGCACGATCCGCTCGAGCATCACCTTGTGATCGATCTCGCGGGTGCGGAACATCATCAAGGCGCGCGAAATGCCCGGGTCGTTCATGTCGAGCAGCATCTGATAGTCGTTGACGCGGCGCTGGACGAATTGCCGGCCCATCGTCCGGTAGAGGCTGGCCAACAGCGCACGACCGGCAGCTTTTGCCATCGGCAAAAAACCCCGGTTCGACGCGCGCTGGACGGCGTAGGCAAGTCTGGCAAACATGGTCGATAGACTTTCGGAGTTGGCGGCAGCAGCGCTGCCGCTTGAAGAAAAGATCAGTAGCCCTTGGCCCGGTAGTAAAGAGCCAGCGGCACCGACAAAGGATAAATCATCGCCACCAGCAGTCGCGCCCGGCGATCGGTCAGTTCGGCAAAGGCCTCGAGGAACGGGCGCCCGGCGTAACGGGCGACCACCGGCAGCATCAAAGCCGCCTTGAGAAAGGGCACAGGAGAACGCCAGAAATAAGCGAGATCGTAATTGAGCAGCCAGATATAATAGAACAGCCGGCCGCGCGCGTTTTTGGACAGACCGCTGCGGTCGCTCAGCTTCTCGCCGTTCTCCGGCTCGTTGACGTAATAGATGCGAAACACTTCGTTCAGGTACCGTTGCCGGTAGGCTCCCGCCAATCGCAGACCGATGAGAGCCTCGGGCACGAACTGCGTCCCGGCGATTTCGGGAAACGGGCCCTCGCGCAGCAGATCGGTGCGCCACACCGCCCATTTTTCGCCGCCAACGCGCAGCACGTAATTCATCTCGCGGCTGTCGGAATCGTAGGGGCTCGCCGGAAAACGGTCGCCGACCAAGGCGCCGTGCTGGTCGCAGCAAAGACAACCGATGCCGGAATATTGTGAGCGCTGACTCTCGGGAATTTCATTCCAATGCTTGCCGATCGCCTCCAGCGCGTGAGGCAGCAAAGCGTCATCTGAATCGAGCGGCGCAAATAGTTCACCACGCGCTTCGGAGACTGCACGGTTTTGCGCAATGTGCTTGCCCGAATTTGGCTGCCGGAAATAGCGGATCGGAAAATCCGCCGCCTGCGTCCATTTGGCCACCAGATCCGCGGTGCCGTCGGTCGAACCGTCATCGATCACGAGCCATTCGAAGTTGCGAACAGTCTGGGCACAAAGGCTGTCGTACACCCGGCCAAGGGTGTGACGCCGATTAAAGGTCGGCGTGAAGACGGTGAAAACCGGCATCGGATCGTTTGGGATCGCGCTTCTTACCGGCGCCAGGCGCTCAGGTCGCGGCCGAGATGCGTTTCGAGCAGCGACACTTCCGGCGCGAATTCGGCCACGAGCTTCTGCCGGAAAGCCTCCGTCAACGGCGGCCGTTCGATTTTCTTGGCGTTGAGCTTGACAAGGATATTCATGGAGACGTGCGTCAATCCCACAAGGTGCTTGAACTCACGCACGGCATTAATAAGCCAGCGCGGCATGGCGGTGTTCAATCGGCCGAGCATGTAGCTGCGTTGCGCGCGCGCCTGATTGACCTGCGGAAACGCGGTGCGCGCATCGGACGGCACGCCGATGAATGCCAGCACTTTTTCGTATGTTGTCTTCGGATCGCGGATAAAATCATCGAACACGATAACCATCAGTTGCTCGGCCGGAATAATCTTTTTCATTTCTTCGAGCCGCGTGCCGAGGCTCGCCAGGGCGCGGTACTGCCAGAAGTGCTCTCGCGCTTTTAGTTCAGACCGAAAATCGATCTCGCGAATGACCGGCTTGCGCGTTTCCCAAAGCTCTTCGAGCGTCGCGGGCTCGCCAATGCCGAACTGCACATGCTGGTGCCATGACGCCATCATATCGACGGGGTCCCGCACCATGTAGATGAACCGCGCCGCGGGATTGGCCGCCAGAATGTTCGATACCGCGACTGACGAGATATAGTAAGTCCCGGAGCCGTCGCCGATGGCAACGTGGCTAGCAGGATCGAAAAAGGAGAAGTTCCGGCGCCAGTAAGCCGCGAAGTCCTCGTCGGCCTTCTGGCCCGGAAAGTCGTCGGAATAAAAGTGCGGTTCTTTGGTGCGCGCGAAACAGACACTCGGGTTGGCCGCCAGATACTCGCACAACGCTGTGGTGCCGCATTTGGACGCGCCGACAACGAAGAAATCAGGTGTTCGCATTCTCGGAGGCTTTCGAACCGCATTCACGCCTCCGCATTGCTACCGCAGTCCGGGTGACACCCCCCGGACCGATTTATGACAATTCCGCGAAACCTTAGGCCGCGGCGACCGAATCGGATTCGACAAGGACGCGCACCTTGCGGCCGAGCAGATCCAGAAGTATCGAAACACGACGTCGGTCCGGCATGCTTTCAACCAGACCGAGACAGTCGGTAAATGCGCCGTCCAGCACCGTAATCTTGTCGCCGGCCTTGAACGGCGGCGGCAAATCGAGGCGGACGAAACCCTTGTCGTCTTCGCGCTCTTCCAGCGTCGCAATCACCTGATCGGGCACCGACGCCGGCACCTCGCCATTGCACACCAGGCGCGACACGCCGACCGTCGAAAAGATCGACCGCCAGCGCTGCGTTTCCATATCGATGGCGACGAACAAATAACGCGGGAACAGCGGCGCGGCCACCATATCCACTTTGCGCGCATGGCGGCGGCGCTTCAAATAACGCGGCAGATAGACGCCGAAGCCCTGGCGCAGCAGATGATTGGCCGCCTTCGCCTCGGCGTTCGGCTGCGACTGCACGGCGTACCAGCGATGTCCGGTTTCGGTCATGCCGCCGCCTCGCTGTTGCGCCGTTTTTTCGCGCGCAGCAAATTCGGCACCAGCACGCGCTCGCTGCCGAAGCGGGCGATCGCCAGATCGCAGACTTCGCGCGAATTGACCAGGGCCGTGACCAGCACCGCATCGAACGGCGCCGCGATGTCATCGACGCTGTCCCAGACCGGAAAGCCGATAAACACACTTTGCCCGGCGTCCGGCTGGACCAGGCCTACAATCTCGACCGACTGCTCGAGCGCACACAAAGCGGCGATTTCGGCCAGATCGGATTGTCCGACTAGCACGACCTTGTGGACGCCGCGCCCCTTCGCCTG
Organism: Rhizobium sp. Q54; assembly: GCA_945870035.1. Taxonomy (GTDB): domain Bacteria; phylum Pseudomonadota; class Alphaproteobacteria; order Rhizobiales; family Xanthobacteraceae; genus Pseudolabrys. Next base: position 2,234 of record CAMBQQ010000014.1, on the reverse strand, counting down.
ACGCAGCAAGTCCGAGCAATGGGTCTTGGCCTCGCGGAAAAAGCCAAACGACGACGACAGGTACTCGACCGTCAGCCGGGATTTTTCGGTGAAGCCTTGCGGCGTCAGATAATAGGAGTAGCGCCGCGCCGGCGCATGACGGACCTTGACCAGTCCCTTCTTGATGCAGCGCTTGATATAGGCGTTGACCAGGCCGAGCGCGATGCCGAGTTCGGACGCCAGATGGCGCTGCGACTGCGCCTTGTTCTGTTCGACAGCGTCGAGAAGCCCCAACAATATTCGCGGGTTTTCGACGTCCTGTTCGCCAATGTTACGCATGATCGCTGAGGCCCCGATAGGCCGATTGATACCTCGTTCACGCCATGAACGTCAAGCCTCTGCGTTCACGGCATGAACGGTTTCTATGAGTTGCATTAACGGGAATAATATAATTATATCAATGAGATATGGAGCGGCCCAAAGTCGGGCCCAGTGTCTTTTGCAAGCCGGGTCAGGGCCGGGCTCCACGGTCGCGCCGTCGGCGGCCGGCACGCCCGCATGCTGCCCTGGCTGTGACTTTATGCGAACGATTGAGTATGACTTGGCGCTGCCAATCGCGGTGAAATGACTTCATGAAAATCGACATCGACCGTCACGTTCGCGATGCCTTCGCGCGAGCCGCCAATTGGCTGGCCGTCGCGCTGGCGGTATCGCTGCCGTGGTCGACATCGCTCACCGGCATATTCGCCGCACTGTGGCTGATCGCCAGCGTGCCGACCTGCGACCTCGCCGCGCTGCGCCGCCTCGTCCGCACGCCGGCGGCTTTCCTGCCACTGCTGTTTGTCGCGCTCGGCGCTCTCGGCATGCTGTGGGCCCATGTGACGTGGGGCCAGCGCTTCGGCGGCCTCAGCTCGTTCTACAAGTTCTTGTACATTCCACTCCTGCTGCACTTTTTTTCGCGCCTCGGCGACGCGCGCGCCGTGTTGATCGGCTTTCTCGCCTCCTGCGCGGTTCTGCTTGTCGTCTCGTGGATCTTGCTGGCCTGGCCGGACCTGCTCAAGCCGGGCACGATGAAAACGCCCGGCGTTCCGGTCAAGGACTACATTTCGCAAGGCGCCATGTTCACCTTCTGCATGGCTGTCGTCCTGTATTTCGCCGCGCAAGCCTGGCGCGACGGACGCCGCGGCTTTGCCCTCATCCTTGCCGCCGCGGCCGTTTTGTTTGTGGCGAATGTATTTTATGTCGCCACCAGCCGCACCTCGCTGGTCCTCATACCGGTTCTGCTCGTCCTGTTCGGCTACCGCCAGTTCGGCTGGAAAGGCACGATCGCCTCAGGCGCGGTGTTTCTTCTGCTACTTGCGGCGGCCTGGCCGTCGGCCGGCTTTTTACGCACGCGCGTGACGACATTCATTCACGAGATCCAGACCTTTGACCCCGACGGACAGCCAACGCCGGCCGGCGAACGCCTGGTATTCTGGACCAAATCGATAGGCTTCATTGCCGCCGCGCCGGTCATCGGCCACGGCACCGGTTCGATCCGCGATCAGTTCGAACGCTCCACCGCCGGCCGCACCGGCATGGCCGCGAAAGCCGCGGCCAATCCGCACAATCAGATGCTTGCTGTCGGCATTCAACTTGGATTTGTCGGGATCGCCGTGCTGCTCGCCATGTGGCTTTCACACTTGATGCTGTTTCGCATCGGGGGACCGGCCGGATGGATCGGCCTGGTGGTGGCGGTCCAGAACATCGTCGGTTCGCAGTTCAACTCGCATCTGTTCGATTTCACCCATGGCTGGGCCTATGTCGTCGGCATCGGCATTGCTGGCGGCGTTGCGCTAAAGCAATCGGCGCGCGCCGCCGTCGAAGCGCGCTGACGCCATTATTTACAAAGCCGGTCGGCGAGCGCGCGGAATTTCGCCAGTTGATCGGCCAGCAATTCGCGCTTGTCGTCGCGGCCGACGAAGATCTTGAACATGACGCCGCCGTCTCTGTTGAACAGCAGAATCGACGCGGACAGCCGGCCGAAAAACTGCCGCTCCATGAAGGCGACGCCGGCGCAACGCTCCGGACGCAGGTGACCGTGCAGCCCGGTGCCGCCGGAAAGATTATAGGGCACCTCGAAAAATAGCATGCCCCTCGGCCCCGTGCGAGTCTGCTGCCCTGACGGCATGATTCTAGGAGACTGACGATGGGGCAGCTCGGATTTTTCGATGCGGATAATCGGCTGGCGGCACTATCGGCGAAAGGCGATCCGC
>CAMBQQ010000013.1 GCA_945870035.1 Rhizobium sp. Q54 | reverse complement strand
TGAGGGAAAAGGCAGCTTGTGCCACCCTCAACAGGACGCCGGGTGCATACGGCGGAGCCGCACCGGCGTCAGATCATCTGCCAATTGCCCGCCGATCCGCGCGGGCTAACGATCACGCAGCAAAAACGCTATTGTTCGAGGTGCCCTCCATATTGCCCGAATGCCGGCTCCGCTGCGCGCGCCAACGAATAATCCTTGGCGGCCACGATCTCGTCGAGGGTGAGGCTTGCGCGCACCGCGAAGGCGACGAGCAGATAGACAATCACACAGATGGCGATGGAGACGATGATCGCGCGCCCGACATTGCGGCGCGGATCGACCATCTCGGCGCCGCTATTGGTGATCGTCGTGAAGCCTTTGAAAGCGAGAACCGAGAGCGCGATGGACGCCGTGAACCCCATGACCGGAATTGAATTTGAGGCGGCGGAGGGTGCGAGGTTCGCGCCGCCGGCCCACAGCGCCGCCGCGCCGAATAATGCGATCCCGCCGATTTTCAGAACCGCCATAACAAATTCGAACGCACCGACCGAGCGGTTCCCGGATATGTTGACGAGATAGGCAAAGACGATCAGCGCAACGCCGAGCGCAGGCACCAGGTAATCTTGGTTGGCCAATTCAAACGGCCGCAAGATGTAAGTTCCAAACGTGCGCGCCACCAGGCTTTCGTTGATCACCATGGAGAGCGCCATCAACAGCGCGGCTGCTCCGGCGATTGCCCCAGGGCCATAGGCCTTTTGCAGGATCATCGCTATCCCACCGGCGGAGGGATAGGCATTCGACATCTTGATGTAGGTATAGGCACTCAGGCTAGTGCCGACCGCGCCCGCGACGAAGGAGAGCGGAAACCAGGGACCCGCGAGCTCGGCAATTTGGCCCGTCAGCGCGAAAATTCCGGCGCCGATCATCACGCCGGTGCCCATCGAAATTCCGCCGATCAGCGTGATACTGTTTTTTTGATATCCTTCTTTCACAAAATACTCTTCCTCGCCCAGTTCCGTCCGTTGCCCGAATAATTACGGTCATGGACTGCGGCGACGGAACGCCATGACAGCGATACCCAGGACGGCCACAGCGAGCACAAGCACGCCGATTCCTCCGAACCCGCCCATTCCGTAACCCATGCCCCACCCCCAGTCGCCACCCATCATGCCGCCGCCTTGACCCGGCCCCGAACCTTGACCCTGACCGTACATCTGTGCCTCGGCAACGGTCGCGAGACTCAAGGTCGCGAGCGCGGATACGGCGAGCGAGCGCGCCGCAGCGTTAGGGATTAAAGACATGACAAATCTCCTGAAGACATCGGGTTAAGAGATAATTTTCTAGATTGGCCCGCGCTCACAATCAGACAGATCAATCGTGTAAAATCTTTGCCGGTTTTACTATTATAATGCCTACATTTCCGTGGGAAATGACGATCAGAATAATATCAGCGCATCGGCACAGTGACTTTTAGATTCTTGCTGAGGTTGGGTTTCTTGCCGGCCAATCGCGCCTTGGCGAATTCAAAAGCCGCACCTGCCGCGCTCGACGGCCCGTCCCACAGTTCGGCCGTGATTGGCTCTACGCGAAGCACGCGAGCATTCGGATCGTCCGGCCCGCCCGGCAACCAGATGTCGTCAGTCTTCTTCCATACTTCTTTCGCCTTGGCGGTGTCGCGTGTTACGGAAGCACGGCCGGTGATGGAGAGATAAGTGCGACCGTCCGAATTGTAGAAGGCAAGCCCGATGTCATGGGCCGCGTCGATCTCGTCGTCCTTAGCGCCGCGCACATCGGTTACGAACCAGATGATTCCGGCGTCGCGGTCGGCCCGCGCTTCCAGCGGCCGCGCGCGCAGGCCGCCAGAAGATCGCGTCGTCAGCATGCCGACGGGCGCCTTCTCGATAATGTCCCAAACGCGGGAGAGATCGTTCTGCTTCGTCATGTCACAGGCCCTTATATATCCGGATTAGTCTTTGGGTTTTGCGACGGGAGCGCTCAATTCCGGCGGACAATCGGTGCGGACCTCGACGGACAAGCCATGGCGTTGCGCTGTTGACGCAGCGCCGGTCGTTGTGTCCCCGCCGGCAGACGGCAGAATGGCGCTTTTCTCAACGGCCTGAGAGTCCCAGGCGGGTGCGCCGTTAGCAGGTGGATGGCAGTTGAGCATTGGCTTTATTTCACTAGCCGGCGCCTTGTCCTGCGCTGATGCTTGTCCGCTCAACATGAGTGCCGTTGCTGCTGCTAGCAAAAATAATTTCGTCATCGCCTAGATCTCCTCAAATGCGGATCGCAAGGCGAGGCCGGAACGGCCGCTTGGTCCAAGCCGCCCGAACACGGGGGGGTAGGTGTTGAACTCATAATTCCCGCTTTGGTTCCAGGCATCGCAAATGAATTTCGGTCAAACAACCCACGATCAGCACCAACTGGTTTGGTCTCCAGTAGGCGTCCGCAATAATTCCTGAATGTTTGCTTCAATAATCCGGAAGCCGACATCCCCGTAGAGCTTCTGGCGTCCTCCGTTCAATACGAAGCTTGGACTGCCTTCGATGTGCATCTTGTCGGTGTCTTGGTAGTCCGCGGCCAGCCGGGCAAAGGCGGTTCCAGCGTGAATGCTTTTTTCAATCGCGTTTATATCGACGCCGAGAGCTTCGGCCAGTTCGCATTGAACATCCCAACGGGCGATGTCGCGACAATCTCGGAAAAACCCGCAACGGAATGCCCACATCACCTTATCGAAGATTGATGTCGCTGATCCGCTTTGCCCTTCTGCTCCTAAGCCATGTTCCCATTGCTGGACCGCCGTCATGAACAAATGCGCGCTGGCCGACGTCGGCGGGCGCGTCTTCAGCCAAATGTCCGGATCGACTTCGATATGCGGGAACTGTCGCGCGACCGTTCGCAAATGCGCATTGAACCCGGTATATTCACCCTTGTCTCGCCAAGCCGAAGTGATCTTGCTGGCCGCATCGCCGAAGACAGAGCAGAACCGATAGTCCAATCGAACTGTGTCGCGGAACTTCTCTTTGACCGCATCTATACGAGCCTGCGCGGCATATGCCCAAATGCACAATACGTCCGAGAAATAAGAAACCTGGACGACGGTCATCTGATCGGCTCCCTCTTACCGGCATTCCCCATGTAGCCAGGGTCCCAAGTGTCAAAACCATCTCAGCTATATTCGGCAATATTTTTTTAAGAACAGCACACGCCGCCCCGATGGTCTACCACGACGTTCCCAGGCTCTTTTTGCTCTAATTTCCGGGTTTGAGGCGTATGTTTTCCATCATCCACTTAACTGAGTGACAGTTACGCGACATCCGCCACTTTATGACGGATGTCGCCATCTTTCCTCGATTTATTTCATCATGCCCATGGCTTTGTCCATTTGCATCGCGCAGCCCTTCTCATCCTTCTTCGCCATCATGCCCTTGGCCATGTCTATTTCCTTCATGACCGCTGCTTTCTTGGTGGCATCTGTCATTTTCATCATGGAATCGTTCGCGGTCTTCATGTTTGCCTCGGAGCAATTCATGCCCGTCGTGACGCCGGGGGCTTGCGAAAGGGCCGGGGCAGCAGCGAGCAACGCGGCGGCGAGAGCGGCACAAGCAAGCGGAAGGGTCATTTTCATTGGTGGCTATCCCTGAGGGTTATTCCTGATCGGTCGATCAGAACCCAACACAACGCCACGGGCACAGGTTTGGTTCCACAAAGCTGTATTTGATGATTGCTATCCGGCTGTTTTGCGCATTCGCAACCATATTTGTTGGAGCGGCGCACCGCGTATCGGGATGCTTCTTCCGCCGGCCTCGGCAGCGGCCTTAATGTCGATGAGGGTCATTCGCGTCATGGAGATTCCGCCCCAATATCAGGCGTTGCACGCTGTTACCCGAAAGCAGACATCCGGCGCTGGCCCCACTGAGGACACCTCAATTTGCTGCATGGCTGCTCTGCCGGGTGAGCGCGATGAATGGCGCGGGCGGGTAAGCTAGCGGCGCTGGGCGGATCAATTGATTTGTCTCAATAGCCCGATCTCCCAACTCGGCTAGCTAAAATATTTGCCAAAGATCACATTCTGAAGGCATGCGTTGGCGATACAATCAAACAATCGAGAGGTGGAGCATGTACCGGCATATTCTCATCCCGACCGACGGCTCGGAGCTAGCGGACCATGCTGTGACGCATGGATTGTCGCTGGCGAAATCCATAGCCGCAAGGGTATCTGTGATCGTGGTCGAGGCCCCATTCGACTTCGGCAGCTTTACAGAATCGAATGTGAGGCAGATGCCTGAGGCAATTAGCAAGCGCACTGAAGAGATTAAGCGACATGCCACAAGCGTGTTGAAACGCGCTGCGGAGGCGGCCAAGCTGGCCAGCGTGTCCTGCAACACGATTCAGGTGGAGGACGCGCAACCCTATGAAGCCATAATCAAGGCTGCAAATGACAAGGGCTGCGATCTCATCGTCATGGCATCTCACGGGCGGAGTGGACTATCTGCTGTTTTGCTCGGCAGTGTGACAAACAAGGTGCTGACGCACACGAAAACTCCGGTACTGGTTTGTCACTAAACGCGGCGGTTAGCGGACAAAATTGTGCGTCGGGGTGAATGACGCGAATTGCCTAAGCGGACATTGCGCCGCATTAACGGCGGCGTGCCCGCTTAATTGAAAACTGGCAGCCGCCTTTCGCGTCGGGCAATCTTGTCACGCCTCGATCTCGAATTCATTCGGTAGTTCGGCCGCGTCGAAGTCGCGTTTGTTGGTGTCAAGATTTTCAAGATTAAAGAACAGGCATTCGTCATGACTAAAGAGCGGCCCCGCGTGCCAGGTGCCGACGTCAAGCTTGACTACGCAATCGCCAGGAACGCGGAAGGCGATCAGCCGCGGCAGATCGGGCCGCGCACCGTCTGCGGGAATGCTAGGCGGCGCGACCGCGATAAACCAGTCTTTGCCCTGTAGCGATCCAAGACATTGGCTGACGCCTCGATGCCGCGCCAGATTTGAAAACCGCAGCCGCGGACCATCGAGATGCATCACCCAAAAGCGCGGCACCCCCGCGGTTCGTCAACTGAGGCGGCCACTTTCAATTCAACGAAATTCCGAATTGGCGCAGTTCGTCTAGTTCAGCCTCAGCGGCCAGTATAAGCCAGACTTTTTGTGCGTCTTCGTACTCAACGCGCTCGGCTCGAATGGTGGCCGCTTTCGCGCGCCGCTCGCTCTGATCGGCTTTGTATTGATACCAGTCGGCCAAGGACATCGAGCGACTTTGAACCCGTCGGTCCGTTCAGTCTGTGCAAAAGTGCTCAGCAAGCAAGAATGCAACTCGGGCTGCTTCAGTCCGTTAATCCTCAGCCTCTAAGCCGCCGCTTTCCCAGAGAGCACCGCGCTTATTTTCGCGGAAACTTGCCCAAGCGTGAACGGTTTGGCGATGAAGCCCATTCCATCAGCCAACTCCCCACCGTGAACCATCGCGCCGCGCGCAAACCCAGATGTGTACAGAACCTTGATATCCGGTTGTCGTCGCAAGACCTCGGTAGCCAGCTGTTCGCCGCTGATATCCGGCATGACTATATCCGTGAAAAGCATCGTGACTTCGGGATGCGCGTCGAGCTTTTCCAGGGCGCTTTTGCCGCCGTCCGCATGGATGACCGTATATCCCAGCTCACGCACTGACGCGACCGTCATCTCGCGCACCCGTTCGTCGTCTTCCACGACAAGGATGATGTTGGCGGAGTTTTCCTTCCGCATATCAGGCAAAGTCTCTTCCTTCGCAGCTTCAATCTTTTTCACAAGGCTCGCGTCGCGCAGCCGCGGCAAGTACATTTTTATCGTCGTGCCATGTCCTGGCTCTGAATAGATATTGGTATGGCCGCCGGATTGCTTGACGAAGCCATAAACCTGCGACAGTCCAAGCCCGGTGCCCTTGCCAACGTCTTTAGTTGTGAAAAAGGGATCGAACGCTTTGCCGGCAACTTCCTCTGTCATTCCTGTGCCCGTGTCGGTCATCGCGATCAGGACGTAGTCGCCTGCAACCATTTCGTATCGATGAGCGTAGGTTTCGTCGATTTGGCAATTGGACGTCTCGATGGTCAGATTGCCACCCTCCGGCATCGCGTCGCGCGCATTGACGGACAGGTTCAAAAGCGCATTCTCAAGCTCCCCGGCATCTGCGTTGATGGACCAGAGGCCCGCATTGAGCACGGTTTCGGTTTTTATTGTCTCGCCCAAGGCCCGTTGCACCATCTCCGAAATGCCAACTATCAGTCGATTGACACCAATCGGCTTCGGAGAAAGCGGCTGCTGTCGGGAAAAGGCTGTGAGCCGATTTGTCAGTTTCGCTGCGCGGGTTGCACCGTCCATTGCCCCATCAACGAACTTCATCACATTCGTATCGCCCGCCTTAAGACGTTTTTGAACGAGGGTGAGGCCGCTGATGATGACCGCAAGCATGTTGTTGAGATCGTGAGCTAGGCCGCCTGTCAGCTGGCCCACGGCCTCCATTTTAAGCATCTGGCGGATTTTCGCCTCATTCAGTTCACGTTCGGCTATCGTTGCCAGTAGCGCCTGAGCTTCACGGCGCGTTCCCCAAATCCAGGCAGCCATTGAACCGATCACCAAGAGAAGGGCGAGGCTGGCAACAATCGCTCCAGCTACGGTCACCCGCTCCACTTCAACAATCCGGTTGAGGTGCAACTTGCGCTCGGCCTCCACCATCTCTGCAATATCGGCACCAACCTTTTCCCGGGCCGCAAAAGTACTGCCCCCCTGAACGAATGAAAACGCTGCTTCGATGCCGGCTGTGCGGCGCAGTTCGATGCCCCGGTTTAATGCGGCCAAATGGTTTTCTAAATTACTTTTAAGGCGGGTGAGCGCAAGTTGTTGCCCGGGGTTACCGACCGTGAGGCGTTGTAACTTCGCCATCTCGACCTTGATATTGTTCTCGGTTGCGCCGTAGCGCTGCAGGTGGAGTTCCTCGCCGGTGAAGATATAGCTGCGGCTATTCAATTCAGCGTCGTGATCCAAAGACAACACGGCCTCAATAGTTGTCTCAACTTCGAAGGTATGCTGCACCAAATCGACAGCTCGACGATATTCCCAGATGATCCAGCCCAGTGTGCCGATCGCGACAAGAAGGACCAGGGCTGACAATTCCGGGAGATGAAATCGAATGCTTCGGGGGAGACTTTGGAATATTTGGCCGATCCCAATCTGAGGTTCATTCATTTTGAATTTTGTGTCCCAACGTGCTGCCTGCCGACCCTTCGCCGAATTGAAGCGACGCGAAGGGCAAATTGCGCGATTGATCAGCCAATAACCGCATAACCCAAGGGCTGGTAACGGCTCGCCGATAGGATCGTGGGCCAAATTCGGAACATAGCACGCGAACGGACGTTAGGTTCCAATAATCTTCGCGAGCCTCATTTCAAGCGCAAAACCAGCACCCACCCCGGATCAAGTCCGAGAAAAGGCCCTTTTTGCTGATCGCGCACCAGCGTGCATCAGATTGTCATGAATAGCCAACGAAAGTGCTCGGCTTTGGACCAGCAGCATCGGCAAGATGAGCCGTCATTGGAGCCGCCAATAGCCCTCTCGGGTTTGCGCGTCTTTGTGGCCGAAGACGAATCTATGATCTTGTGGGCTCTTGAAGATCATTTAGCCGAGCTAAAATGTGAGCTGATTGGCAATGCCGCGCGGGTGACAGAAGCTCTCGCATTTATCGCGACCCATCCTCTTGATATCGCTGTGCTTGATGGAACGCTCGCCGACGGAAGTATTGCGCCCGTTATCGATGCTCTTGTCATTCGCGGTACGCCCTTCATTCTAGCAACCGGCCGTGCATCGTCCGATTATACGGAAACCCTTAGCGGCGTCGTTGTCTTGCAGAAGCCGTACACTGTCACCGATCTACGGCAGGCCCTGTTGCTGGCCCTCGCGCAGGGTCCCGCTCAACGGCGGCCTATTTAATTTCGAGCTTCTTTTTGCGTTGCAGCGAACGATGTTAATGGCACTTCGCGGACAAACCAGTCGCGCCGAGGTTTGTCGCCTATTGACAACAACGGACAATGGTCCGCGCTGGGGCGGGATGGGTCGGTCGCTCATGGCCTCTCGGACTTGCTTGTCACCGAGTGCGTTTTAATGCGCGCGCGGTTGCCACAACGTCGCACCGATCAGCGTCGTGACGACCAGCGCAATGCCGGCGATTTGGATCGGCGCCAGCGCCTCGCCGAGCAAGGTTACGCCGAGGCCCGCAGCGGCCACCGGTTCGGCATAGGACAATAGTGCGACGTGCACTGGGCCGATCATCGATATGGCGATGTAGAAGGCGATAATCGCGAAGGCATAGAACCCGGCAGCGCAGGCAAAGCCGATCCAGCCGAGGCTTGTCTTCGGCAGCACAAACTCGCCATGCACAGCGCAGAGCGCGATCAGCAGGATGCTTGCGACGGCTGCCATATACAGTGTCACTGGTCGTGAATTGCCGGCGCGGGAGACGCGGCTGGAGACGACGACGACGGTGCCAAGCCCAAGCGCGGCCACGAAGGCCAGCGCCGCACCTGCAATATCGAGATTGCCGCCACGCGGGTCGAGCGCGAGCGTAAGGCCGACAAAAGCGAGCACGATCGCCGTTATCGTCTGCCAGCCGAGCTTCTCCCAGCCGCAAAAGCCGAGAATAACGGTGGCGATCAGCGGGAACAGGTAGAAGACGAGGATCGCCAGCGCCAGCGGGATCGCACCAATGGCGCTGAGTAGCGCCCATGTATAGACGGCGGTGACGGCACCGAGCGCTACGGCAACCCAGCCGTCCCGTGTCGGCAAGCCGATCGGAACGCCGCGCAAGCGTAACCAGACGACCAGCACAGCCGTCGGCAGGACAAATCGGATCGCTGCTACGGTCAGCGGGTTGCTGCCGCTATGATAGGCCAGGCTTGCCGAGGTGTTGGCGAGCGCGAAAGAAATGGCGGCCGCCAGCGCCAGCGCAATGCCGGCCCAGGTGCGCGATCGAGGGACAGAGGACATGGCGCGTTTCGCTCTATTGTTGTTTGGCTTGGCCGGGGGTCTGGAAGATTGGGTGACTTGCAGGGCTGCTCATCGCAGTCGAAGCATAAGGCAATGAATGACGGAACCTGTGAGGTTGGCTGCGCGGTTCGTGCCGCTAACGTGGCGCTTCGCTCTAAAGGGCTATCGTTGACCCCGGCGGTCCTTGATCCAACAGGGCGATTAAACAGCGTCACCGAAGAAACCTTCCAGATTCGGAGGGCAGCGGTCCATTCCGCAGATTTTAGCTGTTGGGAATACCTGCGCGCCACAACGTCACGCGCGGTGAGGTGGCGATTGTCAGCGATGCGGGCGCTTTACGACACGACGCTTTTTAGTCTTCTTCTTGGATTTCATTATGACTTTTTTTTTCTTCCGGGCCACCTTTGCTTTCCGCTTTCTCTTGGCTGGTGTTGGCTCCATTTCCTCCTCTGCCGCCAATTCAAGCACGCCGAGCTGTGAGCCTGTGGCCGCTACGCTTGCGGCATCCACAACGTCCTCAACCGCTTCACCGATCATTCCCACAACTGAACGCGACTTCTTCTTTGCCATTTCCCCAACCTCACTTGTTTAAAATCATCGTGTTTAAAATCATCGTGTAATTAGTGACCCAGCGCAATCAGATGGAATCCAGACTCATTGTAAAGCCTGTGGACTCCATATTTTGCGGTTAGGATCCCAGGGCAGCGGCCGACCACCAAAACGCTCCGGTGACTCTTATTTGGTCATTTGACGCGAGCCGTCTCACGGCTATCCGGTGCCATCCGTTAGTTTCATGTGGCCCGGGAGTGCCGTTCACTACCGATTGGGGTGGATGTCGAGATTCGAACGCTGATTTATCAAGGTCCGCAGGCCTGGCGCGCTAATTTCCGGACAGCTTCGGAGGGCAACGCTCTATCCAGCTGAGCTACGGGCGCCTGTGCGCCTTGAATAGACCAAAGCGTGCGGGGCGGCAACGGTCGATGCGGCCGGCCGAAAAAGCGGTTCAGAAACACCGCAAGTGCAGCAAAATGTGAGCTTTCTGTGCGTAAGCCTCCCGCGATGCGCCAGATAGCTTGCGTTAATTGACGAATCTCATAGTGGTCAATGCCTGCGCATTTTGCGCTCAAGGAGCACTTCCAAATGGCAAAAGCAGCCGCCGCAAAGGCCGCGCCCGCGAAACCGAAGGCCAGCAAGCCGATCACCAACAAGCATCTCGTGGCGACGCTCGCGGAACAGCACGAACTCACCAAGCGCGCCAGCCAGGACATGTTCGATGACCTGATCGCGATGATCACCAAGCACCTGAAAAAGGGCGAGCGGGTGAAGATCGCCGGCCTCGGCATCCTCCAGGTCCGCAAGCGCGCCGCCCGCATGGGCCGCAATCCGGCCACCGGCGAAGCGATCAAGATCAAGGCATCGAAGAAGGTCGCCTTCCGCGCCGCCAAGGGCCTCAAGGAAGCGATCTAGCTTCTGCTTTTTCATTGGCGTTGCAAAACCCCGCCGGGCAACCGGCGGGGTTTTTTGTTGGCGGCCTTTGCAAGTCGAGCAACTCTTTCTCGCGTTATCGTGCTTTGACCCCGCTGCCTGCGAACTTTATCGACGCGGGCCATCACTGAGACTTAAGGCGGGGGAATTCGATGTCCGATACGCTGGCGCCAACTATCGCGCCCTGGGCGATCCTCGTCGCTTACTGCGCGGTGACATGGTGGGCGACGCCGCGCCGGGTCAACTCGCCGCAGTTCTTCGACGGGCGCAGCGACGCCGGCGCTCCGCCAAGCATCTGGCTCGTCGCCATGAGTGCGGCGATCACCTGGGTCTTCGCCAAGTCGATCGCCAACGCTGCCGATCTGTCTTTCGCCTTCGGCGTCACCGGCGGCATCGGCTATACGATCTATTATCTCAGCTTTGCCGTCGCCGGCGCCGCGATCTATTTTATCCGCACGCGCGGCGGCTACGGCTCGCTGTCCGAGTTCCTGATCGCCAAATACGGGCCTCTGTGCGCGAAGGCCTTTTTGTTGACCATCGCCTTCCGCCTGTTCAACGAGGTGTGGTCGAATACTAAGGTCATGTCGCTTTACTTCGGCAGCGAAGGCAGCATCGCCTATTGGCTGGCGACGATTCTGATCACGCTGTTTACCGTGTCCTATGCCTGGACCGGCGGCATGCGCGCCAGCCTGTTGACCGACCGTATCCAGACCATCGTCATTTTCATCCTGCTCGGGCTGGTTCTGGCGGTATTGTTTCCCGGACTTCAAAGCAAGGGCTTGCCTGTCGTGGATGCGGCGGCGCAAAGCGCCGGCCTGACCTTCTGCGGCCTCGCTTTGGTGCAGATACTATCCTATCCGTTTCACGATCCGGTCATGACCGACCGCGCCTTCCTCAATTCGCCGCGCAACATGCTCAAGAGTTTTGCGCTGGCGACGGTGATGAGCGGCGCCTTTATTTTTCTGTTCAGCTTCATCGGCCTTTACGGCAAGGCCTTCGGGCTCGCCGCCAATCCCAGCGTCAGCGTGCCGGCGTCATTCGGCTTGATGATGATGCTGGCCTTCAACGGCATCATGCTGTTGTCCGGCGGCTCGACCATCGACTCGACATTCACCAGCGTCGCCAAATTGTCGGCGCGCGACTGGTCCGGGCAACGCAATGAGCCGTCGCTCGGTCAGCTCTCCACCGGGCGCATCGCCATCCTGCTGGTGGCCGTGATCGGCAATCTGCCGCTGCTGACCATTTATCTCGGCGACAAGATCGGCCCGGCGATCATCGCGGCGACCACGATCAGCGGCACCATGGTGATGGGCCTGGCGCCGATCTTCCTGTTGTCGTGGATCAAGCCCGCCGGCACCTTGAGCTTCCATCTCGCTTATTGGCCGGGCGTCGTCATCGGCGTGCTGCGGGCGGCTGAGACCTTCGGCCGCCTCAGGATATTTCCGGATTTCCTGGCCCTGGGCACGGGCAAATATGCCGTGGACCTCGGGCTGAATGTCTGGGGGCTGCTGCTCTGCATTGCCGGCTATCTGCTGGGGGCGGGTATTGCGGGGCGGGCAAAAAATCGTGCCGACCTTCTAAAAAGTCCTTCTTAACATTAAATCCTGTTGATTATATACCGCTTCAATCCTGCTTATCGAGGGCGCTGTCATGAGGCGTCATGAAGGTGGAGCAGGGCGCGGCGCCCGCGGGCGTGAGGGTACGCACCTCATGCGCTCGGGCGGTGACGGGGCTCCGCTCGCAGGCACTAGGACCTGCCGCCAGGAGCTGGCTGACGGTGCGAAGCCGTTGGTCTTGCCCGATGCTCGGACCGGTCCCGCCACAAGCGATGGATCGCTGGGTTCTTCGGGAAGGCCAATAGCCGCCGGAAGCGCGGCCCGTCCGCCGTAAGACGCCGCCGTGGCGCGCCGAAGGGCGCGGGCACCTTGGGAAACCAGGGTGTCACCTACACTGGAGCGCCTTTTGGCGCGCCACACCCTCGATGTTTCGAGGGGGAAAGCTTGTCCCCGCAAAGGCGGGGAGGACGGCGGCCTGCCCGGGGCCTCAAACAATACGGGCGATGTCGCATGCCCTGTCATCCCCGCTCTTGCCCCCGCCCGCTCCGGTCTATAATGACCGGCACAAATAGACGCAGGAGAGTTCCAGATGTCGCAGCCGGCCGAAAAGCGCGAGGGCAAGCCCGCAATGTTGAAGGACCGCGACTTCCAGTGGGAAGACCCGCTCGGCATCGAATTCGAACTGACCGAAGAAGAGCGCATGGTGCGCGACACCGCGCATGGCTTTGCGCAGAGCTACCTGATGCCGCGCATCAAGGACGCCTACGCCAACGAAACCCACGATCCGAACAACCTGCCGGAAATGGGCAAGCTCGGCCTGCTCGGGCCCACCATCCCGGAAGAATACGGCGGAGCGGGCTTAGGCTATGTCGCCTACGGCCTGATCGCGCGCGAACTCGAGCGCGTCGATTCAGGGTATCGCTCGACCATGTCGGTGCAGTCGTCACTGGTGATGCACCCGATCTATGCCTACGGCAATGAAACGCAGCGCCGCAAATATCTGCCAAAACTCGCCTCCGGCGAATGGGTCGGCTGCTTCGGCCTCACCGAACCCGATCACGGCTCCGATCCCGGCTCGATGGTAACGCGCGCCGAGAAGGTCGCCGGCGGCTACAAGTTGAACGGCGCCAAGACCTGGATCTCGAACGCGCCCTTCGCCGATGTTGCGGTGGTCTGGGCCAAGCTCGACAATGTCATTCGCGGCTTCATCGTCGAGCGCGGCACCAAAGGTTTCTCGACGCCGAAGATCGAAGGCAAGCTGTCGCTGCGCGCCTCGACCACCGGCGAAATCGTGCTGGTCGACTGCGTCATCCCGGAAGAAAATCTGCTGCCGAATGCCTCGGGCCTCGCCGGGCCGTTCGGCTGCCTCAACAATGCGCGCTACGGCATTTCATGGGGCGTGATGGGCGCGGCGGAATTCTGCTGGCACGCGGCGCGGCAATACACGCTTGATCGCAAGCAGTTCAACCGCCCGCTCGCCGCCAATCAGCTGGTGCAGAAGAAGCTCGCCGACATGCAGACCGAAATCGCCTTGGGCCTGGCCGGTGCGTTGCGGCTCGGCCGCATGCTCGAGCAGGGCCGCGCTGCGCCGCCGTCAATTTCGCTGATGAAGCGCAACAATTGCGGCAAGGCGCTCGACATCGCGCGGGTCGCGCGCGACATGCACGGCGGCAACGGTATCAGCGGCGAATACGGCGTCATGCGCGTGCTGTCGAACCTCGAGACGGTCAACACCTATGAGGGGACGCACGACATCCACGCGCTGATCCTCGGCCGCGCGCAGACCGGCATTCAGGCGTTCTTCTAGATCCCGATCGCCTGCGTCTGCCGCGCCAGATCGACGACGCGGCGCGTCATCGCGCTGTTTTGGTCGGTCAGCGGGTCGAGCACCGTGAAGTGGTTGGCACCGGCAATTTCCTCGTAGCGCGTTTGTGCCGTGCCCTGCCAGACCTCGGCAATGGTCTTGCTCTGCCGCAGGAATTCCGACGATTCGATGCCGCCGACGACGGCATCGAGCGTGCGGCCGACCGGCACCTGCCAGTACAGCACCGAAACATCGTGGGCGGATTTGTCGTCGAGCCTGAGATCGGCATTCACTGAAATCTTCGTCAGCGGCGTCAGGTCGAACGCGCCGGAAATGGCGTAAGCCGCCGGCACCAGATCGTTCGGCGCAGTCGGATCGAGCGTCGTCCACTCGGTCGCCACCAGGCAGGCGGCAAGATGTCCGCCGGCGGAATGGCCGTACACCATCACGCGCTTCTTGTGCGTGCGCCACAAGGTCAATACCGCGGCGCGCATTTGCTCGATGATGGTGGCAATCGACACCGTCGGGCAAAGGTCATAGCCGACCACGGCGACATCGATGCCGTGCGCATTGGCGCCTTGCGCCATCTGACTGAACATCTTGGGATCCAGCGCGCGCCACCAGCCGCCGTGGATGAACATGGCGAGCGGCGCGTCGGCCTTCGCATCCTTGCCGGGAAACAGATCGATGGTCTGGCGCGGCGACGGTCCGTAGGAAAGGCCGAGTTGCGCCTTTGGCGACGCCGCGCGATAGGCGTCGGTTTCGCGCTGCCAGCGCGCGAAGATTTCCGGATGTTCCGGCACGCGGGCGCGGTTGTCGTATTCTATTTCGTAGTCGATGGGCATTGGGATTTCTCTTGCTGACGCCGCGCTGATTGTTCGCTAGTTTATACCCATCATGCCGCCCATCGCAAAACCGACACTTGTGCCCATCGATGGCCGCCAGTCGCAGACCGCGCTCGCGGTGGCGCGCGGCACGGCGCGGCTGTTGTTCGCGCATGGTTTCAGCGTCATCAGCGAATTGCCGCTGCCGTCCGGCCGGCGCGCCGATCTGGTGGCGCTCGATTCCGGCGGCACGATCTGGATCGTCGAGATCAAGTCGTCGGTGGCCGATTTTCGCGCCGACCAGAAATGGCAGGACTACCGCGCCCATTGTGACCGGCTGTTCTTCGCCACGTCGCAGGAGGTGCCGTGCGAGATTTTCCCGCCGGACACAGGGCTCATCGTCGCCGACCATTTCGGCGCGGAGTTTCATTGCGAAGCGCCGGAGCATCGCCTCGCCGCGGCGACGCGCAAATCGATGATGCTGCTGTTTGCCCGGGCCGCCGCGCTGCGCTTGCAGTCTCTGATCGATCCCAACGGGCCTTACGAGGTGATGGATTAGCCACAACCGTCATGCCCGGCCTTGTGCCGGGCATCCCGCTACGCGAACAACTAGCGCGGAGCTCTTTTGGCCAAAATCCGCTGCAAGGTGCGGCGGTGCATGTTGAGCCGGCGCGCGGTTTCCGACACGTTGCGGCCGCACAGTTCGTAGATGCGCTGGATGTGCTCCCAGCGCACGCGGTCGGCCGACATCGGATTTTCCGGCGGCTCGATCTTGGTGTTCTCATGCGCGAGCAACGCGGCGAGGACGTCGTCGGCGTCGACCGGCTTGGCCAGATAATCGACCGCGCCCAGCTTCACCGCGTTCACCGCGGTGGCGATGTTGCCGTAGCCGGTGAGGATGATGCCGCGCGCTTCCGGGCGGCGGCGCTTGAGCGCCGAAATCACGTCGAGGCCGTTGCCGTCGCCGAGCCGCATATCGACAACCGCGAAGGCGGGCGCGGCGCGCTCGACCTGCAACAGCCCGTCGGCGACCGATTCGGCAGTGGTTACAGTGAAGCCGCGCTGCTCCAGCGCCTTGGCCAGCCGCTGCAAAAACGACTTGTCATCCTCGACGACCAGAACGGTGCGCTCTCCGGCATAGTCGATCATGACCGGGGCTTCGGCGGCTTCGTTCACGGCAAGATTCACGTTTTAAACCCGCTGCTGTTGGTTTTCAGGAATAGTCGAGCGCATAAATACCACCGAAAAATGCCCCGGAACTGCGGCAAATTCAAGTCGGCGCGAAACTCAACAGCCGCTCGAATTCACTGCGATTCCAGCGCAAAGTGATGATGGCGCCGCCTTCGGGCAGGCCGCGGTTGGAAAAGGCCAGCGAGGCGCCGGACCGTTCCAATAGTGTCTTGGCGATGAAGAAGCCCAGCCCCAGCCCGGTCGGCTCGTCGTCGTCTTCCGGTAAAGCGTTTTTACCCTTTTTGCGGCGGCGGCTGGTGACGTAAGGCTCGCCGATGCGGTCGAGAATGTCCGGCGCGAAGCCCGGCCCGTCATCGCTGATCGACACCTGGATGGTTTCGCTGTCCCAGTCGGCCACGACATCGACGCGTTCTCGGGCAAAATCGACGGCGTTTTCCAGGAGATTGCCGAGGCCGTACAGGATCGCCGGATTTCGCGCGCCGACTGGCTCGATGCTGCGGTCTACCGGTACGGTGACGTTGATATCGACGCCGAAATTGCGGTGCGGCGCGACCACTTCCTCGATCAGCGACGTCAGCGGCGTGCGGTCGAACGGTTCGCCGCTCGACGACAGTTCGGTCAGCTTGGCGAGAATGTCGCGGCAGCGCGTCGCTTGCGAGCGCAGCAGCCGCACGTCCTCGCCGTGCGGCGCGTCGGCGGGAATCGCGTTCTCCAGCTCCTTGGCGATCACCGAAATGGTCGACAGCGGCGTGCCGAGTTCGTGCGCCGCGGCGGCCGCCAGCCCGTCGAGCTGCGACAGATGTTGCTCGCGAGTCAGAACCAGTTCGGTCGCCGCCAGCGCGTCGGCGAGCTGGCGCGATTCCTCGGTGATCTGCCACGCATAGACGCCGATGAATCCGATCGCCAGCAGGATCGAGAGCCAGACGCCCATCATGTAGATCGGCGGCAGCGACAGCGGGTCCTCGTTGTCCCATGGCAGCGGATAATGCGCGAACACCAGCACGGTGGAGCAGGCGATCGCGAACGCGCCCAGCATGATGGTGAAGCGCGGCGGCAGTGCGGTCGCCGACAGAAGCACCGGCCCGAGAAACAGGAAGGCGAACGGGTTCTGCAAGCCGCCGGTCAGGAAGATCAGCACCGCCAGTTCGGCGATGTCGAATGCCAGCAGCCAGGCGGCGCGGTCAGGATCGAGACGCTGGGTCAGGTGAAAGCGCAGCCGCAGCGCGATGTTGAGCCAGGCCGACATCGCGATCACGGCGAGGCAGGCCCAGATCGGCAGCTCGAAATCCAGGCCGACATGGACCACCAGCACTGCGGTGCTCTGGCCGATCACCGCCAGCCAGCGCAGCCGCACCAAAGTGTCGAGCCGCACATTGCGGCGCGGGTGTACGTTGCGGGGTCGGTTGCTGTCGGCGGGGCCAAGGGCGGGCATGGCCCGGAGTGTAGCGGTTCGCGGCGGCCGGCACCAATTGCCCACAAGGTCGCGTCGTGGAGCGGAAGCCCTTGCGCTTGACGCAACGGAGCGTCACATCTGGGCCATCATGGACCTTGAATCACCCGCCGCGATCGCCGTCGACAAACTGGTCAAGCGTTACAAAGCGGCGACCGCCGTCGACGGCATTTCGTTCCAGCTTCCGCCCGGCAGCATCACCGGCCTGCTCGGCGGCAATGGCGCCGGCAAGACCACGACCATCGCCATGATCATGGGGCTGGTCTCGCCGACCGAAGGCAGCGTGTCAGTGCTGGGCGCGCAAATGCCGAAGCAGCGTTATCGTGTTTTGCACCGGATGAATTTCGAAAGCCCCTATGTCGACATGCCGATGCGGCTGACCGTGCGGCAGAACCTGTCGGTCTTTGCGCAGCTTTACGGCGTGGCCGATATCGCCGGCCGCATTGCGCAACTCGCCGCCGATCTCGATCTGGCGGATTTTCTCGATCGTCCCGCCGGCAAATTGTCGGCCGGGCAGAAGACGCGGGTGTCGCTGGCCAAGTCGCTGTTGAACAAGCCCGACGTACTGCTGCTCGACGAGCCGACCGCCTCGCTCGATCCCGACACGGCGGACTGGGTGCGCACCCATCTCGAGCGCTACCGCGCCGAGACCGGCGCCACCATTTTGCTCGCCTCGCACAACATGAACGAGGTCGAGCGCATGTGCGAGCGGGTCATCATCATGAAGAAAGGCCGCGTCGAGGATGACGATACGCCGGCGCGACTTTTGACTCGCTACAGCCGCGAGACGCTGGAGGATGTGTTCCTTGACGTCGCGCGCGGCCGGGATCGCGAGGTGATGGCATGACCCCCTCCGCTTTTGAATTCTCCTTCAACCGCACCGCGGCGATGGTGCGGCGCTATTGGTATCTGCTGATCTCGTCCTGGCCGCGTCTGCTCGATCTGGTTTACTGGCCGGCCGTGCAGATGCTGATGTGGGGCTTCCTGCAAACCTATGTCTCGCAGAACTCCGGCTACTTTGCCAATGCCGCCGGCGTCTTCATCGGCGCGGTGCTGCTGTGGGACATTCTGTTTCGCGGCCAACTCGGCTTCTCGATTTCGTTTCTCGAGGAAATGTGGGCGCGCAATCTCGGTAACCTGATGATGTCGCCGCTGCGGCCGGCCGAATTCATCTCGGCCCTGATGATCATGAGCATCGTGCGGCTGTCGATCGGCATGATCCCGGTGACGTTCCTCGCCATCGCCTTCTTCGGCTTCAATCTGTGGTCGATGGGGCTGGCGCTCGCCGCCTTCTTCGTCAATTTGATTCTGACGAGCTGGGCGATCGGCATCTTCGTTGCCGGGCTTTTGCTGCGCAACGGTCTGGGCGCCGAGAGCATGGCCTGGACCATCATGTTTTTGTTTCTGCCGCTGACCTGCGTCTATTACCCGGTCGCGGTGCTGCCGGGCTGGCTGCAATATGTCGCCTGGAGCCTGCCGCCGACCTATGTCTTCGAGGGCATGCGGGCGCTGTTGATCGACCATGTCTTCCGCGCCGACCTGATGCTTGAAGCCCTGGCCTTTAACGTGGTGCTGTTCGCGCTCGCGGTATTCGCTTTCCTCAGGCTTTTGACCAGCGCGCGGACCCAGGGGACCCTGTTGCAGGGCGCCGACTAGGTATCTAAGTACTTGGTTTCGCTTTATTTTGTGGATCGTAAGACGATTCAAAGGAGTTGGGCGTTAAGTTGACGGTATGAGTGAAAAACGACAGTCTGCCGCAGCGCAGCGAAAGCCGGGACCGAAGCCTATGCCGATTGGTGAATTTGACGGAGCGGCGACGCTGTCCGGCGAACGCAGCGCGTTGATGGCGACGCCGATGTATTGGCTGTACGAAATGGGCCACGCCGCGCTCGATCCGTCGCGCGCCTTCGCCGACGCCACCAAGCTGTTCTTCAAAAATCCGATCAACCCGCTGGCACACACCACCTATGGCAAGTCGGTCGCCGCGGCGATGGAATTGTTCGAGCGCTCGACCCGCCGTTACGGACGGCCGGAATGGGGCATCGAGGATACCGTCGTCGGCGGCGAGCGCGTGCCGGTGCGCATCAATACGGTGTGGGAGCGGCCGTTCTGCCGGCTGCTGCACTTCGAGCGCGTCTTCAAACACATTCCGAAGCGGCCGCAGCCGAAGATGCTGATCGTCGCGCCGATGTCGGGCCACTACGCAACGCTGCTGCGCGGCACGGTCGAAGCGTTCCTGCCCAATCACGAGGTCTACATCACCGACTGGCGCAATGCGCGTTCGGTACCGGTGGCGGAAGGCCGTTTCGATCTCGACGACTACATCGACTACATCATCTCCATGCTGCACATGATGGAAGGCGACGCGCATGTCGTCGCGGTGTGCCAGCCGTCGGTGCCGGTGCTCGCCGCCGTCGCGCTGATGGAAGCCGACAACGATCCCTACGTGCCGCATTCGATGACCTTGATGGGCGGGCCGATCGACACGCGCATCAAGTCGACCTCCGTCAACAAGCTCGCCGAATCGAAGGGCATCGAGTGGTTCCGCAGCCACGTCATCACCAAGGTGCCGTTTCCGCATCCCGGCGTCATGCGCGATGTCTATCCGGGCTTTCTCCAGCTCACCGGCTTCATGTCGATGAATCTCGATCGCCACCTCGAGGCGCACCGCGATTTGTTCCGCCATCTGGTCAAGGGCGACGGCGATTCCGCGACCAAGCACCGCGATTTCTACGACGAATATCTGGCGGTGATGGATCTGTCGGCCGAGTTCTATCTGCAAACCGTCGATACCGTGTTCATCAAGCATTCGCTGCCGAAGGGCGAAATGATGCACCGTGGCCGCCGCATCGATCCGAGCAAGATCCGCCGCGTCGCGCTGATGACGGTGGAAGGCGAGCACGACGACATTTCCGGCGTCGGCCAGACCGAAGCGGCGCACAAGCTCTGTTCGAAAATCCCCGCCGAGGACAAGGTGCATTACATGCAACTCGGCGTCGGCCATTACGGCGTGTTCAATGGCTCGCGGTTCCGCTCGGAAATCCAGCCGCGCATCGCCGATTTTGCGCTGTCGCATAATGGCGGCCACGGCGGCGGCAAGAAGCGCAAGTGACTGTCATTCCGCGGCGCTCGTAAACGCGCACCCGGAATGACGGTGGCGATGACTTGTGGCACACTCGCGCCACGTCATTGAGTCGCACCCGGATTAAAGATGTCCCTGGCCCTGCGCGCTTTATTCTCTCGCCGCACCAGCGAGCCGTCGGCCATTACCGTCGCCTTCGACGGCGAGGTCTATCTCGTCCAGCTGCGCCGCAACCGGCTGGCCCGGCGCTACACCTTGCGCATCCATTCGGCTCGGCGCGAAGTCGTGCTGACGTTGCCGCCGCGCGGCAGCCTCAAACAGGCGCGCGAATTCGCCGAGAAGCACGGCGCCTGGATGGCGGCGCGCTTGCAGCGCCTGCCGCAGCCTTTGCCTTTCGCCGATGGCGCGGTGTTGCCGCTGCGCGGGATCGACCATCGTATCGAGCATCGTCCGCATGCGCGCGGCACGGCCTGGATCGAAGCAGGCAGCGATGGCGCGCAACTTCTCTGCGTCGCCGGCGCCGGTCCGCATGTTGCGCGGCGCGTGCGCGATTATCTCAAGCGGCAAGCCAAGCGCGATCTTGAGGCCGCCAGCAAGCAGGCGGCCGCGGCGCTCGGCGTCACCGTCAAGCGGGTGTCGATCCGCGATCAGTCGAGCCGCTGGGGGTCGTGCTCGACCACCGGCGTGCTGTCGTATTCGTGGCGGCTCATTCTGGCGCCGCCTTACGTGCTCGACTATCTCGCCGCCCATGAGGCGGCCCATCTGGTCGAGATGAACCACTCGCGCGCCTTCTGGCGCCAGGTTGAGCGCATCTGCCCGGACTTCAAGCGGGCCAAGGCCTGGCTCGATGCTCACGGCGCAGACCTGCACCGCTACGGGATGCAGTAGCGTTTAGACGCGGCGTCCTATAAGCCCGGCATGACGGAAATTGGAATCCAATCATGCTGCGTCCCGACACTTTCGCGCTGACCGCCTTGCTGGCGGCGTTGACCGCGATCGGGCCGCTGTCGACGGACATGTACATGCCGTCGCTGCCGGATATCGCCCGCACGCTCACCGCGTCCACGGCGCAGGTCCAGCTCACGCTCTCGACCTATCTGGTCGGCTTCGCCGTCGGCCAGATCGTCTATGGCCCAATCTCGGACCGGCATGGCCGCAAGCCGGTGCTGCTTGCCGCGCTCGGCCTGTTCGCGGCGGCGACTTTGTTCTGCGCGCTGTCGACCTCGATCGACATGCTGATCGGTGCGCGCTTCCTCCAGGCGCTCGGCGGCTCCGGCTGCATCATGGTGGCGCGCGCCATCGTGCGCGATCTCTACGCCGGCCCGCGCGCCGGTCGCGAACTGTCGGTGATGGGTTCGGCGATGGCGCTGGCGCCGGTCATCGCGCCGGTGGTCGGCGGCATCTTGCAGACGGCGTTCGGCTGGCGCTCGAACTTCGTTGCGCTGCTCGTCGTCGGCATCGCCGGCGTTGCGACCATCTGGCTGGTGTTGCCGGAAACGCTCAAGCAGCGCGCCGCCGAGCCGGTTTCGCCGGCCTCGATGCTGCGGTCATATCGCGTCGTCGCCGGCAACCCGGCCTATCTGTCCTACATGGCGCTGGCGACCGGCAGCTATGCTGGATTGTTCGCGTGGATTTCCGGTGCGTCCTTCGTTCTGCAAAATCTCTATGGCTTGACGCCGATGAGTTTCGGCATTGCCTTCGCGCTCAGCGCCATCGGTTATCTGATCGGGACCAATCTGGCGGCCCGGCTGGTGATGAAGCTCGGCCTCGACCGCACCATCGGCTTCGGCTGCTGCGCGCTTGCTGCCGGTGGCATCGGCATGGTGGCTGCGGTCGCACTCGGATTTACCTCGGCGACATCTCTGATACTGCCGGTTGCCGTCTATCTTTGCGGTCTCGGCATGGTGCTGCCGCAGTCGATTGCCGGCGCGATGACGCCGTTTCCGGAACGCGCGGGGGCTGCTTCGGCGCTGGTCGGTTTCGTTCAACAGAGTGTTGCGGCCATATGCGGCGCCACCGTCGGCGCGCTGCTCGGCCACAACGCCTGGCCGGTCGCGGTCGCGGTCGCATTCATGGGCGTTGCGACATTGCTGGTGTGGATCGCGACGCGCGGCATTCGCGCCCGCGCCATCAAGCCTTCATGACATTGCGCATGATCTTGTACGAAAACCGGTCCCCACTTTTCGGGATCATGCGTTAGTTGCGGCTGCGGCCAAACAGGTTGTTGAGCAGCCAGCCATCGAGGCCGGCGCCGCCCGCGGCCTGCTGTTGTCCCGCCGGGGGCGAGGCGCCAATCGGCGCGGGTGGCGTTGGGCTTTGTGACGTCTGCGCTCCGCCGAACAGATTTGTGAACAGCCCCTCACGCGGCGCACTCGGCAATGCGGCGACCGGCACGCTTTGATGGCCATCGCGCATGAAGCGGCTCCAGATATCGACCGGCAGACCGCCGCCGGTGACTTTCTTCATCGGCGAATTGTCGTCATTGCCGAGCCAGACGCCGGTGACCAGATTGGCGGTGTAGCCGACAAACCAGGCATCGCGGAAATCCTGTGAGGTGCCGGTCTTGCCGGCGGCGGGCCGCCCCGGCAGCGCCGCCTTATGCGCGGTGCCCATGCTCAGCGTTTCCTGCATCATCTGGTTCATCATGCCGACATAGCGGGCCTCGACGACGCGCCCGAGGGCTTGCGGATTGCGCGCATAAAGCTCTTTGCCCTTGGCGCCGGTGACGCGCTCGATGACATGCGGCATCACCGCGTAGCCGCCATTGGCAAAGGTGGCGAAAGCGCCGACCAGTTCGAGCGGCGAGACTTCCGACGTGCCGAGCGCGATCGAGGCGTTCGGTTCGAGCCTGGACGCAATGCCGAGACGATGGGCGGTGCGGATCACCGCCATCGGCGTCACCTCCATGGTCAGGCGCACTGCCACGGTGTTGAGCGACATCGCCAGCGCTTTGGTCAACGTCACCGGGCCGAAATATTCGTGCGTATAGTTCTCCGGCGACCAGCCTTTGACCTTGACCGGACCATCGAGGCGCACCGTGTCCGGCGTCAGGCCGTGTTCGAGCGCGGTGAGATAAACGAACGGCTTGAACGCCGAGCCGGGCTGGCGCTTGGCGGCGACGGCGCGGTTGAACTGGCTCTCGGCATAGTCGCGGCCGCCGACCATGGCGCGTACCGCGCCATCGGGGGTCATCGCAATCAGCGCGCCCTGCTCGATGCCGGCCTTGACGCCCTTGGCGGAAAGCTCGTCGGCTAGCGAAATCTCGGCGCTGGCCTGCATTTTGGCGTTGATGGTGGTGTAGACGATCAGGTCTTCCTCGATATGGCCGAGCGTGTCGTTGAGCGCGTCCATGATCCAGTCGGCGACGTAGTTGACCGCGCCGTTGCTGCCTTGCGCGACGATGCGCGGCGGCTTGGCCACCGCGATCTTTTCGTTGGCGGCGCTGATGAAGCCGAGTTCGGCCATCGCGGCGAGCACGATCCTGGCGCGCTTTTCGGCGGCGTTGAAGTTGCGCGTCGGCGCCAGCCGCGACGGCGACTTGACGAGGCCGGCCAGCATCGCCGCTTCGGCGACATTCATTTGCCGCGCCGACTTGCCGAAGTAACGCAGCGAAGCCTGCTCGATGCCATAGGCGCCGGCGCCGAAATAAACGCGGTTGAGATAGAGTTCGAGAATCTGTGTCTTGGAGAATTTGCGCTCCAGCCACACCGCCAGCAGCGCCTCCTGCATTTTGCGGGTGAGGGTGCGCTCCTGCGTCAGAAACAGATTCTTGGCGAGCTGCTGCGTCAGCGTCGAGCCGCCTTGCGCGACGCCGCGATGCATAACGTTGGCGACGACGGCCCGCGCGATGCCCAACGGATCTATGCCGTAATGGTCGTAGAAGCGGCGGTCCTCGATGGCGACGAAAGCCTTCGGCACGTAAGCCGGCATTTCTCTGAGCGCCAGCACTTCGCCGGCCATGTCGCCGCGGCGGGCGAGCGCGCGGCCGTCCATATCGACGATCTGGATCGACGGCGGGCGCTTGGGAATTTCCAGCGATTGGATCGGCGGCAGATGCGCGCCGACATAGGCGATCGTGCCGGCGCCGCCGATGACGATCCACAGCCCGGCGACCGCCGCCCAATAGGCGGCGCGGCCGATCAGCGAGCGTTTCGGCCCGCGTTTTTTGCGTTTCGATTTCGGCTTGCGCGGCGATGGTTTGGCGGGCGGACGATCGGCGGGATCCGCGCGCACGTCGGGCGATACGTCGAATACCGGCTCCCGGCGGCCGCCAGATCCTCCGCGTCCCTGCGCCATTACGCGATCCACACACATGCCGGCGGCCACACACGCCGCCGGTCCTCGGGCAAATTACCGGGCGGGGTTTAAGGTGTCGTTAAGGGGTGGCCGCCCTTGACCTCAATCAACCGCGGCCGCCCCCCTAATGCTATGTTCTTTCGCGATTTTGCCAGGAAACACGCCGGATGACCGCCGCCCGAACCACGCGCCCGCAGCTCAAGATCCGGCGCATCAATCTCGATACCGGTCGCGAGAATGTGGTCGTAATCTCGAGCCGGTCCAAGGCGCTGCGCGCCGACGTGTATCGCGGCTTCAGCCGGGTCGAACTGCGCCGCGATGCGAAGGTGCTGCTGGCGACGCTGCTGCTGACCGATGACGGCCTGGTCGGGGTCGACGAAATCGGCCTCGCCGAACCGGCCTTCCGCCGCTTCGGCGAACCGGCCGGGACGCCGATCACCATCACGCCGGCGGCCAGACCGGCCAGTCTCGATGCGGTGCGCGCCAAGATTCAGGGCCGCTCGTTCACCGCGGCCGAGATCGACGCCATCATCGACGACATCACGCACTACCGATACTCGGACATGGAAATCGCCGCCTTCCTGGTCGGCTCGGCCAGCTTCATGAGCAGCGATGAGCTGCTCGCTTTGGCGCATGCGATGGCGCAGGCCGGCACGCAGTTGACGTGGGACCGGCCCATCGTCGTCGACAAGCATTGCATCGGCGGTATTCCCGGCAACCGTACCTCGATGATCGTGGTGCCGATCGTTGCGGCCCATGGGCTGACGATTCCGAAAACCTCGTCGCGCGCCATTACCTCGCCGGCCGGCACCGCCGACACGATGGAAGTGCTGGCGCGCGTCGATCTCAGCGTCGAGGAGATGAAGGAAGTGGTGGCGGCCTGCCACGGCTGCCTGGTCTGGGGCGGCCATGTGAACCTGTCGCCCGCCGACGACATTCTCATTTCGGTGGAGCGGCCGCTCAGTCTCGATACGCGGGAGCAGATGGTGGCCTCGATCATGTCGAAGAAGATCGCCGCCGGCTCGACGCATCTTTTGATCGACCTGCCGGTCGGGCCCTCCGCCAAGCTGACGACGGCAGCGGAGGCGATGCGGCTGCGCAAGCTGTTCGAATTCGTCGGCGACCATTTCGGCATTGCCGTCGAGGTGATTACGACCGACGGGCGCCAGCCGATCGGCAACGGCATCGGTCCGGTACTGGAAGCGCAGGACGTGATGGCGGTGCTGGGCAACGCGGCGGACGCGCCGCGGGACCTGCGCGAAAAGTCGCTGCGGCTGGCTGCCCACCTGCTTGAATACGATCCCGAACTGCGCGGCGGCAAAGGATACGCCCGCGCCCGCGAACTGCTCGACAGTGGCGCCGCGCTCAAGCAGATGGAGAAGATCATCGACGCGCAGGGCCCGTCGGGGTGCCGCACCGATCTCGGCAGCTTTACCGCCGATATCAAGGCGACGCATGATGGCATTGTCGACTCGATCGATTGCCTCTGCCTCAACCGGCTGGCGCGCAGCGCCGGCGCGCCGATCGACAAGGGCGCCGGCATCAGGTTGTTCAAGAAGATTGGCGACCGCGTCGCGCAAGGCGAGCCGCTCTACCGCATCTATGCGTTCGAAGAATCACAATATGAACTGGCGGTCGCGGCGGCCAATGCCAATAACGGCTATCTGGTCGGCCCGCCGTCCGGCGGCAAGGCCGCGCCGTGAACCGGCCTGTCATTCAATGCCTGGCCTCCTCGGCGAATGACGCCGCGCGGCTCGCGGCTTTGCTGGATGTGCCGGTACGCACAATCGATGTTCATCGTTTTCCGGATGGCGAACTGCGCGTCACCGTCGGCGCCGCGGCGCCGACGACGATCGTCTACGCTTCGCTCGACCAGCCGAATGAAAAACTGCTGACGCTATTGTTTGCCGCCGAGGCGCTGCGGCGTGGCGGCGCCAAACGGCTGGTGCTGCTGGCGCCCTATCTTTGCTACATGCGGCAGGACACCGCCTTTCATCCAGGCGAGGCGATCAGTCAGAAGGTCATGGGCCGGTTGATCGCGGGCGATTTCGACCGCGTCATCACCGTCGATGCCCATCTGCATCGTACTGGGAAAATCGAGGACGTCTTTGCCGGTATCGAAGCCGAGGACCTGTCGGCGATGCCGGCGATTGCTGAGTTTCTGGCGGCGCAGGGCCGTGCCGCCGGCGCGATCGTCGTCGGCCCCGATGCCGAATCCGAGCCGTGGGTGCGCGATCTGGCGGGCCGCCTGGGGGTCGAACATGCGGTGGCGCGCAAGGTTCGCCATGACGACCGTTCGGTCGAACTGACGTTTGCCGATCCGGCGCTGTTCAAGGAACGGCCGGTCATTCTGGTCGACGACATCGTATCATCCGGCGGCACCCTGATTGCCTGCGCCAAGGCCTTGCTGGCGGCCGGAGCGGCGTCCGTCGATGCGATCGTCACGCATGCATTGTTTCCGGCGGATATGATGGCGTCTTTCAAGGCCAACGGACTTTCGTCGATCCGCTCGACCCATAGCGTGCCGCATCCGACCAATGCCATCGAACTCGATGCGATGTTTGCCGAGGCCTTGCATAAGGAACTCATTGCATGAGCGTGACCATTCAGTTCTGCGGCGCAGCCCGCACCGTCACCGGCTCATGTTATTTATTTCAGACGCCGGCCGGCCGCATGCTGGTCGATTGCGGCATGTTCCAGGGCTCGAAGACGCTGAAGGCGCTGAACTACGGCGCGTTCCCGTTTAACCCGGCCGATATACGCGTCGTGTTGCTGACGCACGCCCATATCGACCACAGCGGTCTGTTGCCGAAATTGATCCGCGACGGCTTCGACGGTTCGATCCTGGCGACGCGCGGCACTATCGATCTGTGTTCGTACATGCTGCCCGACGCCGGCAGCATCCAGGAATCGGAAGTCGCCGTGCTCAACCGCCGCAACACCGCGCGCGGCCGCGACGAGGTCAGCCCGATCTATACGCAAGCCGATGCGACGGCTTCGCTCGCCGCGTTTCGCCCGGTGGAATACGAAACATGGGTGGACGCCATGCCGGGCGTTCGCGCGCGTTACTGGAACGCCGGCCATCTGCTCGGCTCGGCGTCGATCGAGATCGAGTTCTCCGGCGCGGGGCATGAAGGCGCGCCGTTGCGCGTGCTGATGTCCGGCGATGTCGGCCCCGATGCGAAGCTGCTGCAACCGGACCCATTATCGCCGTCCGATCTGGACTATGTGATTTGTGAATCGACTTATGGCCATATCGACCGTCCGGAAATCACCGCGGCGGCGCGGCTAGCGCATTTGGCCGAACAGGTCCGCGCCGCGCACGCCGTCTCCGGGCCTTTGTTGATTCCCGCTTTCGCCGTCGAGCGGACGCAGGAACTCATTTTCGATCTTGTCGATCTGATGGAGAGCGGCGACGTGCCCGCCGCGCCGATCTTCCTCGATTCGCCTTTGGCGATCCGCGCCACCGAAGTTTTTCGCCAGCATGCGTCGGCGCTTAATGACGGCATCGACGTGGCGCGCGCGCTGTCGTCGCCGCATCTGCGTTTCACCGAGACGGTGCCCGAGAGCAAGGCGATATCCAGGTTCACCGGCTATCACATCATCATCGCCGGCAGCGGCATGTGCGACGCCGGCCGTATCCGGCATCATCTCAAGCGCTGGCTCTGGCAAAAGTCCGCCACGGTGCTGCTGTCCGGCTTTCAGGCGCAAGGCACCCTCGGACGCATTCTTGAGAGCGGCGCCAAGGCCGTGCGCATTCAGGGCGAAGAGATCAAGGTTGCCGCCCGTATCGTCACGCTCGACGAGTATTCAGGTCATGCCGACGGACCGGAGTTGACGCGCTGGATTGCCGCGCGCCGGCCGATTCAGCGCGGCGTCTTTCTCGTGCACGGTGAGGAGCCGGCCATGTCCGGGCTTGCCGAGCGTATCGCCGAGCGCATCGTTCCCGCCGCCAACGTATTCCGGCCGATCCTCGACGACGTCTATGAACTGACCACCGCGCTGCCGACGCCGCTGGACGGCAAGCGCCGGCGCCGCCTGATGCCGGAAGCCGTGGTTGCGCTCGACTGGCATAATGAGATGTCGGAGCTGGTGCTCGACATTAACGACCGGATCGAAGCGGCGGCTGACGACCGCGCCCGGGGCGTCATCATCCGGCGGCTGCGGCGCGCGCTCGACGCGCCGCAGTGAGCCCTAGCTCTAGGAATTGCCCCCTAATCGTGCTACTGCATCTAGCAATTGCCGCCCGCGGCACCCATATCTCGCTAGTAACAATCCGTTTCTGACCGAAAACTGCCTGTTTATAGACGTTTGACGCTTGTTTTCGCTCGATTTGACCAAAAGGAGTTCTCTTATGGCCGATACCCGGACGCCGGAAAGTGCCGAAGCCCGCATTAAGAAGAAGGCGCTGCAAGCGGTCGAGGGCCAGAAGGCCATGGTCGAGTATGAGACCGGTCTGCGCCAGATGCGCGAAAAGACCGAGCGCCTGCGCGCCCTGAGGCTGGCGCGCGACGAGGCCGAGGCCAAGCTGGCCGCCGAAAACCCGCCGGCGCCCAAGAAGAAGGCCACCAAGAAAAAGTCCGCCAAAGCCGCCAAGGCCGAGGCTGAGGAAGCCGAAGAGGCCGCGGCTGAGGCCGCCGAAGCCGAGGCCGATACCGAGGCCGTTTCCTGAAGTCTATTTGGCCGGTTCGGCCGGTATGGGCGCGACCGGCGGCGGCAATGCCGTCCCCGGCGCGATGCCCGGCGATTTGAGCGCGGTGACCTCGAATCGGTCGGCGGCAATCTCCAAGGTGCCGATCATGGTCGGCATCACCAGCCGCGCCGGCGCGATGATCAAGGTGCCGGTGATCGGCGCGAACCAGATCTCCATGTCGCTCTTGCCGCCGACATATTTCACCAGCGCGCTGTCGGCGCGATAGCCGGCGATCGGTTTGAGCACGACGGCACAGACCAAAACCGGCCCGGCATAGCCGGCATCGACTTTCAGCACATCGAGCCGCTTGAACGACAACACCAGGTCGTAACGGCGCTGGCCGTCGAATATCGACAGCACCCGCTCGCAATGCGACGGAACCGGCGCATTGTTTTCGCCGGGCGGCGCCACGATCAGCATGGCGCTGAGCGGATCGGCAACGTTGCGGCGGTCGGCCTCGCCCACCGGAATGCGGCCGTCTTTCTTCGGCGGCGTATCCATCCGCAGCGTCTTCACGCCGCCATTCTCGAACGTCATCTGCAACCCGGCGACTTCGCCGTCTTCGGTCAGATTGGCCGAGAAGAACGTCGGCCGCAGCCGGTCGCTGTCGATAATGCCGCGCGTTGCCACACGGCCCTCGCCATTGACCAGCACGCTTAATGCACCGCTGGCCTTGCCATTGGCCGCCGTCGTGTAATTGCCGGCGCCGATATCGACCGTCCAGGACAACTGGCCGATCGAGACCCCGACCATCGAAATCTTGAAATGGGCGTTGAGACGCGCCTCGGCGCGCGCCGGCGCGTTGCCGATGCAAAGCGCCAGACACACGACCGAGAAGAGAGCCGAACCTTGGGTCCGCACGCGCATACCTTGACTATAGGCCGTTCGCGTCTGAGTCGTCAGGCGGCTTTGCCCGATTTTTCCGGCTTGGCGAACAGCGCGATCAGCGCCCGCTTGATCGCCGCCTGACGCGTCGGCGAGGTGATCTGCGCGCCCATCAGGTCGGTCACGTAGAACACGTCGACCACCCGCTCGCCGAAGGTGGCGACATGGGCCGAGGCGATGTTGAGATTGAGTTTCGAGAGCGTCGCCGTCATCTCGTACAGAAGCCCGGTGCGGTCCAGCCCGGTGACTTCGACCATCGTGTAGCGGTGCGACCACTGGTTATTGATGGCGACGGAGGGCTCCAGCGCGAAGGCCTTGATGCGGCCTTTCGGTGCGACGCGCTTGGCCACCACGTCGGGCAGCCGCAATTCGCCGCGCAGCGCCTTCTGGATCGATTCGGCGATGCGGTTGCCGCGGCGCTCCTCGTCGTCGTCGCGTTCGAATTCGCGCGACAGCGAAATCGTATCGAGCGCGCGGCCGTCGGTGGTGGTGTAGATCTGGGCATCGACGATGTTGCCGCCGGCCATCGAGCAGGCGCCGGCGATGATCGACAGCAGCCACGGATGGTCCGGCGCCAGCACGGTCAGTTCGATCACCGCGCGGTCGGCGGCGAAACGAATCGTGGTGGCGAGGTTCTTGCCGGCGTCCTCGGCGGCGCGCACGAAATGCGCGTGCTCGAGCTTGTGTTCGAGATCGACCTTGAGCCAGTAGGCCGGATAAAGCTGCGCGGCGTAAGCCTCGACCCGCTCGGGCGGCCAGCCGGTCGCCTTCATGGCGTCGCGGAATTCGGCCTGCGCCGCGGCGACACGCTGCGCCCGATTGACCTCGGAGAAGCCGCCGGTCAGCACCGGCTCGGTCTCGAAATACAAGGTGCGAATAAGCTGCGCCTTCCAGCCGTTCCAGACGCCGGGACCGACGGCGCGAATATCGGCGGTGGTGAGAATGGTCAGCAGCTTGAGGCGCTCGACCGACTGCACGACGGCGGCGAAATTCTCGATGGTCTTGCGGTCGGACAGGTCGCGCGATTGCGCCACGCTCGACATCACCAGATGTTGTTCGATCAGCCAGGCCACCGTCTCGGTATCGACAGCGGAAAAGCCAAGCCGCGGGCAGAAGCGCCGCGCGATGCGCGCGCCGGCGATCGAATGATCCTCCGGCCGGCCCTTGGCGATGTCGTGCAGGAACATCGTCACGAATAATATCTTGCGGCTCGCCGGGGTGATCTTGTGGATCAGTTCGTTGGCGAGCGAAGTGTCCTTGTTGGTGCCGCGCTCGATTTCGGTGAGGACACCAATGCAGCGCAACAGATGCTCGTCCACCGTGTAGTGGTGATACATGTTGAACTGCATCATCGCCACGACCTTGCCGAAGGCCGGCACGAAACGGCCGAGCACGCCGGTCTCGTTCATGCGGCGCAGCACGGTTTCCGGGTCGTTCTCGGATGTGAGGATATCGAGGAACAGCGCGTTGGCTTCCTCGTTGTCGCGCAATTTCGGATCGATCAGCTTGAGCGAGCGCGTCATGGCTCGCATGGCGTCCGGGTGCAGCGCCAGATTGTGCTTCTGCGCCAGATGGAAGATGCGGATCAGGTTGACCGGATCGCGCCTGAACACGCTGCCATTGACGATGCGGATGCGGTTGTTCTCGGCGATGAAATCCTCGGTGCCGGCGATCGCCTTGCGCTTGACCGGACGCAGCTTCGCCATCACCCGCGACAGCACGGGCACGGTCTTGGCTTCGCTCTCTTCCAGTTCGGCGCAGACGATTGCCGTCAGGTCGCCGACGTCCTTGGCGTTGAGGAAGTAGTGCTTCATGAAGCGCTCGACATCCTGCTGGCCGGGATGCTCGGTATAGCCGAGCCGCACCGCGATCTCGCGCTGGATGTCGAACGACAATCGTTCCTCGGCGCGGCCGGTGACGAAGTGCAAATGGCAGCGCACCGACCAGAGGAAGTCCTCGCAGCGCCGGAACAGTTCGTATTCGTGTTTGTCGAAGACGCCGCGCTTGATCAGCTCGTCCGGCTCGCGCACGCGATAAACGTACTTGGCGATCCAGAACAATGTGTGCAGGTCGCGCAGGCCGCCTTTGCCGTCCTTGACGTTCGGCTCGACCAGATAGCGCGACTGGCCGCCGCGGCGATGGCGGTCTTCGCGCTCGCCGAGCTTGGCGGCGACGAATTCATTACCAGTACCGCGCACCACGTCCTGATCGAATCTTGTGACGAGTTCATCGAACAGCTTGCGGTCGCCGAGCAGAAAGCGCGCCTCGAGAATGGCGGTGCGGATGGTCATGTCGCCTTTGGCCTGGCGAATGCACTCGTCGACAGAGCGCGTGGCGTGGCCGACCTTCAGGCCGGTGTCCCACAGCGCATAGAGGATCACTTCGGCGACCGACTCGCCCCAGGCGGTCTGCTTGTAGGGCAGCAGAAACAACAGATCGATGTCGGAGCCCGGCGCCTGCAATCCGCGGCCATAGCCGCCGGTCGCGACCACGGCCATGTGTTCGGTCTCGGACGGGTTCTCCGACGGATAGAGATGCTTGCGCACGAAGTCGTAGAGGATGCGGATGATCTCGTCTTCCATCCGGCACAGCCGCTCGGCGCAGCGGCGGCCATGACGATCCTTGAGCAGCAGCTTTTCCGCCTTGGCGCGGCCCTCAATCAGCGCGGCCTTGAGCCGCTGCGCCAGCGCAGCGCGCAATTCGACGTCGTTGCCGCGCATTGTCTTGGCGAGTTTTTCGAGGTCGGCGACGATCGTTTTTGTATCGATTAATTCCGTCGTCGCCCGGGCTGGTGCCGGGGCGGCTTTGGGCGAATCGCGCTCGATGACAGGGGAGGCCATAGGGCCATCGGGATAGCGGAGGCCGCAGGTTAAGTCACCTTGGCAACGCGGGCGCGGCAGAGATGGCGCTTTTACGCCATCTGGAGAATACCATTCCAACAAGACGTCAAAAATAGATAAAAACATTAGTTTGACCGGATTTACAGCCTTCTCATAGAATAATCTTAGCGCCGATTTGAGCAGTGCAGCTTGCGGGCGCTTAAAAAATGCAGCTAAAGCGCGGGGAGCGGAAAAGCCCTCACGCGAGCTGGGCGGGGACCATCCGGTTCGCGCTTTCAACTTGGGGCGGTCGCAGCAAGGCGAGCGGCCCGTAACGTGAGGAGTTTTCGATGCGTCTGTTTTCCCGCCGTTCCATTCTGGCGTCGGCCATGCTGGCCGGCCTGCTGCCGTCGAGCGCGCTTTATGCCGCCGACAAGCCGTCCACCATCACCATCGACTGGGCGACCTACAATCCGGTCTCGATCCTGTTGAAGGACAAGGGCCTGCTCGAGAAGGAATTCGCCAAGGACAAGATCGCCATTCGCTGGGTGCAGTCGGCCGGCTCCAATAAGGCGCTCGAATTCCTCAACGCCGGTTCGATCGATTTCGGCTCGACCGCGGGCTCGGCCGCGTTGGTCGCCAAGATCAACGGCAACCCGATCAAGGCGATCTATGTCTATTCGCGGCCGGAATGGACCGCTTTGGTCACGACCAAGGACAGCAAGATCGCCAAGATCGAAGACCTCAAAGGCAAGCGCGTCGCGGTGACGCGCGGCACCGATCCGCACATCTTCCTGGTGCGCGCCTTGCAGTCGGTCGGCTTGACCGAGAAGGACATCACCCCGGTGCTGTTGCAGCATGCCGACGGCAAGACCGCGCTGATCCGCGGCGACGTCAATGCCTGGGCTGGTCTCGACCCGATGATGGCCGCCGCCGAAATCGAAGACGGCGCCAGGCTGTTCTATCGTAACGCCGCCGCCAATACCTGGGGCATCCTCAACGTGCGCGAGGACTTCGCCAAGCAGCATCCCGACCTGGTGAAGCGCGTGCTGGCCGTCTACGAAGAGGCGCGCAAATATTCGCTGAACAATTACGACGAAGTGAAGCGCGACTTCATCGCCGTCACCAAGCTTCCCGGCAACGTCGTCGACAAGCAGCTCAAAGAGCGCACCGAACTGACCCACAGCAAGGTCGGCGCGCCGCAGCGTGAATCGATCCTGGCGGCCGGCATCGCGCTGCAGCAGGCCGGCGTTATCAAGGCCGACGTCAACGTGCAGAAGGCGCTCGACGAGCTGGTCGACGATCAGTACGTCGCGGCCTCGACGAACTAAGTATGCCGTCATTCCGGGGCGCGGCTGAAAGCCGCGAACCCGGAATTCATAACCCCGGTTTGTGAGTATGGATTCCGGGTTCGTCCGGCTGACGGGCGGACGCCCCGGAATGACACTCTCGGTTTGAGTCCCTTGCCTTTTGCCGGTGAAGTAATGTCTCTTGTGCGCATGAGTGCAGCAATCGAACCGGCGGCGCAGCCGAAGCAAAAGGCTGGCAAAAGCGTTTTGACGCGCTGGCGCGGCCCCGCTTTGGGCCTGATTTTGCCGTTGATTCTGGCGGTCGGCTGGGAGCTGGCCGTGCGCGCCGGTTTCTCGAACGGCCGTCTGGTGCCTCCGCCATCGGTGATTTACGCGACCTTCTCGGAACTCGCGCGAACCGGCGAATTGCAGCGCCACGCCGCGGCGACCTTGGCGCGCGTATTGGCCGGCTTCGGCATCGGCGTGATTGTCGGCACCTTGCTCGGCGCCATCACCGGCTACTCGCTGCTGGTGCGCCGCTTCATCGATCCGAGCTTGCAGGCTTTGCGCGCCATTCCCTCGATCGCATGGGTGCCGTTGTTCATTCTCTGGCTCGGCATCTTCGAAGCGTCGAAGGTGACCCTGATCGCGGTCGGCGTGTTCTTCCCGGTCTATCTCGGCGTCATGGGCGCGGTGATGTCGGTCGATCGCAAGATCGTCG
This sequence comes from Rhizobium sp. Q54, assembly GCA_945870035.1. Taxonomy (GTDB): domain Bacteria; phylum Pseudomonadota; class Alphaproteobacteria; order Rhizobiales; family Xanthobacteraceae; genus Pseudolabrys. Next base: position 18,635 of record CAMBQQ010000013.1, on the reverse strand, counting down.
AAGTCGGCCGCGCTTTTCGTTTGTCGGGCGTCAAGATGGTTCGCCGCATTCTGTTGCCCGCTGTGCTGCCGGCTTATGTGATTGCGCTGCGTTCGGGCCTCGGCCTCGGCTGGATGTTCGTCGTCGCCGCCGAGTTCATGGGCGCGTCGGAAGGTCTTGGTTTTTTGCTGGTCGATGGCCAGCAGCTCGGCAAGCCGGCGCAGATCGTCGCCGCCATTGTTGCTTTCGCCGTCATCGGCAAGATCACCGACTGGCTGATCGTCGGCATCACCGCGCCGTTCCTGCGCTGGGAAGACCGTTTCAAATCCCCAGCGGCGGAAGGCTAGCGCCATGCTCACACTCGAAGGCGTCGGCAAGACCTATGCGAACGGCGTTCATGCGCTCGACGCCGTCAATCTTTCGGTCGGGCCCGGCGAGATCGTCGCCATTGTCGGCGGCTCGGGTTGCGGCAAGTCGACCTTGCTGCGCGCGATCAGCGGCCTCGACACGCCGAGCCAGGGTCGCGTCATGCTCGACGGCGAGAAGGTGACAAAGCCGCACGAGAAAATAGGCATCATCTTTCAAGAGCCGAGGCTGCTGCCGTGGCTCACGGTCGCCGGCAATGTCGGCTTCGGTCTTGAAGACCGGCCGAAGGCTGAACGCGATGCGCGCGTCGTCGAGGCGTTGACGCGCGTCGGCTTGAGCGAAAAAGCCGATATGTGGCCGCGCGAATTGTCCGGCGGGCAGGCGCAGCGCGTCGCCATTGCCCGCGCTTTGGTGCCGCGTCCCGAAGTGCTGCTGCTTGACGAGCCTTTTTCGGCGCTCGATGCCTTTACCCGCGTCGATTTGCAGGACCATCTGCTCGGCCTCTGGGCCGACACGCGGCCGATCCTGGTTCTGGTGACGCATGACGTCGACGAGGCCGTGGTGCTTGCCGATCGCATCATGGTGATGCGGCCGCGGCCGGGCCGAATTTTCGACGAGATTGCCGCCGACCTGCCGCGCCCGCGCGAGCGCCAGTCGTCGGCTTTCGACCGTGTGCGCCGCCATGTCATGGCCGCGCTCGACCGTTCGCTCAAGCCGGTGGCGAAATCAGACGCCAACGAGGCGGCGGCTTTCTGGTGGTGACGTAAGTGCTGGAATATGGTTCTCTCCCGGCCAAATCGAACCGGGAGAGAAATGCCATGCGGATGTTCCAGGTCTGCCGTTGCGGCGAGCCGCTGCAACTCAACGAAAAGCCGACGCCTGAGCCGACCGGGACCGAGGTGCTGCTGAAGGTCAAGGCGGCCGGCGTTTGCCACAGCGACCTGCATATCTGGGACGGTTATTACGAACTGGGCGGCGGCAAGCGTCTGCAGTTGCTCGAGCGCGGCATCAATCTGCCTTTGACCATGGGCCATGAGAACGTCGGCGAAGTCGTCGCCGTCGGGCCGGATGCCAAGGGCGTCAAGGTCGGCGATGTGCGCCTGGCCAATCCGTGGATCGGCTGCGGCGCATGTCTGGTATGCAAACGCGGCGAGGAGAATCTCTGCAAGACGCCGAAGAACCTCGGCGTGTTCTCGGACGGCGGCTATGCCAGCCATGTCATGGTGCCGCATCCGCGCCATTTGTTCGACATCGGCAAACTGACGCCGGTGCAGGCCGCGCCTCTGGCGTGCTCGGGCGTCACCGCTTTCAGCGCGCTCAAGAAAGTCGGCCCGGTCATCAAGGATGAGCCGGTGGTGATCATGGGCGCCGGCGGCCTCGGCCTGATGGCGATCGCCTTGCACAAGGCAATGGGCGGCAAGAGCGTGGTCATGGTCGACATCGATCCGGCCAAGCGCGAAGCGGCGCTGAAAGCCGGCGCGGTTGCGGCCATCGACGGCCGCGCGCCGGACGCCGCCAAGCAGATTCAGGCCGCCACCAATGGCGGCGCCTGGTCGATCATCGATTTCGTCGGCGCGTCCGACACCGTGAAACTCGCCATCGACTCTCTGGTGGTGAAGGGCGGCAACATCATCATCGTCGGCCTGTTCGGCGGCGACGTCACCATCTCGACGCCGTTCTGGCCAATGCGCGCCATGACCATCCAGGGCTCCTATGTCGGCTCGCTGCCGGACATGAAGGAACTGCTCGAACTGGTCAGCCGCACCGGCGCGCCGCCGGTGCCGTTGCGCGAACGTCCGCTCGACGAGGTCAACGAGGCGCTCAACGACCTGCGCGCCGGCAAGGTGATCGGCCGCGTCGTTCTCACGACGGCTTGATAAGGAAAAGAAGATGGACGGGACCGAACTGCGCGCCATGCAGGCGCCGATCAAGGAACGCTACAAGAGCGATCCGGGCGCGGCGATGATCACCCTCAAGGCCAAGGGCACGCTCGATGCGCCCGGCATTTCATGCAAGCTGGAAACCGGCCGCGCCATGGCGATTGCCGGCCTGCATCCGGCGACCGGCGGCACCGGCATCGAGCTGTGCTCCGGCGACATGCTGCTGGAAGCGCTCGTCGCCTGCGCCGGCGTCACCGTGAAGGCGGTCGCCACCGCGCTCGACATTCCGCTGCGCAACGGCGTGGTCTCGGCCGAAGGCGATCTCGATTTCCGCGGCACGCTCGGCGTCGCCAAGGATGCGCCGGTCGGTTTCGCACAGATCCGCCTGCGCTTCGATCTCGACACCGACGCCGCGCAGGACAGACTCGATCAGTTGCTCAAGCTGACCGAGCGTTATTGCGTCGTCTACCAGACCATCAAGAGCGGCCCGCCGGTCGATGTCCGGATGACGAAAGTCTGAGAGATTGCCCCCGGAAGTCTATTTCACCGTCACGTTGATCGTACGCATGGCGGTCACCGCCGCCTTCCTTCTGGCGGCGACGGTGACGGCCGAGCGCGCCGGCCCGCTGATTGGCGGGCTGGTGGCGACCTTGCCGATCAGCGCCGGGCCGATCTACATCTTCCTCGCCATCGATCACGGCGCGCATTTCGTCGGCGAAAGCGCCATCGGCAGCCTGGTCGGCAACGCCATCAATGTCGTGTTCGCGCTGACCTACGCATTGCTGGCGCAGAAACGCTCCTTGGCCGTCAGCCTGGCCAGCGCTTCGGTGTTGTGGGTTTGTCTCACCTGGTTCGTCAATCACACGACATGGTCGCTGCCCATCGCCATTGCCCTGAACGTCGCGGTGCTCGGCGTGGCGCTATGGCTGACGGCGCCGTTGCGTCACATCAAAGCGCCGCAGGTCAAGGCGCGCTGGCATGACCTCGTCATGCGCGCCGCCATGGTGGCGCTTCTGGTCGGCGTCGTCGTCACCTTGAGCTATCGCATCGGCCCGGCGGCGAGCGGCAATCTCGCGGTGTTTCCGATCGTCTTGAGCAGCATCATCTTCATCTTGCATCGCCGCGTCGGCGGCCCGGCAACCGCCGCGGTGATGGCCAATGCGATCATCGGGCTGAGCGGCTTCGGCGTCGCCTGCATTGTTCTGAATCTGACGGCGGATCCGCTCGGCGCCGTGCTGGCGCTGAGCCTGACGCTGGCGGTGTCGTTCGGCTACAATCTCATTGTCTTCTTCGCCCGCCGCCGTCTGGTCGCGGCATGAGCGCGCTCTTTGCCGACCCGATGTTCTGGTTTTCGCTGGCGCTGAAAATAGCGATCACCGTCAGCATTACCGTCGCAGCCTCCATCGTCGTCGAGCGCAGCGGACCGTTCATCGGCGCGCTGATCGCCTCGCTGCCGACCGCCGGCGGCGCCGCGCTGATCATCCTGGCCATGGAGCATCCGCCGTCTTTCATCGCGCAAAGCATGATCGGCAGCATGATCGTCACGCCGATCTGCGCGGTGTTCGCCTTGACCTACGCCGCGCTGGCGCAGCGGCACGGCCTGGTGGCGAGTCTTGGCGGCGCATTCGTCGTGTGGTTTGGCGGCGCGTTCGGCTCGCGCCTGATCGACTGGAGCGCGGAGGGCGCGCTGCTGTTGAATGTCATTGTCTTCCCGATCACCATTTATGCCGCGGTCCGCTTTCTCGGCGACGGCAAGGTCAAGCCGCGGGTCGACTTGACGGCGCGCGACGTCGTCTGGCGCGTCGCGGTGGTGACCTTGTGCGTGCTCATCGTCACGACTTTAAGTTCGACGATCGGCTCGTATTTCTCCGGCGTCTTCGCTTTCTTCCCGGTGGCGATGAGTTCGTTCTTCATTATTCTGCATCTGCGTGTCGGCGGCCCGGCCGCGGCCAGTGTGGCGGCGCATGTGCAAGCGCCATTCGTCGGCCTGTTTCTCAGCCTTTATGCCGTGCATCAGCTGGCCGAGGTCATCGGCGTGTGGTGGTCTTACGCGGTGGGGCTGGCCATTGGCATTTCGTGGAACGGCGCGCTTTGGCTGTGGCGGCGGCAACGGGCGAGAAGCCGATTGCAGGCTTGAGCCAGATCAAAGCGGGCGTCGCGAAGAAGCCGATAGTTCCCCGAAATCCGACGGGGTGAGCCTATGCTGCCAAGACCGCGCGCGTTTCGCTTTCTTATAGGATTGGCCGCCGCCGCTGTTGCCGCGACCGGCGTCGCCGGCATCGCGCGGGCGCAGGCGCCGACCAATGGCCTCGTCATGCTGATCGAATTCGAGAAAATCGACGGCATCCGCCATTGGGAGCGCGAACTCGATAAACGTGGCTTGAGCGCGCTGATCCAGGTGCAACAGAACGTCCTTCAGGAGTTTTCCGACGATTTCGCGCGGCTGGCCGGCAAAGGCTATACGATCTCGGGGGTGCACGCGCAGAAGGCGTACTGGGACGTGCCATACGACGAGCAACTGGCGCTAATGCGCGAGGAGAAGGCGGCGGTCGAGCGCATCATCCACAAGCCGATGCGCGTCTTCGGCAGCCGGTATTTCGCTTATGACGAGAACACATTGCGCGCGGCCGATGCGCTCGGCATCGAGTATGTGCTTGGCCGCGGCACCGCTGGCGCGCTGGCAACGGTTTACGCGCCGCGGGAGTATAAAGCCAAGGTCATTTCGGTTTCCAATGTTCCCTTCGCCGAGATGGGTTCCGGCTCGTTGTGCGATTACAGTCTGTGGGCGCGCGGTTCAACGGGAGCGGACTTCGGCACGGTTGTCGACAAGGTGCTGGCGAGCGGGCTTTCAGATCTCATTCTGGTTTCGCACGCCTATATCGGCGGCATGTATAAGGAATGGTGGCAGGGCTACGAAGCCGCCTTAGCGAGCCAGCGGGTGGACTGGCGTTCGTTCGACGCCTGGGCAAGCAAGGTCAAGATCAACCGGCTGCCGTTCGCAGAGATTCCGGTTAATCGTGAAGTCAAATACGAGACACCCAGGCCGGCGGTGCCGCTGCCGAAACTGGAATTGCTGCCAGGGCTTTTGCAAAAGGCCAATTGAAAGGCCAACTGTCCGACGGTTGCCGGCGCTATTTCTCTCCGCCATCGTCCAGCTTCGCCTTCAGCGCATAGATCGCTTCCATTGCTTCGCGCGGCGACATCTCGTCCGGATTGAGCGCGGCGACCGCGGCCACCAGCAATTCATGCGCCGCATCCTGCACCGCTTGCGGCGCGCGGTATGGCGTGGCGAACAGCGGCAAGTCCTCAAAGCCTTTCGGCGCGGCGCGGTCTTCCTGCTCGAGCTTGGCCAGCACCAGTTTGGCGCGCTCGATCACGCTTCCCGGCAGACCGGCGAGCTTGGCGACCTGGATGCCGTAGGAGCGGTCGGCGGCGCCCGGCGCCACTTCGTGCAGGAACACGACATCGCCTTTCCACTCCTTCACCTTGACGGTGACATTGTGCAGGCGATTGAGCCGCGCCGACAGCGCGGTGAGTTCGTGGAAATGCGTGGCAAAGAGCGCGCGGCATTTGTTGATGTCGTGCAGATGCTCGACCGCCGCCCAGGCAATCGACAGGCCGTCGAAAGTCGCGGTGCCGCGGCCGATTTCATCGAGGATGACCAGCGCGCGCTGTCCCGCCTGATTGAGGATCGCCGCGGTCTCGACCATCTCGACCATGAAGGTCGAACGGCCGCGCGCCAGATCGTCGGCGGCGCCGACGCGCGAAAACAATCGATCGACGATGCCGATATGCGCCGACTTCGCCGGCACATAGGAGCCCATCTGCGCCATGATCGCGATCAGCGCGTTCTGCCGCAGGAAAGTCGATTTGCCGGCCATGTTCGGGCCGGTGATCAGCCAGATGCGGCCGGCATCCATCTCCGGCGGCGGCGACAAATCACTATCGTTCGCCACAAAGGGCGTGCCGTCGCGCGCCAGCGCCTGCTCGACCACCGGATGACGGCCGCCTTCGATAGTGAAGGCAGGCGAGTCGTCGACCAGTGGCCGGGCATAACTGCGCTCGGCGGCGAGCGCACCCAGCGCCGACGCTGCGTCTAGCCGCGCCAGCGCCTCGGCGCATTGCTTGATTGCCGCACCTTGCGCGATCACCGCGCCGGCAAGCTTTTCGAAAATCTCCAGCTCAAGCCCGAGCGAACGATCGGCGGCGCTGGCAATCTTGGCTTCCAGCTCGCCGAGTTCGGTCGAGGTGAAGCGCACCTGGCCGGCGAGCGTCTGGCGGTGAATGAAGGTGGCATTGAGCGGCGGCGCCGTGAGCTTGTCGGCGTGCTGTGCGGTGACTTCGACGAAATAGCCGAGCACGTTGTTGTGCCGGATCTTCAGGCCCTTGACGCCGGTCTCGTCGGCATAGCGCGCCTGCAAGGCGGCCACGACGCGGCGCGATTCGTCGCGCAGCGAGCGCGTCTCGTCGAGCGCTGTGTCATATCCTTCCCGTACGAAACCGCCGTCGCGCTTGATTAAAGGCAGTTCGTCGCCGAGCGCGCGGGCGAGTTCAGCGGCGAGCGTGGCGTCCGGCTTGCGGCATAGCGTGAGCGCTTCGGCGATTTCGGCGGGAATATCTTTCAGCTTGCCAAGCGTGCCGGCGAGGTCGCTCGCCGCGCGCACGCCATCGCGAATGGTGGCGAGGTCGCGCGGCCCGCCGCGCTGCAAGGCAATGCGCGACAGCGCGCGGGCCAGATCCGGCGCCGCCTGCAGGCGCGACCGCGTTTCGGCGCGTGCGCCGACGTCACTGACGAAGCACGCCACCGCATCGAGCCGCGCGGCAATCGCGGTCACATCGGTGAGCGGCGCCGCCAGCCGCTGCGCCAGCAAGCGCGAACCGGCCGAGGTCACGGTGCGGTCGATGCAATCGAGCAGCGAGCCGCGCCGCTCGCCGGACAATGTGCGCATCAGCTCGAGATTGCCGCGCGTCGCCTGATCGATCGCCATGGTAGCGGACGCGGCTTCGCGCAACGGCGGCGACAAAGGCGGGCGCTGGCCGATTTGCGTGCGCTCGACATAGGTGACGCAGGCCGCCGCGGCGGTCAGTTCCAGCCGGGTCATCAGGCCGAAAGCTTCGCTCGTGGCCACCGCGAAGAACGACGTCAGCCGCCGCTCGGCGGTGGCGCCGTCGAACACGTCGCGCGTCATGGGCGTCACCGCCGGCAATTCGCGCCAGGTCGGCACCAGATCGGCGTCCGCATAAAGTGCGTCCGACACCAGAATTTCGCTCGGCTCTAGCCGCGCGATTTCGGCGGAGAGCGAAACGCGGTCGCATTCGGTGATGCGGAATTCGCCGGTCGAGATGTCGATCCAGGCCAGGCCGAAGCGCGCTTCGCTGTCGACCGACGACAAGCGCGCGCGGGCAATGGCAAGAAGATAATTGTTGCGCTTGGCATCGAGCAAGGTGTCTTCGGTCAAGGTGCCGGGCGTCACCAGCCGCACCACGTCGCGCCGCACCACGCTCTTGGAGCCGCGCTTTTTCGCTTCGGCCGGGTCTTCGAGCTGTTCGCAGACCGCGACGCGATGGCCGAGCGCGATCAGCCGGTGCAGATATTCGTCGGAGCGGTGGATCGGCACCCCGCACATCGGGATGTCCTGGCCCTGATGCTTGCCGCGCTTGGTCAAGACGATGCCGAGCGCGCGGCTCGCCACCTCGGCGTCTTCGAAGAATAGCTCGTAGAAATCGCCCATCCGGTAGAACAAAAGCGAGTCCGGATTGTTGGCCTTGATCTCGATGTACTGCTCCAGCATAGGGCTTAGGCGCCCGGCTTCGCCGGTCGCGCTGGGAGACAGATTGCCGTTGCCGTCATGCGTCGGCCCGCTGTTTTCGGGCGGGGTTTCCGGTTCGTCGAGGCCGATTGTGTTGGTCAGGGACATGGGCCGGAGGCTAGCGCACTTGGGTGCGGTGATTAAACCCTCTGCCGCGCAATAACCTCCGTTCGTCCCCGATACTTCCTTATCCCTCCCCTGAAAGGGGAGGGTGGCCCGCCGTAGCGAATAGCGAAGGCGGGTCGGGTGGGGTCATCCATGCGTCTTGCATCGCCCCACCCCCGACACTTCGTGTCGGACCCTCCCCGTGACCGGGGAGGGATAAGTAAGCGCGTGCGGATTACGCCACCTCGTTCGCCCGCTTCAGCCCCGAAATCATCGAGGTATTGAGCAGATGCTGGCGCGCTTTTTCGGGGTCGTTCGCGACCGCGACAAGTTCCTCGAGCCGCTTGCGCTGCACGGCGGGGTCGCGCTCTTCCATGGTCTGCTTGTTGCGGATCGACATGGCCTGCACCTGCTCGATGGTGGCGGAGCGGCGCTGGCGCGAATACAAATCGAGCAGACTTTCCGGCTCGCCATGCCAGTGGCGGGCGAGCTTGTCGCTAAGATTGATGGCGTCGTGAATGCCGCTGTTGAGGCCGAAGCCGCCGAGCGGATTGTTAAGATGCGCGGCGTCTCCTGCGAGCAGCACCCGGCCGGCGCGGAACGACGAGGCGACGCGCTGGTGCACGCGGTAGGTGCTCTTGTAGCGGATGTCGTAAGGTTTGCCCGTCGGCACCAGCCGTTGCAGCGCATCCTCGACGCGCTGCGGCGCCAGCAGCGTCTCTTCGCTTTCTTCCGGATTGACCGGATAAGCCAGCCGCCAAAGTCCGGGCGGGCCGTCATCCGGCACCTTGAACAGCGCGCCCCATTCGACCGGGTCGGCGATGTAGCAATTCAGCGTGAAGCCGTGCTGCGCGAAATCGTAGGGCGTGCTGACGACCACGAACAATTCCGGCCAGGTGAAGCCTTCGAATTCGACATCGAGACCCTTGCGCACCACGCTGCGGCCGCCGTCGGCGCCGATCAGCCATGAGCCCTTGATGGTGCGCTCGCCGCTTTTAGTGGCGAAGGTCACCGCGACACCATCCGAGTCTTGCGTGAAGCCAGTTAGTGCATGGCCGAAATTGATCTCGATGTCCTTGTCTCGCTGCAGGATATCGAGCTGGATCGGTGTCAGCCGGTGCTGCTCGAGATGCAGCCGATACGGATAGGGCGTGATGTCCTTGAGCAGGCCGAGGTCGAACTCGGCGACCAGATCGCCGGGCCGGTTGCGGATCTGCCAGCGCTGCACCTTCAGGCCGGTCTCGTGCATCTTGTCGGTGATGCCGTATGGCGCCATCATCTCCAAAGTCGGCGGATGAAACGAGCCGGCGCGCAGATCATGCGTCAGCGCCGGCTCGGCTTCGCACAGCACGACGGGAATGCCTTGCTTGCGCAAGGCCAGTGCGCACATCAGGCCGGTCGGCCCAGCGCCGGCAATAATGACAGGAAGGCGGTCAGCCATCTTTTATTTAACCAGCTTGGTGCCTGTAATCCGCTCAAGATTGCCGTAGGCGATCGCTTCGCGCTCGGCCTTGGAGATGTTGGCCGCTTCAAGAAAGCGCAGCGCGTCGCGCGTGTACATTGTGCCCTTTTCCGGATCGAACGGACAGTCGGAGGCGAACACGATCTTGTCGTGATCGTAGAACGACAGGCCCATCGTCATGCCGGCTTCCGACGAGAAGGTCGCGGTGTCGGTGTAGAACGAGTGCTTGAAGTAATCGAGCGGGCGCTTCTTCAGTTCGCCAAGCAATTTGCCGAGGTCTTCGCCCGAGGTGCGTGAACCGAGCTGGTCCCAGCCGGGGCCGATGCGGCCTTCCAGCATCGGCACGATGCCGCCGAAGTGGTGGGTGATGATCTTGAGTTTCGGATACTTGTCCATCAGCTTGGAGAACACCAGCCGCGCCATCGCGGCGGCGGTTTCGTAGGACCAGCCGAAGGTCCACCAGATTTCGTACTTGGACGTCTTTTCGCTGGCGTAGTCCGGAATGCTGGCATTGCGTGCCGGGTGCAGCCAGATCGGTTTGTCGAGTTTTTCCATCGCGGCGAAGAACGGCTCGAACTTCGGATCGTCGAGCGGCACGCCGGCCACGTTGGTGTAAATCTGCACGCCGAGCGCACCGTTCTTGATCGCGCGCTGCGCCTCGGCAACGCCGGCGTCGGCAGCACCGAGCGCGCCCTGCGCCACCCAGCCGGGGAAATGGCCTTTATCCTTGGCGATAATCTCGGCGAGTTCGTCGTTGATCAGCCGGGCATATTCCTCGACCTTGGCGCCGTCGCCTTTGGCGAACACTTCCAGCGGCGGCATGGCGAAGGACAAAATCTGCGCGTAGTCCGGAAACGTGTCGACCACTTTCTTGCGGATATCGAGATCGTGGATGCACGGCACTTCGCGCATGCGCTTGCCGATATCCGGATAGCCGCTGTCAACCAGAATCTTGAACATCCGGCTCGGCATGAAATGGGTATAGGCGTCGATGCGCATGGGAACTCTCCGTCAATATCTTTGCGACTTGTTATCGTGCTGTGTCGGCCGCGGCCAGCGTTTAGTACGGGGTTATGACATTGAGCAGCGCCTGGCGCTTGTCGTTGACCACCGCATCGCGGGCCCGCGCCAGCGCCGCCGGCAGATCGGCCGGATTTTCCACGCGCTCGGCGTGTGCGCCCTGCGCCTTCGCCATTTCGTCATAGGGCGGCGCCGGATCGAGGTCGGCCAGTTCGCGGCCGTCGGTTTCGCCGGATACGCCGTCCTTGAACATCGCCAAAGTCGAGTTGCGAACGGCGCCGTAGCGGCTGTTGTTGAAGACGATGGTCAGGATGGGCAGGTTGTGCCTCTCGGCCACCCAGTGGCCCACGGTCGGATTGGAGAACATGTAGGCGCCGTCGCCGAGCGTCGCGACGATGAGCTTGTCGGGCGCGGCGAGCTTGGCGCCGAGCGCGGCCCCTAAGCCCCAGCCGAGGCCGCCGGCCGGGCCCAGCGCATACAGGGTGCCGGGCTTTTCTCGCGGACAGTGGTCGGCGCGCAGCGGGTATTCGTTGAAAATGACGGCATCCTCGCCGACGCATTCGCCGATGGCGCGCGACAAATAGGCCGGCGAAATCGTCTCGCCCACGGCCGAATCCTTGGCCAGTTGCGCGCGCCGCTTCTGCATGCGCTCGGCCAGCCGCGTGCGCCGCGCCGAAATCCGCGCCTCCGCCGCTTGCAGGCGTGAACCAACCGCGCTTTCCAACGCCTCCAGCGCATTGACGACGCCGGCCTGCACCGCGAGATCGCAGGGGAACGAGCGCATCGGATAGCGCACGAAGAACGGATCCTCGCCGACATGGACGATGCGCGCGCCGGCCGGCGGATTTTGCAGATGCGGCATCCACGGCACATCCGACTCAAGCGCAATCACCAAATCGGCATCGGCGAGCAGCGCGCCCGGCTCATAGCCGAAATGCATCGGATGGCTCGACGGCAGGCAGACGCTGCGCGGATTGTGCGTGATCACCGGAATGGCGCAGCGCTCGGCCACAGCGGCGAGCGCACGCACCGCGTCCGACGGCAGCACCGAGGTAATGATCAAAGGCCGCTCGGCGCCGGCGATCCATTCCGCCAACGTCGCGATGGCTTTCGGATCGGGATGCACGCGCGCGGCGGCGGCGCGCGGCTTGATCGGCGCGATCGGCTCGGCGACCGGCGCCGACAACGGCTCGCGCGGCAGCACCAGATAGACCGGCCCGCGCGGATGCGCCATCGCCACCTCGACCGAACGCGCGACGACGTCGCCGACCTGACCCGGCGTTCGCAGTTCGTAATCCCACTTCACCAGTTCGCGCACCATGCCGGCCTGGTCGAACATTTCCTGCGCCCAGTGAATCGGCCGCGAGCGCGAACCGAACGTGCCCTTCTCGGTGATCGGCGTGCGGCCGGCGGCGAGAATGAGCGGCACGCGGTCGCGCGACAGGTTGGTGAGGTTGTTGATGGTGTTGGCGGTGCCGACATTGACATGCACCATCACCGCCTGCGGTCGTCCGTTCATCAGATGCGCGCCATGCGCCATGGCGACCGCGAGGTTCTCGTGCGGCACCAGCACCGGCAGCGGCACCTTGGCGTTGGTCTTCTTGGCGCGGCTGAAGGCTTCGACGATCGGCGGGAAATCGGTGCCGGGATTGGCGAACATGTAATCGACGCCGTGGTCGGCGAGTGCGCGCAAAAACGCCTCGGCGGCAATGGCAGGCCGGGGCCCGGTCGTCGGCGTCGCGCTCATTTGTTTCGTCCCACGAAAACGTCGTCCGCGCCAAAGCATGCGGCGAATACTGATTTTCCGGGTGTTCTACGCGACGGGCGCGGGGCTGACAACGGAGCCGCTTTCTTCACCTCCCCCTGTAAGGGGGAGGTCGCCCGCCTTGCGAAGCAAGGTGGGCGGGTGGGGGTCATTGAGCGCATGCGACCCCCACCCCGACCCTCCCCCTTTCAGGGGGAGGGAGCGCAAACGCTGCGACGGAAAAATCAGAACGGATAGTGCTGGTGGCTCTCGATGGTGATCCAGCGCAGTTCGGTGAATTCGGCAATCGCACCGACACCGCCGAAGCGCCCGTAACCGGAATCCTTGGTGCCGCCGAACGGCATCTGCGGCTCGTCGTTCACCGTCGGGCCGTTGATGTGGCAAATGCCGGACTGGATGCGCTTGGCCACCGCCATGGCGCGCTGGATGTTCTGGCTGAACACGGCGGACGACAGACCGTATTCGGTGTCGTTGGCGATGCTGACCGCTTCGTCGTCGCCATCGACACGGATGATGCTCTTCACCGGACCGAACGATTCCTCGCGGTAGATCTTCATCTGCGGGTTGACGTGGTCGAGCAATGTTGCCGACCAGGCGGTGCCGTCGCGCTTGCCGCCGGCGACCAGCTTGGCACCTTTGCTGACGGCATCGTCAAGCAGCTCCTGCATCCGGTTGGCGGAATGCTCGCTGACCAGCGAGCCGAGCACGACTTTGCCGCGCGGATCGCCGAAGGGCAGGCCGTTCGCCTTGGCGGCGAGCTTGCCGACGAAGTCGTCGGCGATCTTGTTGTCGACGACGATGCGCTCGGTCGACATACAGATCTGGCCCATATGCATGAAGGCGCCGAACGCTGCGCCGTTCACCGCGTCGTCGATATTGGCGTCGTCGAGCACCAGCAGCGGCGCCTTGCCGCCGAGTTCGAGCAGCACCGGCTTGAGATGTTTCGCCGCGATCTGCGCGACGATGCGGCCGACATGGCTCGAGCCGGTGAAGTTGATGCGGCGCACGGCCGGATGCGCGATCAGCGCCTCGACCACCTGCGGCGCGTCCTCGCGCGAATGAGTGACGACGTTGATGACGCCCTTCGGAATGCCGGCTTCCTGCAACACCTTGCCGATCAGCATATGGGTGGCGGGGCAGGTTTCCGACGCCTTCATCACCACGGTGTTGCCGCAGGCGAGCGGCATCGCCACCGAGCGCACGCCGAGAATGACCGGTGCATTCCACGGCGCAATGCCGACGCAGACGCCGGCCGGCTGCCGGATCGCCATCGACATGCAGCCCGGCTTGTCTGACGGAATGACCTCGCCATGGATCATGGTGGTCATGCAGGCAGCTTCGCGCAGAATCTTGGCGGCGAACATGACGTTGAAGCCGCCCCATGGCCCGGTCGCGCCGGTTTCTTCCATGGTCAGCTTGATGAACTCGGGCGTTTTCGCTTCGAGCAGGTCGGCCGCCTTCAGCAGCAGCTTGCGCCGTTCGTTCGGGCCGGTTTCCGACCAGGCCGGAAACGCGGCGGCGGCGGCGTCGCAGGCGGCGTTGACGTCGGCAACCTTGCCGGCCGGCGAGGTGCTGGCGACGCTGCCGGTGAACGGGTCGAGCCGGTCGAAAGTCTTTTTGTCGATCGCGGCGACATCGGCGCCGTTGATCAGAAGCGATACGTTCATGTCTTCCTCCCCCAGGTTTGTTTCACTCTATAACGGTCGCCAAGCCGCCGGACTGCGGCGCAGCGTCTCATATCGGGTCTTAAAGATGCGGCACCCGCACGTCGAGCACCGCGCAGCGCTTTTCCTCGCGCACCGCACGCAAGGCCTCAATGATGGCGGCTTCCACGTCCTCCGGCTTATCGATCTTGCGCGCGAAAGCGCCGCCGGCGGCGGCGGCAATGGCGGCATGATCGGGCGCCGGATCGAACTCGACGCCGATCTCGTTGGCGCGGCTGGCATAGCCATCGGGATGAACGGCGAGCGTCGACATTTTCGGCGAGCGCCAGCCGCCATTGTTGTAGATAATTTGCAGGAACGGCGTGTGGTATTTGCGCGCCATCCAGTGCACCGAGGACGGCACCGAAAACATGTAGGAGCCGTCGCCGCTGAACGCGACCACCAGCCGGTCCGGGCACGCCAGCTTGGCGCCGATGGCGGCGCCGCCGTGCCAGCCGAGCGACGAGCCGCCGCTGAGGAAATAAGAGCCCGGCTTCGATGGCCGCAAATGGTTGATGACGGTCGGGTAGTTGGTGATCGACTCGGACAGGATGATGGCGTCGTCGCCGATATGTTTGCGCAAGGCGGCGGTGAAGGATTCTGGCGTGACAATGCCGGTTTCCTGTTCGCGCTCGTTCCATTGCGCCGCCAGCGCCTCATGCACCTTGCCGTAATGCGCCTTGCGCTCTTTGGCTTTGGCGGCATCGATGGTCATGCCGTCGAGCGTATCGTTGATCTGCGCCAGAGCGGTGGCGCAATCGGCCTGGAACACGCGCTGCGCCTTGAAGTACCACAACGGAATGTCGAGCTTGAGCGGATCGACGTCGATATGGAAAACCTTGGCGCCCGGCGATGGTTTGCTGACCGCCGGAACCCAGGGCGCGTCCGAGTCGAGCACCAGCACGACGTCGGCGTCGGCCAGCGCCGGTTCCTGATAGGGCTCGCTCCAGCGGTTGCCGAGATACAGCGCATCTTCCGGCGGATAGTTCATGCACACCGGTGACTGTTCCAGCACGCCGATGCCGAGGCGTTGGCATAGTTTGATAAGTTCGGGGACGGCGACGGCATTGCGGCCGACAGCGCTCGTCACCACCAGCGGCCGCTTGGCGCCGTTGAGCGCCTGTGCGAGTTCGGTGGCGTCGCTGGCGCGCAGCGGCAGCGGCGCGATCGCCGGCCATTCGGCCATGTCGATGGCGACCGGCGTGACGTCTTCCTCCATCACCTCGCGCGCGCCGACGAGATAGACCGGGCCCTTCGGATCGCTCTTGGCCAGCTGCATCGCCCGGTGCGTCACCTGCTTGATGTTGCGGCCGGTGCGGAATTCATAGTCGAACTTGCCGTAATTGCGGACGATGCCGCGCTGGTCGGCAATGTCCTGGATCCATTGGATCCATTCGTTGCGCGACCCCTTCAGTTCGCCTTCCTGCGTGTAGGGCGTGGCGCCGGCGAAAATCAGCACCGGCACGCGGCCGCGCAGCGCATTGTGCACGGCGCCACCGAGCGCCTGGGTGCCGCATTCGACATGGACGATGACGGCCTGCGCTTGCCCGGTCACCTGCGCATAGCCATGCGCGGCGGACAGCGCCACCATTTCATTCGGGCAGGTCAGCATCGTCGGGAAGCCGCGGCCGCTCGCTCTGCCCTCGGCGACCGACTCGACAATGGCCGGATGGTCGCTGCCGAGATTGGCGAAAATATAGGAGACGCCGGCCTCCTTGAGAGCTTCGAGAAAGGCCGTACCTGCTGTGAACACGCGATTATCCTGTTTGCCGTAAAGGAAACGAAGTCAGTCGGACCGAGCCTACATATGCGAGGGCAGCCAGAGCGCCAGAATCGGGAAGGCGATCAGGATGATGAGCCGCAGGATGTCGGTCAGGACGAAGGGCATCACGCCATAGAAAATCGTCGATAGCTTGACGTCCTTGATGACGCTCTTGATGACGAAGACGTTCATGCCGACCGGCGGATGGATCAGGCCGAGTTCGACCGTCATGACGATGATGACGCCGAACCAGATCGGGTCGAAGCCGAGCGCCTTGACCACCGGGAACACGATCGGGATGGTCAGGATGATCATCGCCATCGCGTCCATCAGGCAGCCAAGCACCAGATACATCAGCATGATCAGCGCCAAAACGCCGTAAGAGCCGAGGCCGAGCCCGGTGAGAAATTCGGTCAGCTTCTGTGGCGTCTGGGTGATGGTGAGGAAGTAACCGAAAATCAGCGCGCCGATCAGGATGGTGAAGACCGACGCGGTGGTGCGCAGCGATTCGATCAAAGCCTTCCAGAAATCCTCGCGCGACAGACTTCGCCGCGCCACCGAAATGATTAAGGCGCCGGCCGCGCCCATGCCGGCCGCTTCGGTCGCCGTGAACAGGCCGCCATAGATGCCGCCGATGACGAACACAAACAGCAGCGCCACTGCCCAGATATTGCGCAGTGCCTCGAAGCGTTCCGCCCAGGAATGACGTGGCGTCGACGGCAGGAAATTCGGGCGCAGGTAGGCGATGATATTGATGGTCGCGATATACATGGCGACGGCGATAATTCCCGGGATGATCGCGGCAATGAACAGTTTTCCGATGTCTTGCTCGGTGATCAGTCCGTAGATGGCCAGCACGGTCGAGGGCGGAATCATGATGCCGAGCGAGCCGCCGGCGGCGATGACGCCGGTAGCGAAGCTTTGCGGATAGCCGTGTGCGCGCATCTCCGGATAGGCGACCTTGGAGAAGGTGGCGGCGGTGGCGACCGACGAGCCGCAGATCGCGGCGAAGCCGCCGCAGGCGGCGATGGTGGCGATGCCGAGGCCGCCCTTGAAATGACCGAGAAACGTATTCGAGGCGCGGAACAGTTCGCGGCTCATGCCGGAGGCCGAGGCGAAGGCGCCCATCAGCAGGAACAACGGGATGACGGCGAATTCGGCGTCGGTGGCGGTGCGGATCGGCGATTGCGCCAGCAGCCGCAACGCCGGTCCGATGTCACCGTTGATGTAGCCAAAGCCGAGCACGCCGACGAGACCCATGGCGATGCCGACCGGCACGCGCAGCATCATCAACACGAACAGCGCGATAAACCCGGTGGCGGCGATAGCATCGGAACTCATAACGGCAGCCTTATTCCAGAACTTGCGGATCGCGCGCCGTCGTCAGTTTTTCCGGCGCGGTGACGAGGCGGAAGGTGCGCACGACGAGCAGCAGCACCGCAGAGCCAAGCCCGATCCAGGCGACGGCGTAATAGATCCAGACCGGCTGGCGCAGGTCGAAGGTGCCGACATTGTCGGCGCGGGTGCCGAGGACCTTGAGGGCGAACATCCAGGTGAAGGCGGCCATGGCCACCAAAGTCACGATGGCGGAAAACACATCCATCGTCCGCTTCGCCCACGGTGGCGATGCCGACCACAGGAGGTCGACGCTGATATGATCGCCGCGATAGCTCGCCACCGCGATGCCCCAGAAGATGACGATGCCGAGAAGCAGGCGGGTGAAGTCATAGCTGTCGGGGATCGCCCAGGCGAAAAAATAGCGCAGCAGCACCGACACGAAAGTGAGCAAGGTGACGACGGCGAGAAATCCCGCCGCCGTCACCTCGATCAGATCGATAAATCGATCGACGGGACCGCGTGTCCCCGTTGGACCTTGCATCAATAGGCCGCTTTGAACTTGGTCAGCTCGGCCTTGAGCTCTTTCATGATGGCCGCGCTGTCGCCGCCGGCCTTCTTGACGTTGTCGGCCCAGGTTTTTTCCAGCGGCTGCGCCGCGGTCTTCCACTCGGCCAGTTGCGCCGGCGTGATGGCGTAGACCTCATGCGCCGAATCGGCCTTGAGCTTGCCGATGCCGGCATGCTCGAAGTCGGCCCAGTTCGCCGCCACTTTCAGCGCCCATTCGTTGGTGCAGTGATTGTCGATCACCTTCTTCTGCGCCGCCGACATCTGCGCGTATTTGTCCTTGTTGAAGACGAAGGCGAAGGTGGTCACATAGAGCGGCACTTCCATGTGATACTTGGTCACCTTGTCGATGCCGAACAGCGGGATCGAGCCCCACGGGAAGGTCACCGCGTCGGCGACGCCCTTCTCGAGAATGTCGCGCACTTCCGGCGCGCTCGATTGCACGTTGGTGCCGCCGAGCTGCGTCACGAAGGTCGCCATGGTGGCGTGCGCCGGGCGGATTTTCATGCCCTTGATGTCGGCCGGCACCATGATCTTCTTGGCCTTGGAGTGGAACGTGCCCGGATCGTGCACGAAGGCGAGGCAGAATTTGGCGTCCTTCATCTCCTTGTCGGCGTATTTGCGGTACCAGGCGTCGAGCGCCTGCGAGCCGGCCTTGCCGTTGGCGATCAGGAACGGCAGTTCGCCGGCGCCGATGATCGGGAAGCGGCCGGGCTGGTAGCCGGGATTGATGTAAGGGCACCTCGAACAATAGCGTTTTTGCTGCGTGATCGTTAGCCCGCGCGGATCGGCGGGCAATTGGCAGATGATCTGACGCCGGTGCGGCTCCGCCGTATGCACCCGGCGTCCTGTTGAGGGTGGCACAAGCTGCCTTTTCCCTC
>CAMBQQ010000012.1 GCA_945870035.1 Rhizobium sp. Q54 | reverse complement strand
GATCGCACGCGACCCGACTCGACAGGTCCCGGTGCAAGCGATTAAGACCGCAGTCAGCAAATTTACGCGCGGGGGAAACGTTCAGATGGCGAAAGCGAAAAAGAAAAAAGGCACGGTCGGCGTCATCGGCCTAGGCATCATGGGCGGTTCGTTCGCCCGCAATCTGGTCAAGGCCCGCTGGCGCGTCGTCGGTTATGACCTGAGCGCCGCGCGCCGCAAGGAAGCGCAAGCCGAAGGCGTCGAGATCGCCGCCAGTCCCGCCGAAGTCGCCGCGCAGGCGCCGACGGTGCTGACCAGCCTGCCGAAGCCGCAAGCGCTGATGGACGTCGCGCGCGACATCGCCGCCGCAAAGCTCAAGGGCAAAACAATCGTCGAGATGAGCACCTTCACCATTGCCGACAAGGAGAAAGCGCAGAAGGCTTTTGCCAAGGCCGGTCACAAAATGCTCGACACCCCGGTCAGCGGCACCGGTTCGCAGGCGCGCACCGGCGACCTGGTGTTCTACGCCAGCGGCGATACGGCAACGATCAAGAAGCTCAAGCCGATGTTCGAAGATTTCGGCCGCAAGATCTATGACGTCGGCGAATTCGGCAATGGCAGCAAGATGAAGTACGTCGCCAATCTGCTGGTCGCCATCAACAACGTTGCCTCCGCCGAAGCGATGGTGCTCGGCATGAAGGCCGGACTGCCGGCCCAGGCGATCTTCGATCTCATCAGCGCCGGCGCCGGCAATTCGCGCGTGTTCGAATTGCGCGCGCCGATGATGGTGAAGGGCAAATACGACGACGTCACCATGAAGATCGACATCTGGGACAAGGATATGCAGGTGATCGGCGACTACGCCAGAAAGATCAAGGTGAAGACGCCGATGTTCGATGCGTCGAAGCCGATCTACCTCAAGGCGATGAAGGCAGGGTTAGGCGCCAAGGACACCGCCGCGGTTTGCGCCGTGCTGGAGAAGATGGCGAAATTCAAGCGCACAAAAGTCAAATAGACGGAGGCGGCGATGGGGTTGCAGGAACGCAGCGAAATCCGCGACGGCATGCGCATCGACTGGAACGTGCCGATCCGGATGGATGACGGCCTCGAACTGCGCGCCGACGTCTTTCGCCCCATCAAGGAGGGCCGCTACCCGGTTCTCATTACCTACGGACCTTACGCCAAGAACCTCGCCTTCCAGGACGGCTATCCAAGCGCCTGGAACATCATGGCCGAGAAGCATCCCGACGTCACGGCCGGTTCGACCAACAAATACCAGAACTGGGAAGTGGTCGATCCGGAAAAATGGGTACCGCACGATTATGTCTGCGTGCGCGTCGACTCGCGCGGCTGCGGCTGCTCGCCCGGCGTCATCGATCATTTCTCGCCGCGCGAGACGAAAGATTTTTACGACTGCATCGAATGGGTCGGCGTGCAACCGTGGTCGAGCGGCAAGGTCGGGCTGAACGGCATTTCCTATCTGGCCATGAACCAGTGGCACGTCGCCTCGCTGCAGCCGCCGCATCTTGCCGCCATGTGCATCTGGGAAGGTTCGGCAGACTGGTACCGCGACATGACGCATCATGGCGGCATGCTGTCGACCTTCTGGGAAAACTGGTTCGACATGCAGGTCAAGACCGTGCAGTACGGCGCCGGCGAGCGCGGCAAGCGCAGCCGCGTGCATGGCGAACTGGTGTGCGGCCCGGAAACTCTATCGGAAGAACAGCTCGCCAAGAACCGCGTCGATTTCGGCGGGCAAATTCTGGCGCATCCGCTCGACGACCAGTATCACCGCGACCGCTCGCCGCAATGGGACAAGATCAAGACGCCGTTGTTTTCCGCCGCCAACTGGGGCGGCCAGGGCCTGCATCCGCGCGGCAATTTCGAAGGCTTTGTGCGCGCGGCGTCCAAGGACAAGTGGCTGGAAGCGCACGGGCTCGAGCACTGGACGCATTTCTACACCGACTATGGCCGCGAGCAGCAACTCGCTTTCTTCGATTATTTCCTCCACGGCAAGAAGAAAGCCTGGAGCAAACAGCCGAAGGTGCTGCTGCAGGTGCGCCATCCGGGCGAGAAGTTCGTCGCCCGCGCCGAAGAAGCCTGGCCGATCCCGCGCACCAAATGGACCAAATTCTATTTGCATCCGGCCGATACGGCGCTCTCAACCAAGCCGCCGACGGGTTCGGCCAAGCTCGATTTCGCAGCGATGGACGACGGCGTCACTTTCATCACGCCGCCGCTGAAGCAAGACACCGAAATCACCGGCCCGTCGGCGCTCAAGCTGTTCGTCTCGTCCTCCACGAAAGATGCCGACATCTTCGTGGTCGTGCGCGTCTTCAGCGGCGACATGAAGGAAGTCGTGTTCATGGGCGCGATCGATCCGCACACGCCGATCGCGCAAGGCTGGCTGCGCGCCTCGCACCGCAAGCTCGACAAGAAATTGTCGCGGCCGTACCGGCCCTATCACACGCACGACGAGAAGCAGCCTTTGACCAAGGGTAAGCCGGTCGAACTCGACATCGAAATCTGGCCGACCTCGATCCATGTGCCGGCCGGCTATCGCATCGCTGTGTCGGTGCGCGGCAAGGATTACGAATATGGCGGCGGCAGCGGCGGCAAATTATCGAACTTCAAGAACGAACTGACCGGCTGCGGGCCGTTCCTGCACGACAAGCCGGAGGATCGCCCGCCGGCGTTGTTTAGCGGCACCACCACGTTGCATTTCAGCAAGGCGAAGGCGCCGTATCTGCTGCTGCCGGTGATCCCGGTGAAGAAGAAGCGCTAAAAGAACCCGATCGACTCGACGCCGGCACCGCAGGCAAACGAGTGCCGGACCTTGCGCGACGGAATATCGATGACGTGCATGGTGCCGTCGAACTGGCAGCCGACGAACAGGTCGTCGCCGCGGAACGCCATGTCCATCGCGCCCTTGCCGACCGGGATGGCGGTCTGTTCGCTCAGATCGGCATTAAACAACGTCACCATGTCACCGGCGACGCTGCTGACCGCCAGCACCTTGTAGTCCTCGCGAAAGCGCGCGATCTGCGCCGGCTTCGGGTTGCCCTCCAGCGCAATGGTGCGCACCACCTCGCCCTTGTCCGTATCGATCAGGAACAGGCCGGCCGCTTCGTCATCGACGACGATCAAGGTCTTGCCGTCGGCGGTGATGGTGATGCCGGCCAGCGCATGCGGCGTCTTGATCTTGCCAATGAGTTTCCGGCCCGGCAAGTCGATCACCGAGACATCGGCGTCTTCCTCGTTCTCGGTGTAGATGCGCTGGCCGTCCGGCGAGATAATCAGCCGGTGCGCATTGGTCGAGCCGGAGCCGATGGCGTCGACCATCTTGTTCGTCTTCGGATCGATGATCGCCACCGTCGCGCTGTTCTCACAGGTGACGTAGATCAGCCCGTCCGGCGCAAGCTTGAGGGTATGCGGCGCGACATGCGGATGTAGATTGATGTCGCCGGCATGTTCGCGCTTGCTGAGATCGATCAGCGCCAGGACATGACCGGGGTTCGGGTTCTTGCCGTGAATCCCATCGCCATAGATGGGCACATAAGCCAGTCCGCTATCCGGAACGATCAGCAATTCATGCACCGTGCGCGGAAAGCCGCCGATGGAATCTTCCGTCGCGAACGTCTCCGGGTTGAGGAACAGCACCTGGCCGCCCATCTTGTCGACGGCGATCATGCCGTGCGCCGTGCTTGCATAAGTCATCGTGCCGATAAACCTCTGCTTAAAAATGATGCGCTCGCATTGTGACCGCGCCCGGCGGAAAGATCGATACTCATTTCCGCAGCGCAATTTCTTATGGTCGAAGTTGCCGGCGCAGAACGTCAAGCCGTCCCACTTTTTTCCGGTTGGGCAGCTCACAATGTCATTTCGCAGCGCAACCGGGCTTTACATCATGGAAGGCATTGGCGGATGATAGGGGCAGAATAAAAAGACCGAACACGGTCTGACAAATCCGCCCCTTGAGGGCGACACAGGGAGGACGTCTATGTCTCGCAAGGTCACTCGCCGTAAATTCATGGCCGCCACCGCCGCCGGCGCGGCGCTCGCCACGTTCAAATTCCCGGCACCGGCCATCGCGCAGGCGGCGCCGTTCAAGCTCGGCCTGCTCACCGTCAAGACCGGCCCGCTCGCGCAGGGCGGCATCCAGATGGAGCAAGGCGTACTCACTTACCTGAAAGAGAAGAACAACACGTTCGGCGGCCGCAAGGTCGAGTTCTTCTCCGCCGACACCGGCGGCAGCCCGGCCGGTACCAAAACGAAAGTGCAGGAACTGGTCGAACGCGACAAGGTCGATGCCATCCTCGGGCCGCTCGCCGCCTTCGAACTGCTGGCGATCACCGATTATATCGCCCAGAACAAGACGCCGATGCTCAGCCTCGCCGGCGCCGAAGACATCACGCAGCGCCGCCCGAACCCCTACTTCCTGCGTCCTTCGGCGACCTCGGCGCAGGCGATGCATCCGATGGCCGACTTCGCCGCCAAGGAGCTGAAGCTCAAGCGCATCGTCACCGTGTCGGAAGACTTCGCCTTCGGCCACGAGCAAATGGGCGGCTTCCAGGAAACCTTCGAAAACGCCGGCGGCAAGGTCGTCGCCAAGATCTGGCCGCCTTTGGTGACGCCGGACTACACGCCCTTCGTCGCGCAGATCGCCGATTGCGATGGCGTCTGCCAGGGCTTCGCCGGCTCCAACCCGCTGCGCTTCATGAAGACCTACGCCTCGGCCGGCCTGAAATATCCGGTGGTGTCGGGTGAAACCGGCGGCGACGATGCGCTGCTGCGCATCATGGGTGACGAATTCCTCGGCATGTACAGCTGCTGCCCCTACACGCTCGATCTCGCCAATGACAGCAACAAGCGCTTCGTCGCGGCGATGCAGAAGGACTTCGGTGTCGACCCCGGCTTCTACGCCGCCGGTCTCTACGTCGCGACCCAGGTGGTCGATGAAGGCCTCAAGCTCAACGGCGGCAAGTCCGACGACCGCGCCGCGCTGACCAAGGCGATGCGCTCGGTCAAGCTCAAGGATACGCCGCGCGGCGATCTGTCCTTCGACCAGTACGGCAATGTGATCGGCGACTTCTTCATCCGCCAGGTGGCGAAGGAAGGCGGCAAGTACGTCAACAAGACCTTGAAGACGTACAAGAACGTTAGCCAGTTCTGGACCTACGACGAAAAGGCGTTCCTGGCCCGGCCGGTCTACTCGCGCAACTATCCGCCGGTGAAGTCGTAACGGCTTAGGCCCACCTTCGAACTCTGCCCCTCCCCGCCACGCGCAAGCGCTCGTGTGGGGAGGGGAAAAGAAACGGCCGCAGGAAAAACACGACAATGAATTTCTGGATCGTGCTGACGGTCAACAGCATCACCTTTGGCGGCCTGTTGTTCCTCCTCGCGTCAGGCTTCTCGCTGATCTTTGGGCTGATGCGCATTCCAAACCTGACGCATGGCTCGCTGTTCATGTTGGGGGCCTATGTCGGCGGCTCGATCGTCATCGGCCTGTTCGGCTTCAAGCTGAATTTCTGGCTGGCGGCGGTGCTGGCGAGCCTGACGGTGGCGGCGCTCGGCGCCTTGATCGAACGCTTCCTGCTGCGGCAATTGCCCGGCGACCAGCTCGCCCAGGTGCTGGTGACGCTCGGCATTTCCTTCATGGCCGCCGATTTCTGCCTGATGGTGTGGGGCGGCGACCCGATGTCGGTGGCGACGCCTGAAGGCCTTGGCGGCTTTGCCCGCGCCGGCGGCGCGGTGTTTCCGCTGTACCGGCTGGCGATCATCGCCATCGCTGTTGTTGTCGCCGTCGCGCTGTGGCTGCTGCTCGACCGCACCCGGTTAGGGGCCATGATCCGCGCCGGCGTCGACGATCCGGACATGGCGCGCGTCGTCGGCATCCGCGTCTCGCAGCTTTTCACCATCGTTTTTGCCCTCGGTGCCGGACTTGCCGCCTTTGCCGGCATCATCGGCGGGCCGATCCTGTCGGTCTATCCGGGGCTCGACCAGGACATGCTGCCGCTGGCGCTGCTCGTCGTCATCATCGGGGGCGCCGGCAGCCTGCTCGGCTCCTTCGTCGGCAGCATCCTCGTCGGCTTCATCTATAATTTCGGCCAGGCGCTGCTGCCGGAGTTGGCCTACTTCGTTCTCTTCCTGCCGATGCTGCTGGTGCTCCTCTTGCGGCCGCAGGGCCTGTTCGGCAGGCATGTGCCATGAGCGAAATTTTTTCCGCCGACAACAGACTTCGCTTCATTGCGCTGGCCATCGCGCTGGCCGTTCTGGTCAGTCTGCCGTTCTGGGTATCCGGCATTTACTATATCAATGTCGGCAGCCAGATCCTGTTCTTCGCCGTGTTCGCGCTCGGCTTGAACATACTGGTCGGCTATGCCGGTCTGGTCTCACTGGGACACGCCGGCCTGTTCGGCATCTCGGCCTATGCCACCGCCTACATGCTGCAACACGGCTTCGGCCACACCTCCGCGATCATGATGGCGCTGGTCGTTGGCGTCGCCTCGATGGCGCTGTTCGCGGTACTGTCGCTGCGCTCGTCCGGCATCGGCTTCATCATGATCACTTTGGCGCTCGGCCAGATCCTGTGGGGCCTCGCCTATCGCTGGATCAGCGTCACCGATGGCGACAACGGCATCCCGGTGCGCGGCCGCCCGGCGCCGTTCGGCTATTCGCTGACCGACCCGGTCCATTTCTATTATGCATCGCTCATCGTCTTCATCGTCGCGGTCGCCATGGTCTTCATTTTCGTGCGCTCGCCGTTCGGCGCCGCTCTGATGGGAACCCGCGACCAGCCGCGCCGCATGAATGCGCTCGGCTATCACGTCTGGATGATCCGCTTCTATGCCTGCCTGTTTTCCGGCCTGCTGACGGCCGTATCCGCCATCCTGTTCGTCTATTATACAAACTTCATCAGCCCGCAGACCTTGTCGCTGACCGCGTCGGCCGAAGTGCTGCTGATGGTGATCTCCGGCGGTCCGGGCACGCTGCTCGGACCCATTGTCGGCGCAACGCTCGTTGTCGTCATCAAGACCGTGGTTTCTGGCTTCATCGAGCGCTGGAATTTCCTGCTCGGCGCCATCTTCGTCGCCATCGTCATCCTGATGCCGGAAGGCATCGTGCCCGGCAGTGCGCGCCTATGGCGCCTGGTAACCCGCAAGCGCACGGCGGCGCCCCCTGCCCCTGCCGCGACGACGGAGCGCACACCATGAGCGCGCTCACCATTTCCGGCCTCAATAAATCCTTCGGCGGCCTGCATGTCACCCGCAGCGTCGATCTCGACATCCAGCCCGGCGAGCGCCGGCTGATCCTCGGTCCTAACGGCGCCGGCAAGACAACCTTGTTCAACCTGATCACCGGCGAACTGACGCCGGACACCGGCACGATCAAACTGTTCGGCCAGGACATCACCAAGGTGCCGAGCCGCGACCGGCCGCATCTCGGCATGGCGCGCACCTATCAGATCATCACTCTGTTCGGCAAAGACACCATCATCCACAATGTTCGCCTGGCGCTGCTCGGCCTGTCGCCGATGCGCTGGAATCCTTGGACGAACTTACGCCGAGACGACCGCTTCACCGAAACCGGCCACAAGGCGCTGGCGCGCGTCGGCCTCTCCCATATCGCCGACCGGCCGCTGTCGCAGACCTCCTATGGCGAGCGCCGCCGCGTCGAAATCGCCATGGCGCTGGCGCAGGAGCCGAAAATACTGTTGCTCGACGAGCCTTTTGCCGGCCTGTCGATCGACGAGCGCCGCGACGTGCACAAATGCCTAATGGCGATCCCGCGCGACGTCACCATCGTGATGATCGAGCACAACATGGACGTGGCGCTGGAATTCGCCGAACACATTACGCTGCTGCATTTCGGCGAGGTCATCGTCGAGGGTAGCCGCGCTGAAGTGGTCGCGGATCCGCGCACGCGGGAGGTCTATCTTGGCCACTAGCGCATTACGGCTTGAAAACGTCGATGCCTTCTACGGCGACAGCCACGTGCTGCAGAACGTCTCGTTCGAGCTGGGCGAAGCGCGCATGCTCGGCCTGCTCGGCCGCAACGGCGCCGGCAAATCGACCTGCATGAATGTCGGCATGGGTCTGCTGTCGGCACGGCGTGGCGAAGTCAGCGTCTTCGGCGAACCGGTGACGAAATTATCGCCGGAAATGATCGCGGCGCGCGGCGTCGCTCTGGTGCCGCAAGGCCGCCGCATCTTCCGCAGCCTGACCGTGCGCGAAAACCTCATCGTCGCCGCCCGCAAGCCGGATGCCGGGAGCAAACACGCCCCTTGGACGATCGACACCGTGTTCGCCATGTTTCCGCGGCTCAAGGAGCGCTCGAACCAGATGGCGGCGCATCTGTCCGGCGGCGAACAGCAGATGCTGGCCATCGGCCGCGCGCTGATGGGCAATCCGCGCGTGCTGCTGATGGACGAGCCGTCCGAGGGCCTGGCGCCGCAGATCGTCGCCGAGGTGATGACCACCATCCGCAAGTTGAAGGAAAGCGGCCTGTCAATCGTCCTGGTCGAGCAGAACCCGAATCTGGTGTTCGACGTCGCCGACGACATCGTCATTCTCAACACCGGCGGCGTCGCCGTGGTCTCGACGCCGGCCGCGCTGCGCCAGGATGACGCGCTCTTGCGGCAGCACCTCGGCGTATTCTAAAGATACGTCTGGCATAACAGGGGCGAGCGACATGGCGGCAATGTGGAATAAATATGCGAACACCGCCGCGCGCAAGCACGGCAAGCCGGGCCGCGAACAGCGCCCGGCGTCGGTGACCATCGACGCGCATACGCACATCGCCATTCCGCGCGCCGGCGCCTTCATCAAGCCGCATCTCGACCTGTCGACCATTCCGCTAGCGCACTTCGCCTCTCAGGAGACCAAGGACCTCAACGCCAAGCAGGAAGCCGACATCCGCGACTGCATGACCGGCTATGACGAGCGCTTCGCCATCATGGACGCGATGGGCGTCGATGTGCAGTTGGTGATGCCGCCGCCGCCGCAGCTTTATCACACCGTTGCGCTGGAATATGCCGTGCCGGCCGCGCGCATGGTCAATGAAGGCGTCGCCGAATTCGTCTCGAAGCATCCCGACCGCTTCATTCCGATGGGCACCGTGCCGATGCAGGACGGCAATGAGGCGGCCAAGGAACTCGAACACGTCATGAAGACGCTCAAGTTCAAGGGCGTCGAAATTCTTACCAACGTTCACGGCAAGGAATTGTCCGATCCTGCCTTCGCCCCGTTCTGGAAGAAGGCCGAAGAGCTGGGCGCGCTGGTCGCCATTCATCCGAACGGCTTCACCGAAGGCCAGCGGCTGTCTCGGCTCTATTTCAACAATGTCGTCGGCAATCCTTTCGAGACGACTTTGGCGCTGCACTACCTGATCTTCGACGGCGTCATGGAACGCCATCCGAATCTCAAACTGTTCGCCATGCATGGCGGCGGCTATCTCGGCGGCTATTCCGGCCGCATCGATCACGCCTGGGGCGCGCGCTCGGATTGCCATGCCGATCTGCCCAAGCCGCCGACCGAGTATCTCAAGCGCGTCTATATCGACAATGTCGTGTTCACGCCGCATCAGCTCGAGGCGCTGCTCGCCGTGTTCGGCGCCGACCACATCATCATGGGTACGGATTATCCGTTCGACATGATGGAATACGACCCGATCGGCCACATCAATTCGGTCGAGGGGCTGGACGCTTCCACCCGCGCCGCGCTGTGTGGCGGCAATGCGCGGAAGCTCTTGGGGCTGTGATCTCCCTCTCCCCGCATGCGGGGAGAGGTGAAGAAGATTATAAAAAATCCAGCGTCGCGGTTTCGACGATCACCGCGGCGTCGCTGGAGTGCTTGCCGGCGCGCGCCGCTTCCTCTTGCGTCTGGCTCGCCTGCAAATAAGCGCCGAGATGGCGCGCCCATTCGATGATGCGGACGTTTTCGCCAAGCCGCGCCGCCTCGAACGCCTTGAGCGCGCTCTCCACGTCGTCGTGCGCCTGCAACGCATTGACCAGAGCGGCGGCGTCATCCGCCGCTTTCGACACGCCGGCGCCGACATGCGGCCGCGCGACAAAAGCGGCGTCGCCGACAACCGCGACGCGGCCGAAAGCCATGCGCGGCGACACCAGATCGTAGATCGGCTGCAACAGCGGCTCCTCGATCAGGCGCACCACGGCGCGGAATTGCGGCGCCAGCAGGCGCTCGGCCGCCGCGTGCATTTCGGCAATGGCTTCCTTGCGGATCAAATGCGGCGGAATCGAAATCGCATGCGTCTTGCCGCTGTCGTCGGTCAGCAGCCATTGCAGCTTGGTGTGCTCGTCGGCGGGCCGGTACCAGATGACATTGGTGCGGCGCTTGCCGGGGCGAAGATCGTTGTCGGGGCCCGCCACCGGATAACTGAGAAACTGTTCGCCCGGCGGCAGGCCGAACGACATGATCGGATACACTGCCTTGTGAATCTCCGGCGGAAACGCATCTTCCGCGATCAGAGCCCGCCATGCGGAATAGCCGGCGTAGAGCGGCCCGACCTCGGGCAGGCATTGCTGCCGCACCGTCGAGCGGATGCCGTCGGCGCCGACCAGCAAGTCGGCTTCCACGGTTTCGCCATCGGAAAAATGTGCCCGCACCGCGTGCGCATCCTGCGTGAAGTGCGAAAGCCCCCTGCCACGATGATAACGCTCCGGCGGAAAGGCATCGCGCAGCAGCCGGTAGACGCGCTCCCAGGCGGTTGCCACTTGCGGACATTCGATTTCGCGTGTGACACGGCCTTGCGCGTCGATGATCTGACGTTTGACGATGTGAACACCGAGTTCCGATGTCTCCAGCCCGAGGGCGCGCAGCCGCGCGATCAACTGCTGTTGGGCGACGATGCCGGCGCCGCGCCCCGACAATTCGCCCTCGACGCGCTCGTAGATGTCGACGTCCCACCCGGCCCGCCGCAGCAGCAATGCGCTCAGGAGGCCGCTCATCGAACCGCCGATCACGATGGCGCGCCTGTTACGAGAGTTCGTCAATTGATCCACCTCAATCTTCCCGTCCGTGCGTCTTTGGTATATACATGACATCAAACAGGCATTGGAGGAATTCCCATGGCGCTCACTATGCTCGACAAATCCGCCGAGAAGAAAGACACCTCGAAGTGGGCGAGCGATATCGCCGCCGAGTTCGAGCGCGAAGCCAAGAACCCGAATCCGTGCGTTGGCTCAACCTTGTTGTCGGAAAACGAACGCACCCGCGTCTGGATGATCCGCCTCGCGCCCGGCGAGCGCATCGGCTTCCACCGCCATGTACTGGATTATTTCTGGACCTCGGTCACCGGCGGCCGCGGCCGCCAGCATGTGCACGACGGCACCACCGTCGAATACTCCTACGTGCCGGGCGAGACGCGCCACGAGACCTACGGCAAGGATGAATTCAAGGTGCACGACCTGCAAAATCTCGGCGACCGCGAGATGATCTTCATGACCGTCGAATTCAAGGATTCGGCCAACAAGCCGATGACCCTGCCGGAGGGCGTCCGCCCACAAGCGGCGGCCTGACCCGGCGGAATTTTAGTGCAACGCCCGCGATCCAGGGCAACCTGGACGCGGGCGTTTCATTTTGTCGCGTGGGAAGGGTTTTCCTGCCGCATCAATGGGCTAGCCAAGCCGTCGCGCTTCCTGCAAAGTGCGGCGAGAGACAAAGAAAAAAAGACGCATCGGAGGGGGAATGCCGGCCAATCGGACAGGTCAGTTACGTGTAAGGCCGCGCGGCATCTTGCTGTCGAGGGCATGCACGTCGCCCCTGACGCACCGTTGGTTCGCCTGAGGCTTCAATGGAATTCGACCTTCTGATCAATGCCATCATTGCCGGGCTCATGCTCGGCGGCTTCTATGCCGCGGTCACCGCCGGCATTTCGATTTCGTTCGGCATGCTCGATATCGTCAATATCGCGCATCCGGGCTTCATCATTCTCGGCTCCTACATCGCCTATATCGTCAACGTGCATTTCGGCGTCGACCCGATCCTCATCGCCATCGTGGCGCTGCCGGCCTTCTATGCGCTCGGCTCGATCATCTATCAGGTCTATTACCAGTCGTTCGAAAAGCACGGCCAGGATTCCCTGCGCGGCCTCGCCTTCTTCTTCGGCCTGCTGTTTGTGACCGAAGTGGCGCTCAATCTGGTGTTCGGCGTCGATTACCGCACTGTCGAAGTGCCCTATATTGGCGGCAGCCTCAGCATCGGCGCGATGGAATTCCCGGTGCGCATGCTGGTGCCGTGCCTGGTGTCGGTCGCCATGTTCGGCGGCCTGATCCTGTTCATGTCGCGCACCTTCATCGGCCGCGCGGTGATGGCGGTGTCGCAGGATCCGCAGGCGTTGCAACTGATGGCCGTCGATCCGATCCGCATCAAGCGCATCGCCTTCTCGATCTCGATCGCCACCGCCTCGATGGCCGGCGCCTTCCTCATCACCATCCAGCCGGTGATCCCGTCGTCGGGCCGCGAATATATCGGCCGCGTCTTCGCCATTTGCGTGCTCGGCGGTCTCGGCAGCCTGCCCGGCACGCTGATCGCCGCATTCATGATCGGCGTCATCGAAAGCATCACCTCGACGTTCTACGGCCCGTCCTGGGCGCCGGCGGTCTCTTTCGGACTGCTGCTGCTCACTTTGGCCGTGCGGCCCTCCGGATTGTTTGGACGCTAGATGCGCACACCCGCCTTCATCCTCATCTTGACGGCCGTCGCAGCGGCGCTGTATTTCGCCTTCAGCTATGTCGGCAACGATTACCTGTTCTTCGCCGGCTACACCGTGCTGCAATACATCGTGCTGGCGACCGCCTGGAATATTCTTGGCGGCTATTGCGGTTACGTGAATTTCGGCTCGGCCGGCTTCTTCGCCATCGGTGTCTACACGACGGTGTTCCTCTACACCGTCGGCCAGCAAATCGAGGACCTGGTGCCCGAATTCATGCTGGCGCCGATGCAACTGATCTTCCCGCTGCCGCTGCCGGTCATGATCATGGTCGCCGGCGTGGTGGCCGGTTTCATCGGCCTCGGCATGGGCTATCTGACGCTGCGGCTGCGCGGCGTGTTCTTCGCCATCGCCACATTGGCGCTGACCGTCGTGCTGGAGACCTTTATCGTCAACTGGTCTTTCGTCGGCGGCTCGCGCGGCGCCTATGTCATTCCACCCAACGAAGTGCCGATTTTCGGCCATTTCATCAATTTCCTGTTCGTATTGATGCTGGTGCTGGTCATCCTCGCTTTGACCACTGCGCGCCTGATCGAACGTTCCAAGCTCGGCGTCGGCTTTGCCACCATCCGCGACGACGAACTGGCGGCGGAAGCCTCCGGCGTGCCCACTCTGCGGCTGAAGCTGGTCGCCACTGTCGTCTCCGGCGCTCTGATGGGCATGGCCGGCGCACCGTTTCCGTTTTACATCGGCTATGTCGAGCCGGCCTCAGCCTTCAACCTGTCCTATGCGGTGAACTCGATCGCCATGCCGATGATCGGCGGCACCACCTCGTGGATCGGCCCATTGGTCGGCGCGCTGCTGCTCGGCACGCTGCAACAGGTGGCCACCGTGACGATCTCCTCGGCGGTCAATCTGCTGATCGTCGGCCTGCTGCTGATCTTCTTCGTCATCATCGCGCCGCGCGGCATTGTCGGCCTGGTGCAGGACCAGTTGCGCAAGAGGTCTAAAACATGACCGACGCAGCAACCATGACCGAGCCTCTCCTGCACATCGAACAGCTCGGCAAGCGCTTCGGCGGCTTCATCGCACTCGACGGCGTCGACCTGTCGGTGCCGAAGGGCCAGCGCCTCGGCTTGATCGGCCCGAACGGTTCCGGCAAGAGCACGCTGGTCAATTGCATTTGCGGCACCCTGCAAAACGAAACCGGCAGCGTGACCTTCGATGGCATCAAGGTCGACGGCATGGTCGCGCATCAGCGCACCCGGCAGGGGCTGGCGCGCAGCTTCCAGCTGCCGCGGCCGTTCCGCAGCATGACCGTGGCGGAGAATGTCCGCGTGCCGCTTCTGTACACCGTCAATGCCCGCTCCCACCCGCATCTGTCGGAAAGCGAACTCGACGACCGCTGCATGGAATTGCTCAAGCTGGTCACGCTCGACGCCAAGGCCGCGAAATACACCACCGACCTGACCCAGGTCGAAATGCGCAAGCTCGAACTGGCGCGCGCCATGGCGGCCGAGCCGAAGCTGCTGATCGCCGACGAATCGATGGCAGGTCTGTCGCACTCCGAGGTCGAGGACATCGTCGCGCTGCTGATCCGCATGAACGAGCGCGGCGTCACTATTATCATGATCGAACACATCATGCGCGCGGTGATGACCTTCTCGCAGCGCCTGGTCGTGCTGGTCTCCGGCAAGAAGATCGCCGACGGCGATCCGCAGGACGTGATCCAGAACAAGGAAGTGGTGGGAGCCTATCTTGGCCAATAGCACCAACAGCATCACCGTCGAGGGCATCGACGCCGCCTACGGCGCGGTGCGGGTGCTGGAGGACGTGTCGCTGCGCGTCGACAGCGGTGAGACCGTCGTGCTGCTCGGCACCAATGGCAACGGCAAAAGCACCTTGATGAAGTGCATCATGGGCTGGGTGCGGCCGAACAAAGGCACGATCGTCGCCGAAATCGACGGCGAAAAGCACGACCTCGCCGGTCTTACCACCGAACAGATCGTCGATCTCGGCATCGCGCTGGTGCCGGAAGGCCGTCGGTTGTTCCCGCGGCAGACGGTCGAGGAAAACCTGTTGTTAGGGGCCAGCCGGCCGAAGGCGCGGCCGCATATCAAGACCAATCTCGAATTCTGCTTCGAGATTTTTCCGCGGCTCGCCGAACGCAAAAGCCAGCTTGCCGGCTCGATGTCGGGCGGCGAACAGCAGATGCTGGCGCTGGCGCGCGCGCTGATGCTCAATCCGCGCATTCTGCTCGTCGACGAGCCTTCGGTCGGCCTGTCGCCGCTTTTGGTCGGCCGCACCATCGACGCCATCGGTCAGCTCAAGGAGCATTACAAGCTCACCGTGCTGATGGCCGAGCAGAATTTCACCCAGGCTTTGCGCATCGCCGACCGCGGTTACGTCATCGTGCACGGCAAGATCGAGTTCGAAGGCAACTCGGCCGACGAGTTGAACAACAACGACCTGATCCGGCAGTTTTATCTGGGGATGTAGTTCTTTCTTATCCCTCCCCGTCTTCGGGGAGGGTGGCCCGGCGTAGCTCCATAAGCGCGTTCACGCGCGTCTTCGACGCGCTATGGAGCGAAGCCGGGTCGGGTGGGGTCGGCCGCGCAATAAATTATCAAACGTCACCCCACCCGGCCGCTCGCAAGCGCTCGCGTCCACCCTCCCCGTGACCGGGGAGGGATAAGAAAGAAAGATAAAAAAACGCCGCGGATGGCTCCGCGGCGTTTTCAGTTTCTCAAATCCGAAAGCGACTACTTGATCGCTTTCTCGTAAGGATAGATCACCTTGCCGGTTTCGAGCGCCTTCGGCTCGAGAACGTACTGGGTGCTCATGCCGCGCCAGGCATCGAGGGTCGCGTCAGCCGGGATGTCGTGATACTGCACGGTCATCATCTTGCTTTCGGCCCATTCGCCCTTGCCGCCGAACTTGATCGGCCCCATCACCGTCTCGAACTTGTCCTTCTTCAGCGCCGCGGCGACCTTGTCGTCCTCGATGCTCTTGGCCGACTTGATCGCTTCGCCGAGGACCTGCAACTGGGTGTAGCCCCAGCCGCCGAGATAGTAGCCGAGCGGATCGACGCCCGCCGCCTTGGCGCGCGACTGGTATTCGGCGAAGAAGTCCTTGGTGCCCTTGTACATCTGCTTGTCGTCCGGCACCCAGGTCTCGTAGTTCACGATGCCGTTCATCTTGTTCTTCAGTTTGTCCTTGAAGAACGTGGCCTGCAGACCGACCATGGCGCCGCCGAACATTTTCGGCTTGAGGCCGATTTCGTTCGCCGCCAGCACGATGCCGACCGAGTCAAGCGGATAGGCGCAGGCGACGACCAGATCCGGCTCGAGCGCCTTGATCGCGCGCACGATCGGCGCGAAATCGGTGGTCTTCGGCGGCGGCGGATAGGCCTTGTCATAGACAACCTTGAAGCCATGCTTCTTGGCGTTGTTGCGCGCGCCCTCGCAGGCGTTCTGCGCGAACTCGGCGTCGGCGTAGGTCAGGCCGACGGTCTGCGGCTTCGGGCTCTGCGCCGCGGCGATATCGAAGAAGCCCTTGGTGAACGAATCCTTGGTCGCCTGTCCGGTCGGGATGACCGAGAAGTACTTCGGATACTTGAACTTGGCGTTGATATCGAGGCCGAACAGGCTGACGAAGGTCTTGCCCTTGCGGATCACGATCGGCATGGCCGGCGCGATCTGGTTGGAGGCATAGCCCGACACGACGAGGTCGACTTTGTCGACGTCGAGCAGCTTGGTGTAGATGCCGGGCACTTCCGACGGATCGCTCTTGTCGTCGTAATACTTCAGTTCGACTTGGCGGCCGAGAAGGCCGCCGGCCTTGTTGGTCTGGTCCTTCCAGATTTCCATGCCGAGCAGGGCCTGCTTGCCGTTCGGCGACAGGGCGCCGGTCAGCGATTGGCTGAAGCCGATCACGATCGGCTTGCCGGCCGGCGCTTGCGCCTGCGCGCCGGTGACGGCGAACAGAGCGCCGGTCACGAGCGCGAGAGCCGCCCCCGCGATCCGAGCCAATGCGCGCGTTTTAAAGCTTTGCATCATTATATTTCCTCCCAGATTTGGTTTTCGTTTTAATTCAGTGACTGATAATGCCAGTGCGCGGGCCGATGGTCTACCCGCGCATATGCCGTTTTGCGCGGCACCGCGCCGCGCCCGCCAATGGCCAAGCCAGTGGGCAGATCGTGGGACGCACAATGGTGCGCGCCCCGCCGACCTTTTGCTGCACTGCACGCTAGAGCCTTTCCGTCTTTGATAGAATCAAAGACGGGGCTCTAGATTCTTACTTTGACGCGTTTTCTTCACGCGAACCGGTACCCACTTCGCTTGAAAACGCTATGGGCGGTTAAACGCCTTCAACCATGATGGTCTCGACCTCGCCGGCGCCGGACCTGCGGAACGCCGCGGCGGCATCGTAGTCGGGCGAAGTAAAACAGGCGACGCCCTGCTCCATTGTCGGAAACTCGATGACGATGAAGCGCTGGAATTTGTCGGGGCCTTCCATGATCTGAAACTTGCCGCCACGCGCCAGCACCTTGCCGCCAAATTTGGCGATGATGCCGGGAACGAGATCGGTGTACTTCTTGTATTCGACCGGATCGTTGATCTTGGAACGCGCAACCCAATAAGCAGGCATTTCAGAGTCTCTCCTTTTCGTCATGCCCGGCCTTGTGCCGGGCATCCACGTCTTCGATGATGTGCGCACAATAGTGTCATGACGTCCGAAGGAGAATTAAAATCATGCCGCGTCAGGTTATCGATATCTCGGTCCCGCTCGAAAACACCGTCTACGCCGATCCGCCGGGCTATGGACCGGCCATCGAGTATCTCGATCATCAGGCCACCGCTGCCGACGTCTTGAAATTCTTTCCCGGGCTGAAAAAAGAAGACCTGCCGGATGGCGAAGGCTGGGGCTTCGAATGGGTGCGGCTATCGACACACTGCACGACACATCTGGACGCGCCGTATCATTTCGCGTCCACCATGGACGGCGGCAAGCGCGCGCTGACCATCGACGAGGTTCCGCTCGACTGGTGCCTGCAACCCGGCGTCAAACTCGATTTCCGCCACTTCGCCGACGGTTACGTCGCGACTGCCGCCGATGTCGAAGCCGAACTCAAACGCATTGGCCACACGCTTTCACCGCTTGAAATTGTGGTCGTGAACACAAGCGCCGGCGCCGCGTACGGCCAACCCGATTACGTCGCCAAAGGCTGCGGCATGGGCCGCGAAGCGACGATGTATCTGCTCGAACGCGGCGTGCGCGTCACCGGCACCGACGGCTGGAGCTGGGATGCGCCATTTATCTATACGATGAAAAGATACGCTGAAACGCACGATGCTTCGCTGATCTGGGAAGGCCACCGCGCCGGCCGCGAGATCGGCTATTGCCACATCGAGAAACTGCACAATCTCGAAAGCCTGCCGGCGTCGGGTTTCACCGTCAGCTGCTTTCCGGTGAAGGTGCGTGGTGGTTCCGCCGGCTGGACCCGGGCGGTGGCTATCATTGATGCTTGATTGAACGACGCCGCGGGCGATACTCTCACCGCTAACGATAAAGACCGGACAATGAGCCGGCTATAAAAACAACATCAGGGAGGACGATATGGACAGACGTCAATTTGTCGCCGGCAGCACCGCCGCGACCGCCGCATTCGCTCTTGGCCCGTCCTTCGCCCAGGACGCCTATCCGTCGCACGCGATCACCTTCATCAATCCATTTCCACCGGGCGGCGCCGCCGACGTCGTCGGCCGGCCCTTCACGTCGATGCTTGAGCCGATCATCAAGCAGCCTTGCATCGTCGAAACCAAAGCGGGCGCGGCCGGCGCGCTTGGCGCGCAAGTCGCCGCCAATGCCAAGCCGGACGGTTACACGCTGCTGCTACACATCCCGTCGATTTCGGGATTTGCCGAAGTCGACAAACTGTTCGGCCGTCAGCCGAAGTTCACCCGCGAAAATTTCATTCCGCTCGCACGGCTGTCGGCGGGGCCGATGGTCCTCGTCGTCAACGATCAGCAGCCCTACAAAACGCTGAAGGATCTGGTCGACGATGCCAAAAAACGGCCGGACCAGATCTTGTTCTCGTCCTCCGGCCTCTACGGCGCGCTACATCTGCCAGCCGCTCTGTTCCTGAAAGCCGCCGGCATCAAGATGCGGCATCTGCCGACCAATGGCGGAGGCCCGGCGCTGACCGCAATCCTTGGCAACAACTCGCAGATGCTGGTGTCCTCAATCGCCGCCGCCAGCGGCCATTTGAAGTCCGGCAAGCTGAAAGCGCTCGGCAGCTTCGGCGCCCAGCGCGCCGCATCGCTGCCCGACGTGCCGACCTTGAAGGAACAGGGCTACGACGTCGAGTTCTCGCTGTGGGTCGGCGTTTTCGCGCCCAAGGGAACGCCCGATGCCGTGATTTCGAAATTGCGCGGCGAGATCAAGAAGGTCGCGACCAGCGACCAGTTCAAGACCACCATGACCAATATCGGCGACGAGGTCGCTTATCTCGACGCGCCGGACTTCGCCAAATTCTGGGATACCGACGCCAAGCGCGTCGAACAGGCGGTGGCGTCGATCGGCAAGGTTCAAAGCTGATCGGCAACGGCTGACGTAAAATTGGGTGCGCGCGGCGACCCCATCGCCGCGCGCCGCTTTCCGGCAATTGAAGGACAGGATCCATGGACCGCCGCTCATTCGTCATCGGCACCGCCGCCTGCGTTGCCACTGGACCGGCGCTCGCGCAGGGGGCCTTCCCGTCGCATACGGTGACGATCCTGTGCGCCTTTCCGCCCGGCGGCGCCAACGACACCGTGACGCGGCCGATCGCGGCGGCGCTTGAGCCGATCCTCAAGCAGCCGGTCGTGGTCGAGACCAAGGCCGGCGCCGGCGGCCAGATCGGCGCGCAGGTCGCGGCCGTCGCCAAGCCGGGCGGCTACACCTTGCTGTCGCACAATAACGGCATTTCCGGTTATGCCGAGGTCGACAAACTGTTCGGCCGTACGCCGAAGACGACGCGCGGCGACTTCATCCCGCTGGCGCGTCTGATCGCCGATCCGGTGCTGCTGCTGGTCAACGATCAGCAGCCGTACAAGACGTTGAAGGACTTCCTCGACGACGCCAGGAAGCGTCCGGAAGCCATCGTCTACAGTTCGGGCGGCCTGTACGGCGCCACGCATTTGCCGGTGGCCATTCTGGAAAAAGCGACCGGCATTCCGAAATTGCGCCATCTGCCGACCAATGGCGGCGGGCCGGCGATCACCGCTCTGCTCGGCAACAATGCGCAGGTCTCGACGCAGACGCTGTCGGCGGCATCGCAACACATCAAGTCCGGCAATCTGCGCGCTTTGGCCTCGTTCGGCGCCACACGCTCAAAGATACTGCCCGACGTGCCGACGCTGAAAGAGCTTGGCTTCAACGCCGAATATTATCTCTGGGTCGGCCTGTTCGCGCCCCAGAACACGCCGGCCGATGTCGTCGACACGCTCAGCGCGGCGCTCGACAAAGCGGCGGTGTCCGATCAATTCAAGTCGGTGGTCGCCAATCTCGGCCAGGAATATTCCTATCAGAACGCCAGGGGCTTCGCGGCGTTCTGGGCAGCCGACGCCAAAATATCCGACGAAGCTGTGCAGTTGATCGGCAAGCAGTGAATCCCCCCTCCCCCGCGAAGCGCATCACCCTCCGCGCCGACCACATCGCCGGCGCGTTCTTCGTCGCGGCGGGCCTCGCGGTGATCGCCCTCAGCGGCGATCTGCCGACGGGACAGCTATCGATGCCCGGCGCCGGCTTCCTGCCTGAAATCGTCGCCGTGCTGATCATCGTGCTCGGCGCCTCGCTGTTCCTGCGCGCGCACGAGAGCCCGGCCTTCGCCTCGATCGCCTGGGACGACGGCCCTCACGCAGGCAAAGTCATTCTCGTCACCGCGGCGGCCATCGTGCTCTACGTCAAGCTCGGCTTCATCGTCACCATGGTGCTGATGTTGATGACGCTCCTGACCGTCATCGAGCGCAAGAACGTCCCGCGCGCGCTACTTTACAGTGTCGCCGTCGCCGGCGGCATCTATGTCATTTTCGTCTATGTGCTGCGGTCGCCTTTGCCGACCGGTATCCTGGGCCACTGGTAGCAACGTGGAAGACACCCTCCTCAGTCTGGCGCACGGCTTCGGCATCGCCTTCCAGCCGGGCAACCTCTGGTACGCCTTCATCGGCTGCCTGGTCGGCACTTTGGTGGGCGTCCTGCCGGGCATCGGCCCGCTCTCCGGCATTTCCATTCTGCTGCCGGTAACCTTCGGCCTCAACGCCACCGAGGCCGTCATTATGCTCGCCGGCATCTATTACGGCTCGCAATATGGCGGCTCGACCACCTCGATCCTGATGCGCATTCCCGGCGAGGCGTCGTCGGTGATGACCTGCATCGACGGCAACGCCATGGCCAAGAAGGGCCGCGCCGGCGCGGCTTTATGCATCGCCGCCGTCGGCTCGTTCACCGCCGGCACGTTCGGCATCCTGATGCTGACCCTGATCGCGCCGCCGCTCGCCGCGATCGCGCTGAAATTCGGCCCGCCGGAATACACCGCGCTCTTGATCATGGGACTGATCTTCCTCGCCTACATGTCATCGACTTCGCTGGTGCGCACGCTGCTGATGGCTTGCCTCGGGCTGATGCTCGGCATGATCGGCATCGACAACATGACGGGGCATTTCCGCTACAGCTTCGATTTCGCCGAACTCGGCGACGGCATCGGCATCGTGCCGGTCGCGGTCGGCCTGTTCGGCCTCGGCGAAATCCTGGCGACGCCGAGCCATAAGGTGCGCGGCGAAGTCATCACGCCGAAATATCGAGAGTTGCTGCCGACCCGGGCCGAATGGCGCGCCGCCTACTGGCCGATCGCACGCGGCAGCGTGCTCGGCTTCGTCATCGGCATCATTCCGGGCTCGGCGCACATCATCTCCAGTTTCTTGTCATATGCGCTGGAGCGGCGCATTTCCAAAAACCCGGAAGAGTTCGGCAAGGGCGCGGTTGCCGGCGTCGCCGGTCCTGAATCGGCCAACAACTCGGCCTCGACCGGCGCCTTCGTGCCGATGCTGTCGCTCGGCATTCCGACCGGCCCGATCACCGCGGTGCTGATCGGCGCGCTGATGATCCACGGCGTGCCGGCAGGTCCACAGCTTGTCACCGAGCACCGCGATCTGTTCTGGGGCTTCGTCGCCTCGATGTATGTCGGCAACCTGATGCTGCTGCTGCTGAACCTGCCGCTGGTCGGCCTCTTCGTCAGCGTGCTACGCATTCCCTACGGCTATCTCTATCCGCTGATCATCA
Source organism: Rhizobium sp. Q54 (assembly GCA_945870035.1). Classification (GTDB taxonomy): domain Bacteria; phylum Pseudomonadota; class Alphaproteobacteria; order Rhizobiales; family Xanthobacteraceae; genus Pseudolabrys. Next base: position 32,191 of record CAMBQQ010000012.1, on the reverse strand, counting down.
TGTTCTGCATCGTCGGCGTCTACGAGGTGAACCACTCGATCGTCGACGTCTGGATCATGCTGATTATGGGTATGCTGGGTTATGCCCTGCGCAAGTTCGACTTCGACCCGGCGCCTCTGGTGCTCGGCCTCGTTATCGCGCCGATCTTCGAGCAGTCGCTGCGCCAGTCGCTGATCATGTCGAACGGCAACTATTTGATCTTCTTCAACCGGCCGTTCTCGGCCGCTTTGATGGCGATTTGCATCGTGCTGCTCGGCCTGTCGGCGCTGGCCTATTTCCTGAAGCGTAAGGACTGGCGCGCCAAGCTCGCCGCCGCCGAAGCCGGCGAGCCGGGCGCATGATGCTTTGATCTAAAGCGTTTCCTTACGCGCGTGCAGCGCCATGGCGGTGAGCGCGACGCCGCCGAACACCATGTTGATGCCGACAAGAAGGCCGAGCGCCCACACCGCGGTGCTCGGCAAACCGGCAATCAGCATGACGGCCAGCACCAGATCGACGACGCCGCTCATCAACATCCAGCCCCACTGCCCGGACAGGTCGCGGCGGTGATCGAGCGCGAACATCACGGAGGCGATGCCTTCGATGATGAAGAAGGCGATCAGCACCACCGTCAGCGACAAAGCGCCGGCGATCGGCTGCGCCAGCAAATAGCCGCCGGCGAGAACGGCGAGCGCGGCGGAGGCCAGCGACCACCAGAAGCCTGGCGCGCCGCGCATCCAGAATGTCGTGAACAACCCAATAATGCCGCTGATGAGAAACAGCCAGCCGAACACCAGGGTCAAGGCCAGGGTCGCGAAAGCCGGCAAGACGATGGCGATCAATCCCAGCACCAGCAGCAACACGCCTTCGGCGAGATAAAGCTTCCAGTGCTGATGCAACGCTTTGACCACCGCGATCTGGACCTTGTCCATATCGGGACCGCCGGCGGGCGTCGAGCGAGTCGGAATATCGGTCGGCATCGTCAACTCCGTCTTTTGGCGTCGCATTCTACCGCCAAATGATGGCGGTTGCGCCGGCTATTTCTCGACCCAATCGGCGCATTTCTGCACCTCGCTTTGCCCGCCCCAGGGCATGACCGGCACCGACGACGTCGAATTCTTCGGCGAACCTTCGATGATGCGGTCGCTATAGACCATATAGACCAGCACGTTGCGCTTGGCGTCGCAGCCGCGCACGATCTGCATCTTCTTGAAGAACAGCGAGCGGCGCTGGCGAAACACGTCCTCGCCCTGCTCGAACTTGGCCTTGAACTTGATCGGGCCGATCTGGCGGCAGGCCAGCGAAATATCGGAGACCTCCTCGGCGACGCCGATCCAGCCCTTGAAGCCGCCGCGCTCCGGCACGGTGAAATGGCAAGCCACGCCCTCGACCTGCGGATCGTCGAGCCCGTAGGTGGCGAGCTTGTCGTTCGGCGTCAGCCATTTGAACACCGTCGACTTCTTGAAAATGATATCGGGCTCGTCGGCCGCCTGCGCCGGCAACGCGCCGATTGTGACAAAGGCCGCGATCAGAAAGGCAATCAATGAGCGCAAGGTGAACCTCCGGGACAAAGCGAGTATTTCTGTCCAGATAGGAACTGCCGAAGGGCCGAAAAAGGTCCACGCCGCCGTTTTTCCGTTCACCACCAGGTTTGGTGAGAAACCAGCTCCGGCCAGCCGATGCCGCGCGAGGCAGCGACGGCGGCCTCGGCTGGCGGCAGCGATAAATCCCAGTCGCTGGCCGTGATGCGCCGGCCGGTGAGGCCATTGGCGGCGTCCGACATTAGCCAGACCACCGGAGCGGCCATGATCGCCGGGCGCAACATCTTGTCGCGCGGCCAGCCGGCCTCATCGGCGATGAACGGCGTATCGGTCGGCCCGCCGGGCACCAGCACATTGACCGTGATGCCGCTGCCGTCGAGCTGCTGCGCCCACACCGCCGACATCGACTCCAGCGCCGACTTCACCGCGCCGTAAGGCAGCACGCGCAGCATGGTCTTGTAGCTGGTCGTATTGTTGACGATGCGGCCCCAGCCCTGCTGGCGCATATGCGGCACCGCGGCCCGCGCCAGGATCATCGGTCCGCGCACATTGACCAGATAGAACATGTCCCAGATTTCAGTCGTCAGTTCCTCGATGCCAGGATGACGCGTCTCGGCATCGGGGCGGATCGCGCTCATACCGATGCCGGCATTATTGATTAGGCCATCGATGCGGCCGAAATGCGCCACCGCCGCTTCGACCGCGCCGTTGCATTCGTCTTCGCTCGAGACGTCCGCGGGGATGGGCAGCAGGCGCTCGCGCGGCACATCCAGCGTCTCGAGCAGGCGAACCAGCGCTTCCGGGTTGGCGTCCAGCGCGGCGACTTTGTGCCCGGCGTCGAGCAACGCCCGCGCCATGACGCTGCCAAGGCCGCCGGCCGCGCCGGTCAGCAGGATTGCACGGTCCTTGAAATGGTCGATCACGACGTCACCCGCGCAATCCATGCGGATACGGATACCGCAAATAATGTAATACACATTACATAAGTAAACTGTGCTTTTTGCATGCTTTTTTATTTAACTCAGCCTATAAATGTAAACCATATCATCCCTCTGGTTTTCACGCTGCGCGAAGCGAGCATCGCTTTGCCACGCCATTTCCAGAGGGTCGGACAATGCGCCTCAATTTGCCGGTGACAGACGTCGAGTTTCCGCTCGACGAAGCCAAGACCATTGTTTCGACAACCGACCTCAATGGCAACATTGATTACGCAAACGGATATTTCATCGAGGTCAGCGGCTTTACCGAGCAGGAATTGATCGGGCAACCGCAGAACATCCTGCGTCATCCCGACATGCCGGAAACAGCCTTCGCCGATCTCTGGAAAACCATCAAAGCCGGCCTGCCATGGAGGGGCCTGGTCAAGAACCGCCAGAAAAACGGCGGCTATTACTGGGTGCTTGCCAACGTCACGCCGGTCATCGAGAACGGCAAGCCGATCGGCTACATGTCGGTCCGCACCAAGCCGAGTCGCGCACAAGTCGACTTGGCGACGAAACTATACGCGCAGGAGAAAGCCAAGCCCGGCAGCGTCGCTTTGTGCCAGGGCCAAGTGGTCAAGTCCGGCCTGTTCGCCGGCGGCCTGTGCAAGTCAATGTCGCTCGGCACGCGCGTGCAGATCATGCTCGGCGTCGTGCTGGCGGCCACCGGCCTTCTCGGCGCCGCCGCAGCTTTTCGCCGGCGTCGGTTTTCAAGGCTGGCAAGGCGCCGTCGCCGCGGTCAGCGCACTGTTTACGATCTCATTCTGGCACTTCCTTGCCAAGAATGTCGTCACCCCGATCAAGGCGGCGCTGAAAACGGCACAAGCCATGGCCGGCGGCGATCTGACCACGGAAATATCCACGACCCGGATCGACGACATCGGCCAGATGATTCGCGCGCTGGCGCAGTTGAACACCAATTTGCACAGCATCGTCGGCGACATCCGCCTGAATTTCCAGGACATCGTGCAGGCGACGCGCCAGCTCGCCAGCGGCAACGTCGATCTGTCGGCGCGCACCGACTCGCAGGCCGCCGCGCTCGAGGAAACCGCCGCCAGCATGGAAGAGCTGACCTCGGCGGTGGAGCAGAATGCCGACAACTCGACCAATGGCGACAAAGCCGCGGCGCTGGCACTGACCACGACGAACAAAGGCACCGACATCGTCAACAAGGTTGTTTCGACCATTGCCGAAATCAGCGAGTCGTCGAGCAAGATTTCCGACATTGTCGGCCTCATCAACGGCATCGCCTCGCAGACCAACCTCCTGGCGCTCAACGCCGCGGTCGAAGCCGCGCGCGCCGGCGAAGCCGGCCGCGGCTTTGCCGTCGTCGCCACCGAAGTGCGCAGCCTGGCGCAACGCTCGGCGCAGGCAGCCACCGAAATCCGCCAGTTGATCGAAACCTCGGTCGAGAAGGTCAACACCGGCACCGTGCTGGCCAACGACGCCGGCTCGGCGATGCAGGAAATCCTGGCGGCGGTGAACCGCGTCACCGGCCTGATCTCGGACATTTCCTCCGCGTCGGTCGAGCAGAGCACCGGCATCGGCCAGGTCAACGACGCCGTCACCCAGATGGACGAAGTCACCCAGCAGAACGCCGCGCTGGTCGAAGAAGCCTCGGCCGCGACCAGCAATCTGGAAAAGCAGGGCAGCAAGCTTTTGCAGGCGCTGGAAGTGTTCAAGCTGCACGGCAAGCACGATGCCTCGGGCCAAGCGACCGGCAAGCCGAGCGCGAAACACGCCGCCGCATCCGGCCGGCAACAGGCCAAGGCGCGCCGCAAGGCCGCCTGATCTTCTCAACGCAGACACAAAAAAACCGGGGCGCGATGCCCCGGTTTTCTTTTGCGCGGATCCTATCCGCTCACGCCCACAGGCGTTCCTTTTCCATGCCCTTGTACAGATCGGCAACGAATTCGCCGTAGCCGTTGAACAGCAAGGTTGGCTTGCGCTCGCCGGTGCCGATGATTTCCTCGTCGGCCTGGCTCCAGCGCGGATGCGGCACCGCCGGATTGACGTTGGCCCAGAAGCCGTATTCCGCCTTCTGCAATTTCTCCCACATGCCGACCGGCTGCTTGTCGACAAAGCTGAAACGCACGATCGACTTGATCGACTTGAAGCCGTATTTCCACGGTACCGCCAGCCGCAGCGGCGCACCGTGCTGCTTGAGCATCGGGTGGCCATAGGCGCCGGTGGCGATGAAGGCGAGATCGTTGGTCGCCTCCGCCATCGTAAGCCCCTCGACATAAGGCCACGGATACCAAGCCTGGCGCATGCCCGGCGCAACCTTCGGATTGTTGAAGGTTTCCATATGCAGATATTTGGCCGAGCCGAGCGGCTTGGCGAGATCGACCAGCTTCGACAGCGGAAATCCGGTCCAGGCGATCGCCATGCTCCAGGCTTCGACGCAGCGGTGGCGATAGGTGCGCTCCTCGATGCCGATCTTGCGGATCAGGTCGTCGGCGGAAATCTCGAACGGCTTTTCCACCATGCCGTCGATCTTCACCATCCACGGCCGGATCGGCAGCTTCTGCGCCTGCTCGACGACATCCTTGGTCGAGTTGAACTCGTAGAAATTGTTGTAGTTGGCGTTGATCTTCTCGTCGGTGATCGGCCGGTCGAGCGGATACTTCGCATTCAGCTTGGCCGGATAGAGATCGGCGTTCGGGTCCGGCAGATTGGCGACGTCGCTGACCCGCTGGGCCCGCGCCGCGCCGGGCGCCAAAGCCAGCGCGCTGGCGCCGCCGATCAGCAGACTGCGCCGGCTGAAGGCGAGGTGCTCCGGCGTGAGCTGGCTCTCGGGGATCTCCCAGCCGCGGCGGCGAATGATGTTCATCGGCGTCCCTCTTGGATTTATTGTCACAAGAAGTACGGTGGAGGCGGCTCACAGGCAAGTCACGGATGGTTGTCCGTGTACGCGCGCGGCGCTTTCTTCTCACCCTCCCCTGGAGGGGGAGGGTCGCGAGCGATAGCGAGCGGGGTGGGGTGAACGACAGGTGAGAAGATCACCCCACCCCGGTCGTTCTCGCTGGCGCTCGAACGACCGACCCTCCCCCTCCAGGGGAGGGTAAAAAAGTTCACTCCGCCGCCCGTCTCGCCGCGACGATCTGGTCCGCCGTTCGCCCGGTCAGCTCGGCCATGTGGTCGAACTTGAAGGTGAACGAGCCGACGCCGGCGGTCGCCGATCGCACCTCGATGATGAGATCGCCGATTTCGGCCTCCGCCATTTGCGCGCGCACGATGTCCCAGCCGTCCCAGCCCTCGCGGGTGTCGAAGCCGAGAATATGCCCGCGCCGGCCGGACAGAATGGCGTTGATCTTCGCTGTCGCGTCGTTCGGGCACACGATCTCGACCAGGTGGATCGGCTCGAGCAGCACCGGCTGGCACTGCGGCAGGCCCTCGTTCAGCGCCATGCGGCCGGCAATGCGGAACGCCATGTCGGACGAGTCGACCGTGTGATACGAACCATCGACCAAAGCCACCGCGATATCGACCACCGGAAATCCGAGCGGTCCATGTTTCAGCGCGTCGATGACGCCCTCCTCCACCGCCGGGATGTAATTGCGCGGCACCACGCCGCCGGTGATCTTGTCCTCGAACTTGAAACCAGACGAGCGCGGCAGCGGCCGGATCTCCAGCACCACATCGCCGAAAGCGCCGTGACCGCCGGACTGCTTCTTGTGCCGGCCGCGAACGCTGATCGGCTTGCGGATGGTTTCGCGATAGCCGACTGTCGGCGGCCGCGTCAGCACCGGCAACATGAAGCGCTCGGCCAGCCGTTCGGTGGCGACGCGCAGGTGCATCTCGCCCTGGCCCCACATCACCACTTCGTGGCTTCCGGCGTTGTGATCGACGCGCAGCGATGGGTCTTCGTCGGTCAGCTTGACGAAAGCCTGGCCGAGCTTGACATCGTCCTTGCGTTCCTTGGCCTGCACCGCGATCGCCAACACCGGCGGATAAGGCGCGATCTTCACCATCGCGCCGCGCGCCTGCCGGCCGGATGTCAGCGTGTCCCCCGTCCTGGTCAGTTCGAGCTTGCCGAAGGCGACGGTGTCGCCGGTTTTCGCCGGCGCGCGCTTGGTGAAATTGGCGCCCATCACCGTGAACACGCCGGCGACACGGCCGCCGTCCGAGGTCGGCGTCAGGAATGTGGTGCCGTCGCCGGCTTCACCCGTGACCAGCCGCGCCACCGACATCTTGCCGCCATGCGGCGTGTGGAACGTCTTGAGCACAAGCGCCACCGTGTCATAGCCGGCCTTGATGCCGAGCCGTTGCGCGGTCTCCGCGATGGTCGGCGCTTCATGGCGCAACGCCTTCAACAGGCGCAGCACGCCGTTCGAGCGGGTGGCGCAGCCGAGCAGAACCGGCACGACATCGCGGTCGCGCAATTCCTTGGCGAGGTCGTCGAAGATCTTGTCGCGCGGCGGCTCCATGTCGCCGAGCAACTGCTCGAGCAATTCGTCATCGTGGTCGGCCAGCGTCTCCAGCATGGTGAAGCGCGCTTCCTTTTCGCGGTCGCGGTTCTCGCTGTCGAGGTCGATGACCTCGGACGCGGCGCCTTCGCGATAGACATGCGCGCGCTCGAGCGCAAGATCGACGAAGCCGGAGACGATGGTGCCGTTCCAGATCGGAATCTGGCGCAGCAGCAGCGGCACGCGCGAGGCCGGTTGCAAGAGCTTGATGGTGTCGCGGACGCGCTTGTCCGCCTTGTCGATCTTGTTGAGGAACAGGAAATGCGGAATGTTCTGCTCTTCGAGTTCGCGCAGAATGAGCTGGAGTTGCGGCACCTTCTTCTCGTCCGCCTCGCAGACGACAACGGCGGCATCGACCGCCGGCAGCACGCAACGCATGTCGTGGATGAATTCGATGGAGCCCGGGCAATCGACGAAAGTGTAGCTGTCGCCCATGAAGTCTGTGGTGGCGAAGGAGGCCTCGACGCTCATCTTGTGATGGCGGGCTTCCTTGCTGGCGTCGCCAACCGTGGTGCCGGCCTCAACCGTGCCCTGGCGCGGAACGGCGCCGGTGCGCGCGAGGATCGCTTCGAGCAGCGTTGTCTTGCCGCTCTGGAACGGGCCCACCAATGCGATGCATCGGGGACCCTTTGAACTTATTGCCGTTGCACTCTTCTTGTCGGGACTCTTGCCGTTTTGTCCCATCCTGAGCCTCCCTTGTCGGCCGGGAGTTGGACCAATGTTACCCGGCCCGTTCGGGTATCGTCTCAGGCAATCGAGGATGTGACAAGCCGCAGCAAGTCGATTTTTGCGGCAAATGACGCGCGTGCACTGCGAAAATTATTTGAAACTTGTATCAAGAACGGCCCGCGCTTCGACACTCCTGTCGACCAGACTTTGCGACTGGTACCAGGCGACCTGCCGCGCAATATCGGCGGCATCCAGCCGCGCATCGCGGTCCATATGATAGATCCCGGCGTCGACCAAAGCGGTGGCCATCTCGGCCGGCCGGCCGGGAAACACATAGCGCGCGATCTTCGCCGACATCTCCCGCGTCTTTGCATTGGTGACGCGCTTGCCGAAACGGTCGTTGTGCAAATACAGTGCCGCGTATTCGGTGGCGGCGCGGCGATAGGCGCGCACGAATTTCTCCACCGTTGCGCGGCGCGCATCGATGGCCTTGCTCGAGGCAAACAGCGCGCCGAGTTGCGTCTGGTCGATCTCCGAATACCAGGCAATGAGACGGGCTTGCCCGCCGGTCAGCAAAACGCGCGCTTCGTTGCCCGGAAGCAACGCGGCGTCGGCCGAGCCGGAGGCAATCGCGCGCGCGATATCGTTGAACGTGCCTTGCGGCTTCAGGACGACGGTGGCGATATCGAACTGCTTCACCCGCGCGATCTGCCCGAGTTGATAATGCAGCGTGGTGCCGAGCCTGTGCGTGGCAAAGGATGCGCCGGCAAGCTGCTCCGCCTTGCGCAGGCCGCGGTCCCAGGCCGCGTTGGAGACGACGAGGTCGTTGCCTTCGTAATCCGCCCTTTCGCGCACCTGCGCGGCGATGGCCTTGATCGCGCCGGAGCCGGCGAGATTGAAAGCCCGCGCGGTGAACCCGGCCAGGCCCAGATCGGTGCCGCCGCCGGCCAGCGCCTCGACCACGTCCTGGTCGGAGGCGTAGGCCGTCATCTCGATATCGAGGCCTTCGGCTTTGAAAAGTCCCTGTTCGACGCCGAGAAACAGCACGGCATTGGCGACGGCGCGCGTCGTGCCGACCGCCACGCGCTCCTGCGCGGCAGCGTGCGTCAGGAAAGCGGAACAGAGCGAGAGAGCAACAAGGGCGGGGCGAATCATGCGCGAAACCTTAGCGAAGGTTCGCGCGATTCGCTCGGTGGCGCCCAACTCTCCGATCTCCGCAATCTGGCCAACGTTCAACCCAACTTACGAGCGTCTTCCGACGAGCCGCACAAGGTCGAAGGACTAAAGCTCAATACCAGTGCTTGAATCTAGCAGCATTTACGTCGTATGCTCGCTAGGGTTACATCTCAATATTTTGCAATCATTCCTCTTGTATGATGTGACAGGCCATGATCGAGATTTTCGTAAAAGAAGCCGCGCGAATTCTATTCAACTTCGTCGAGAACGAAATTAGAACCAAGAGTCATTCCCAAGAAACTATTGAAATTGACATTCATAGGGCACTTATACAAGCGAATGTTGCTTTTGCTTCTTCGAGAATGGGACGAGGAAAGAAATATCCTTCGCCGATCTGCTTACGCAAATTTCGAACGGGAGCAAAAGTACGATTTTTTGTCCGCCATCGCCTACCATCTCACTTGCGTCGTCAAAAGGAAGAGTTTTAGCCACGAGCTTCTTGTCGACGCATATCTAGCAATTAACGTGAGATTCGGCTTACCGAGCAACCAGGCGAAAGAGGTGGCCCGCGAAATTGAAACACATACCGGAATAATCATCGAGAATATTGATAGCACCTTTGAGTTCTCTCATTTAACACTGCAGGAATATCTCTGCGCGGAATATCTCGTGAGAGAACCATTCGCTGATTTGCGCAGAAGATATCTTGAGCAGTATCCGGGTCCATTAGCTATCGCTGTTACGCTCTCGGCAAACCCCAGTCGCTGGCTCGCACATCTTGTTGACGAGGTCGGAGGGCGGGCGGAATGGCAAGCATGGTCCGCTTTTCTGTCAAGGATCATCGTCGAGCGGCCACGTTTTGCGCAATCGGACGTGTTAGGAGTTGCGGTCCTTAAGATATGCATGGTTGTTAAAACAAGCATAAAGGAAACCATCGACCATTTTTTAGACCTACCTCATGTGTCCGCTTCGTTTAGCGATGTTTTGCGCTGTTACGTCGAAGAAGATATTCTTGAAAAAGATCTAGTTACCCTGCGGCTCGGACCAAACGCGCCAATAAAAATAGACGGGCTCGCATTGCCGACCGGCGGAACAATTTCTAGTTCTATCTATCGCAGATGTAAGAAGTAATCTACCGCTTGCGGCCCAGAAGCACGCCGATAACCGCCGTCGCCGCCACGGTCATCAGCAGGGCTTCGGTCGATCCGTTGCGCACAGTCCCCGTCGCCGCATTGAGCGTCCGCCGGCCGAGCGTCCGCGCCTGGGTCTCAAGGGTGGAGCCAAGGTCGGTCTTGATGTCGTACGCCAGGGAGGTGACGGCGTTTTGCGATTTCTGCAAGGCGTCGCGGGCATCCGCCCGGATTTGCGCGAGATTCGGCGGAGTCCGCTCCGGTTTCGCCGATCCGGCGCGGATCGCAACAACCGTGAACATGAGCAGCGACAGGACCAGAGCGGCCCCGCCGGTGGCTGCAAACCCGATCAAAGGCCCGTACAGAAGCGTGACCCAATAATAAAGCGCCGCGAAGCCGACAATAACAGCGAGCATCAAGAACACGAGGCCGAGGACGACGAGAGCCGCCATCACTCCCGCCGCCACAACCTGTTCCTTAACCTCGGTCTTCACTTCATAGATGACGCGCTTTTTGTAATCGTCCGCAAGGCCGACAAGGCGCGACGCCTGGCCTTTCAGCGCCTTGTCGATGGCGAATTTGAGCGCGCCAAGCATCAGCCGCGGCCCCGCGACAGCATGCCGATAACGATGCCGACGACCAAAGTCGCGCCGATAGTGCCGAGCGGATTGGCCCGGGCGCGGTTTTCCAGTTCGGAGGCAAATGTCTTGGCCTGGTCCTGTGCGCCGCTGATGGCGTTCGAGGCGATGTCGGTTGCCTGCGAGGCGACGGTCGAGCCGATGCTCTGCGCGGTCTTGTAGGCCTCGGCCCCGGCATTGGAAGCGAGCTTGGTCAAGGTCTGCTGGATCGAGGCCATATCGGCCTTCAGATTGCGCATGTCCTCGGCGAGATCGGTCGTCGCGGAGCCTGCCTGATCGCCGATCTTCGACGCGCTCTTATTGATCCGGTCGCTGATATCGTCTTTCAAGTTTGAAGCCTGCGCGCTCGCCGTCGTGTTCATCACTTGTCTCCGTCGGAATGGGGATGCTCTCTCCCCGCGCCAACGGGGACCGCGCCCGTATAGTTCCGCCCGGCACGAAAAAAGCCGGCAGCGGGTACGCTGCCGGCCCAATAATTTCGCATTCTCGCTACAACGCCCGTCGCGGCGCGGCGTGTTGCTATCGCGTCACTTCAAATTCCCGCAAAACCGCTGGATGCGCGTGCAGGCATCTTCCAGGTCCGAGGTCTTGGTGGCGTAGGAAATGCGGAACGCCGGCCCGAGGCCGAAGGCCGTGCCCTGCACCACGGCGACGCCCTCCGCTTCCAGCAATTCGGTGACGAAATCCTCGTCGGTGGCGATCTTCTTGCCGTTCGGCGCCGTCTTGCCGATGGTGCCGGCGCAGGACGGATAGACGTAGAACGCGCCTTCCGGCGTCGGGCACTTGAGGCCGTTGGCCTGGTTGAGCATCGAGACGACCAGGTCGCGCCGCTCCTTGAAGATGACATTGTGCTTGGCAATGAAGTCCTGCGGACCGTTTAGCGCCTCGACCGCCGCCCATTGCGACACCGCCGCCGGGTTCGACGTCGACTGCGACTGGATCATCGCCATCGCCTTGATCAATTCGACCGGGCCGCCGGCGTAGCCGATACGCCAGCCGGTCATGCAGTAGGCCTTCGACGTGCCGTTGATGGTCAAAGTGCGGTCGTAAAGCTTCGGCTCGACCTGCGCCGGCGTGAAGAACTTGAAGCCGTCATAGGTCAGGTGCTCGTACATGTCGTCTGTCATGCAATAGACATGCGGGTGCTTCATCAGCACGTCGGTCAGCACCTTGAGTTCGGCATGCGTATAGGCAGCACCCGTCGGGTTCGACGGCGAGTTCAGCAGCAGCCACTTGGTCTTCGGCGTGATCGCCTTTTCCAGTTGCGCCGCGGTCAGCTTGAAGCCGCTTTCCATCGTGCAGACGACCTCCACCGGCGTGCCGCCGGCGAGATAGACCATGTCCGGATAGCTGACCCAGTATGGCGCCGGTATGATGACCTCGTCACCCGGGTTCAGCGTCGCCATGAAGGCGTTGTACAGCACCTGCTTGCCGCCGGTGCCGACGATGATCTGCGCCGGCTTGTAGTCGAGTTCGTTCTCGCGCTTGAACTTCTTCGACACCGCGTCCTTCAGCTCGGCGATGCCGTCCACCGCGGTGTACTTCGAGGCGCGACCGCTCTCGATCGCCTTGATCGCCGCCTGCTTGATGTTGTCCGGCGTATCGAAATCCGGCTCGCCGGCGCCCAGGCCGATGACGTTGCGGCCGGCAGCTTTGAGTGCGCGCGCCTTATCGGTCACCGCAATGGTCGGCGACGGCTTGATGCGCTTGAGGCTGTCCGCGATAAAGGCCATGGGGGCTCCGGAAATCGGTTCAAAAGGCTGGGTGCCAGTGTCCTAAAGGCCCGAATGGGCAACGGCAAGTCGCAAAGATTGATGCATTGATCAAGCTTGTTGATGGACCTAACCCTCCCTTAAGCCGGATCCCCTAGTCTGCCGGCCATGGCCGGTTTTATTGCCCTTTTTCGCACTGGCGCGTACCTCACCCGCGAGCGGGTGCGGCTGGTCGCGGCCGCCGTCCTCATTGCCTTCGTCATCGGCGCCGTGATCTTGCTTCTCGGCGCGCAGGGCCTGAGCGACAGCACCGGCCGGCCGCTCGGCACCGATTTCTCCAGCTTCTATGCCGCCGGGACGATGGTCCATGACGGGCTGGCCGCGCAGGCCTTCGACCGCGTCGCGCATTTTGCCCGCCAGCAGGCGATCTTCGGCCCCGACGCCCGTTACTACGCCTTCCAGTACCCGCCGGTGTTTCTCCTGCTCGCGGCGGGTATGGCGAAATTGCCTTATCTGACGTCGCTGGCGGTGTGGCAGGCGGCGACCTTTGTTCTTTATCTCCTAACTATTCACGCCATTCTGAAAACATCGTCATGGCCGGGCTTGTCCCGGCCATCCACGACTTTCTTGACGAACGCGAAGCAAGACGTGGATGCCCGGGACAAGCCCGGGCATGACGAGAAAAAAGCAGTCTCGTCCGACAAACTTTGGCTCCTGCTCGCCATCGCCTTCCCAGCCGTCTTCATCAATCTCGGCCACGGCCAGAACGGCTTCCTCACTGTGGCGCTGTTCGGCGGCGCGCTGACGCTGCTCGACCGCCGCCCCCTCGTCGCCGGCATACTGATCGGCCTCATGATCTACAAGCCGCAATTCGGCCTGATGATTCCTTTGGTGCTGCTGGCCACCGGCCGCTGGCGCGTGATCTTTGCGGCAGCCGGCACCATCGCCGTGCTGCTCGCGATAACCCTGCTCGCACTCGGCCCGGCGGTCTGGCCGGCCTTCCTTGACTCGATGACCATCACCCGCGTCGTGCTGCTTGAAGAAGGCGACATCGGCTGGTTCAAGATCCAGAGCGTCTTTGCCTGGGGCCGCCTCTGGGGCGGCCCAGTGGCGCTGGCTTATCTCATCCAGACAATCGTCACCCTCTCAGTCGCCGCCGCGCTCATCTGGTTCTGGCGCAGCCCGGCGCGCTATCCGCTGAAAGCTTCGGCGCTGCTGATCGGCTCGCTGCTCGCGACGCCGTTCTGCCTCGATTACGACCTGATGCTGCTGGCCCCGGTCATCGCCTTCCTCGCGCTCGATGGCCTGCGCCACGGCTTCTGCTACTGGCACAAGACCGTACTGGCCGCTTTATGGCTGGTGCCGCTGATCGCGCGCTCGGTCGCCGAGGCGGTATCGATACCGCTCGCCGCGCCGCTCCTTTTGGCCGCGTTCTTCTTCGTGTTGCAGCGCGCCATAAGCGACGGTTCCGGCGTTCAATCCGATGGCACAATGGCGGCAACAGGCCTAAAATAACCGGCGACACAGAGCCGCAAAAGCGGCCGCAATCTCGATTTTCAGGGAGCGCGCGCCATGAAGCTTTCCGCCGAGCAGGTTAAAGCCTTCGACCAACAGGGCTACGTCTTCTTTCCAAATTGTTTCTCGGAAGAGGAAATCGCTCTGCTGCGCACCGAGGCCGACAAAATCCTGCGGCTCGAACGTCCCGAAGTCTGGCGCGAAAAGTCCGGCGCACCTCGCACCGCCTTCGCTGCGCACAAGTTCAACAAGGTGTTCGAAGTCATGTCGCGGCATCCGCGGCTGGTCGAACCGTTGATGCAGTTGTTCGGCGAAAGCGTCTACGTCCACCAGTTCAAGCTCAACGCCAAGGCCGCCTTCGAAGGCGACGTCTGGCAATGGCACCAGGACTACGGCACCTGGGCGCGCGACGACGGCATGCCGGAGCCGCGCGCGATGAACATCGCCATCTTTCTCGACGACGTGCTGCCGATCAACGGCGCGCTGATGATCATCCCGAAGTCGCACAAGCAAGGCGTGCTCGCCGCCGGCCACGACGTGACGACGACGTCCTATCCTTTATGGACGCTCGACAAGGAAACCGTGACGCGGCTCGCACAGGAAGCCGCCGGCCCCGACGGCGTCGGCATTGTCGCGCCAACCGGCAAGGCCGGCTCGGTGCTGATGTTTCACGGCAATCTGGTGCACGCCTCGCCGCCCAACATCACGCCCTACCCGCGCAAGATCGTCTATTTGACGCTGTGCGCGGTTTCCAACCACATCACCAAATTTACGAGGCCCGAATTCATCGCGCACCGCGACTTCACGCCGATCGTGCCGGTCGACGACGATGCTCTGGTCGAATACGCCCGCGCGCATCGCGCCGCCGCGGAATAAAATTTTCGTATTGTTGTGTGCATCGGAACGCGGCATTCGTTTGTCGCCGCATATAAGAAACGTTCTTAAAAAAACTGTCGTGGTCCGGCCTTGTTGTTGCCGGACTTTGCCTGCCCTATCCCGCCGCGCTAGACTAAACGCGCGAAGGACGACTCGGATGTACACGCTCTATTCGATGCAGCGCTCCGGCAACAGCTACAAGGTCCGCCTGGCGCTGGCCCGGCTCGGCATTCCCTATCGCCGCGTCGAAATCGACATCCTGCAAGGCGAAAGCCGCACGCCCGAATTCATCGCGAAAAATCCGAGCGGCCAGGTGCCGCTGCTCGAAGTCGCGCCGAACCGGCATCTGGCCGAATCGAACGCAATTCTCTGGTACGTCGCCGGCGGCACGACCTTGGCGCCGGAAGGCCGCATCGAGCGCGCCGAGGCCATGCAGTGGATGTTCTTCGAGCAGCACAGCCTGGAGCCGAATATCGGCGCCGCCTATTTCTGGCTCTGCCTGGTCAAAGGCGGCCGCGATTTGCAGGGCCACGCCATCGAGGGCTGGATGGAAAACGGCTATCGCGCGCTTGGCGTCATGGAAATGCATCTGTCGAAGCAAGACTATTTCGTCGACAGCCGCTTCACCATCGCCGACATCGCGCTTTATGCCTACACCCACCTGGCGCATCAGTGCGACTTCGACCTTGGCCGCTACCCGGCGGTGCGCGCCTGGCTGGAGCGTATCGGCCGCGAGCCGGGATACGTGCCGATGGACTGGGAGCCGCACATGGCGGCGGCGGAATAGCGGCAAAAAGCTGTCGTGCGCTGCTGGCTAAACTCTGATTAACCTTTCATTAACCATCTAAGCCACGAAAATGCCTTGGTTCCTTTGCCGCTCGGCCTTAATCGGAACGAACCAAAGCCCGGTTCGAACGTTACTCACAACAATAGAATGTACGATTCCCGTCGTCAGGTGGGTCAGGTCATGAGCAATCTTTTCGATAATCCCGGTTTCGATGCCCCGGTCGAGCGCGCGCTCGTCACCGAGCGGCGCGGCCGTGTCGTCGCGGAATTGGCCGCCATTGGCGGCCTGGTCGCCTCGACCATTGTCGCCGCCACCGTCATCACCATGGGCGTCGCCCGGGCCGCCGTCGCGGATGGCGTTATCGACAACGAAGGCTCTCTGTTCGCCATCGCCCTTGTGCTCGGGCTGTTTTTCATTGGCATTGGCGGGTTTTCGCTGCTGCCGAAGCGTGAGAAGCAGCCGCGTCATTAAGTCCCCGCCGCAGCGATTGCGGGTGTTGCATAGAGCCTGCACGATGTCCGGCGTGAAACGTCTCATTCTCAGTATCGGCCTGATCGCACTGCTTGCGCCGATTGCGGCGCAAGCCCAGCAGACATTTCTGTCTTCCGTTGGTCCACTGAAGGTCGAAACCGTCGCGCAAGGGCTGGTGAATCCTTGGGGGCTCGCCTTCCTGCCGGATGGCGGCATGCTGGTTACGGAACGTCCCGGCCGCATGCGCATCGTCGCGCGCGATGGCAAACTGTCCGAGCCGCTTGCCGGCGTGCCGCGCGTCTACGCCTCAGGCCAAGGCGGCCTGCTCGACGTCATCCTCGACCGCGACTTCGCCCGCAATCGCACCCTCTATTTCAGCTTTGCCGAGCCTGCCGAGGGCGGCGGCCGCACCGCCCTGGCGCGCGCCCGGCTCGATCGTGACGGCAAACCCGGCCTTTCCGACGTCAGCGTGATCTATCGCCAGCAGGGCGGCATTTCGCGCGGCCCTCATTTCGCCGGGCGCATCGCACAAGCAACCGATGGCAACTTGTTCGTCACCACCGGCGATCATTTCAGCGGCCGCGACAAGGCGCAGACGCTCGACAATGGCCTCGGCAAGATCATGCGCATCGCGCCCGACGGCGCCGCACCGAAAGACAATCCCTTTGTCGGCCGCGACGGCGCGCAGCCGGAAATCTGGTCCTACGGTCACCGCAACCCACAAGGCCTCGCCATCAACCCGGCCGACGGCGCGCTGTGGGAGCAGGAGCACGGCGCCAAGGGCGGCGACGAGGTCAACCTGATCGCGCCCGGCAAGAACTACGGCTGGCCCGTGGTCAGCCACGGCGTCAATTACGACGGCAGCGCGGTCGGCACCGGCAAGCAGGAAGCGCCGGGCATGGAGCCGCCGCGCTGGCACTGGACACCGTCGATCGCGCCCTCCGGCATGACATTCTATACCGGCAATCTGTTTCCGGCCTGGAAAGGCAACCTGTTCAACGGCGCCTTGAAATTCCAGTTGCTGTCGCGGCTCGAGATCAAGGACAACAAGGTCGTCAAGGAAGAGCGCCTGTTGCAGGATCTCGGCGAGCGCATCCGCGACGTGCGCCAAGGCCCGGACGGCGCGCTCTATCTGCTCACCGACAGCAGCAGCGGCCGCATTTTGCGCGTTGCCCCGGCGAAGTAACCCTTCGTCATTGCGGGGCGCGCGTCAGCGCGAACCCGGAATCCAGATGCATCCGCGCTTATTTCTGGATTCCGGGTCCGGTGCTTCGCACCCTCCCGGAATGACGCCTCATTACAACTTGTGAAACACGAAAAACGCGCCGGCGGCGATCAGCACAAAGCCGAAGCCCTGGCTCCAGGTCAGCGCTTCCTTGAGATAGAAGGTCGAAAACGCGGCGAAAATCAGCAGCGTGATGACTTCCTGCATGGTCTTGAGCTGCGCCGCCGAATAGACCTCGCTGCCGAAGCGGTTGGCCGGCACCGCCAGGCAATATTCGACAAAGGCCAGCCCCCAGCTAATGAAGATGACGCTGATCAGCGGCACTTCCTTGAATTTCAGGTGCCAGTACCAGGCGGCGGTCATGAACAGGTTGGAGCCGATGAGCAGCACGATCGGCATCAGATAGGGCGAGAGAGCAGCGGGCATGATTATTCCTGGCTATAGCGTTTTCAAGCGAAGTGGGTACCGGTTCGCGTAAAGAAAACGCGTCAAATACGAATCTAGAGCCCGGCTTTGATTCTATCAAAGCCGGGCTCTAGGTTGCGGCGTGGTCGATTTATCGGCATCGACATAGCATGGCCAATAGGGCCGGCATTAAGCTCGTGCTGAATTTGACCGCGATTCGCCCGGCCGGAGTTGAAGCGATGCCGAATACGATGTCGACAGCCGCCGCGCAAAAACCGCCGCGCGATCTGGCTTGCGCGGAATGCGGCGGCACATTCGCCTGCACCGGCGACGTACAGTGCTGGTGCGGCGCCGAGCCTTACCGGCTGCGCATGACCGACATCGACGCGCAGCGCGATTGCCTGTGCCCGGCCTGTTTGCGCCGTCTGGCGGCGGCGCAACAGGCCGCCACGGTCCCGACACCAAGCGGCTCTAGCTGAAACATATCGCAAACGCAGAGCAAAGATGTCCTCGCGGGGCTTTACCCTGAGTCGCGCAGGAAGTTTTATCGGCCCCATGTTCAAATTCTTCGAGCGATTGCTGGCGACCACTACGATTCCCGAACAACCGGTGCCGCCGGTTGGCTTGGCGGCGTTTTATTGGCATTTCGCAAGTCAGGCCAAGCGCCTTTTCGTCGCTTTGTTCGCCATCGGCTTCGTCGTTGCGCTGCTCGACGTCACCATTCCGGTTTTCATCGGCAAGGTCATCACTTTGGTGACCAACACCCGGCCGGACGATCTGCTGACCGAGGCCTGGCCGATGCTGCTTGGCATGGCGGCGGTTATGCTGATTCTGCGGCCGCTTGCTTTCGTGTCCCAGCATCTTCTGATGAACCAGGCGATCGCCGCCAACGTCTCGAACCGCATCCGCTGGCAGAACCATTGGCATGTGGTGCGGCAATCGTTCTCGTTTTTCCAGAACGACTTCGCCGGCCGCATCGCCACCCGCGTGATGCAGACGGGCCCGGCGATCCGCGAAAGCCTGGTCGCGCTGCTCACCGCCGTCTGGTTCATTCTGGTCTACGGCACCTCGTCGCTGATCTTGCTGGCCAGTGCCGACCTCTGGCTCGCCCTGCCGGTGACGGTCTGGTTCTTGGCCTACATTGCGATGCTGCGTTACTTCGTGCCGCGCATGCGCGACCGCTCCAAGATCATGTCGGAAACGCGCTCGATGCTCACCGGCCGCGTCGTCGATACTTACACCAACATCCTCACCGTTAAGCTGTTCGCCCGCGCCAGAGACGAGGACGCCTATGTGCGCGAGGCCATCGACCAGCACAGCGACCGCTTCCACGATTCTCTGCGGCTGAATACGATGTTCGCGCTGACCTTGACCACGCTGAACGCGCTGCTGATCACCGCGACCGGCGCCTTCGCCATCGCGCTGTGGCGCAACGGCGATATCGGCGTCGGCACGGTGGCGATGGCGCTGCCGATGACAACGCAGATCGTCGCCGCCTCCGGCTGGGTCGCCTGGCAAATCACCGGCATTTTCGAAAATGTCGGAGTCGTGCAGGAAGGCATGATGACCATCGCGCGGCCGCATACTTTGCTCGACAGGCCCGGCGCGCCAGAACTCATCGTCACCCGCGGCGCGGTGCATTTCGATGACGTGCGTTTCGGCTATGGCCGCGACACCAGCCTGCTCGACGGCCTGACGCTTGATGTTCAGCCGGGCGAGAAAATCGGCCTGGTCGGCCGCTCCGGTGCCGGCAAGTCGACATTGGTCAACCTGTTGCTGCGCTTTTTTGACGTCGAAGGCGGCCGCATTCTCATCGATGGCCAGAACATCGCCGACGTCACGCAGGAATCGCTGCGGACGCAAATTTCGGTGGTGACGCAGGATACGTCGCTGCTGCACCGATCGATCCGCGACAATATCCGCTATGGCAAACCCGGCGCCTCTGAAGCCGAAATCGTCGCCGCCGCGCAAATGGCGCATGCGCACGACTTCATTCTCGACCTCGAGGATCAACTCGGCCGGCGCGGCTACGACGCCCATGTCGGTGAGCGCGGCGTCAAACTGTCCGGCGGCCAGCGTCAGCGCATCGCCATATCGCGCGTTATCCTCAAGGATGCGCCGATTCTGGTGCTGGACGAAGCCACTTCGGCGCTCGACAGTGAAGTGGAGGCGGCAATCCAGTCGAGCCTTGGCGCGTTGATGCACGGCAAAACGGTGATCGCCATCGCGCACCGTCTCTCGACCATCGCCATGATGGACCGGCTGGTGATCATGGATCGCGGCACCATCGTCGAACAGGGCACGCATGACAGTCTGCTGCGCGCCGGCGGTCATTACGCGACGCTGTGGCGGCATCAATCCGGCGGCTTCATCGTCGAAGACCGCGAAGCCGCGGAGTAAGCGCGGCCCGGCCCCGCTGTCATCGTCCTGTCATCGACCGCGAGCCTCTCTTGTCACAAACGAAAGAAGACGCCCCGCACGAGAGACGCCGCCATGAACGTCAACGACAGGACCCCCGACCTCGCCAATGCCGCGCCGGCCACCGGCATCGTCTGGGCCTATCGCTTCGACGCCGACGGCAACGCAACGGCCTTGGGGCATGAGCACGTCGATGCCGCCTTGGCCGCGCCGGCGCCCGGCTGGATCTGGTTCCATCTCGCTCTCGCCGACAAGAGGTGTCGGAGTTGGATCGCGCACTATGCGCCGTTGTCGGAAATGGCGCGCGAGGTGCTTGCCGGCCCCGACAAGCATCTGCGCCTTGACATTCTCGGCCATGAAATCATCGGCGTAATGCCGGACCTGCATCAGGGGCTCACCAAGGAAAGCGACGACTTGGTCCGGCTGCGCTTTGTCATGACCGGCCGCATGCTGATCACTGCGCGCCAGCAGCCGGTGCACTCGGTCGAAAGCAACCGGCGCGCCATCGAACACGGCCGGCGCTTCCCGACCCCGGTCTCGTTTCTCGACGCTACCATCGATCAATTCGCCGACGCCATCGGCCGCATGGCCGAGCGCCTCGGCAACGAACTAGACCACGTCGAGGAAAACGTCATGCAGGACGAACCCGCCGACGAGCAGCGCCGCATCGGCAAAGTGCGGCTGCAAGCCGTGCGCGTCCATCGCCAGTTGGCGCAACTTAAAACAATGTTCGCCCGCCTTGAGCCGCGGCTTGCCGCGCATGACCGCGACGTCGCCGAGGCCATCGGCGCGCTGGCGCAGAAGCTCGACGCCATCGACCACGAAGTCGGCTCGCTCTATGAGCGCGCCCGCCTGCTGCTCGACGAAGCCTCGGCCAAAGTCAGCGCGCTCACCAACAAGCGGCTGTTCACACTGTCGATCCTGACCGCCTGCCTGCTGCCGCCGACCTTGGTGACCGGTTTCTTCGGCATGAACACCAGGGATCTGCCGTTTCAGAACACCGACGGCGGCAGTTGGCTGGCGCTGCTGGTGGCGTTTTCCGCCGGCGGAGTCACATTCTGGGCGCTGCGCCGGTTGCGGGCATTATAATGGCGCACAGCCGGGCGTATCGATCCCGTAAACTTGCTCAGAAAATACGCCGGCCGCCGATTTGACAAGCGTCGGCGCGCGCCCCTAGTCTGCGCCTCAATAAGAATTCGTCATACGTCATACAGGGAGGGACTCATGAAAAAGCTGGCTTTGCTGGGTTTTGCTGCTCTTTTCGCAACGACCGCCGCGCAGGCGCAGATTGTCACCAAATATTCCGGCATCCAGCCGGCCGACCATCCGGCCAGCTACACCGAGCAATATTTCGGCCGTGAGGTCGCAACCCTGACCAAGGGCGCGGTCAAGGTCGAGGTCTACCACAACACCCAGCTCGGCGACGCCGTCGCCAACGTGCAGAGCGTCCGCAACGGCACCATCGGCTTCACCACCGTGTCGGCCTCGAACCTCAACCAGGTTCTGCCGGCGATGGACATGTATTCGCTGCCGTTCCTGTTCAAAAATGCCGACCATTTCTGGTGGTTCCTGGCGCAGCCGGAAGCCGCCGCTCTGGCCAAACCGCTCGAAGAAAAGGGCATCAAGGTTCTCGGCTACATCGACTCCGGCGCGCGCAACTTCTTCACCGGCAAGGCGGTCCGCACTCCGGCCGATCTCGCCGGCCAGAAGATCCGCGTCATGGCCTCGCCGGTCATGGTCAACACCATGAAGGCGCTCGGCGCGACCGGCGTCCCGGTGGCCTGGGCCGAACTCTACACCGCGTTGCAGACCGGCGTCGTCGACGGCGCCGAGAACAACCATCCGTCGGTCGTCGCCAAGAAGTTCTACGAAGTGTCGAAGTACTACACGCTCGACGAACACATGCGCATTCCGGACCTCATGATCATGTCGATGAAGGTCTACAACTCGCTCAACGCCGAGCAGAAGAAGGCGGTCGAGGAAGCCGGCCAGCGCGCCCAGGCCTATATGCGCGGCGCCTGGCACGTCTCGGAAGTGAAGGATCTCGAAGCTCTCAAGAGCAAGTTCACCGAGATCATCACCCCGGACAAAACGCCGTTCGTCAAAGCGGTGTCGGGTCTCGTCAGTGAAGAGGGCAAGCGGCTCGGCGTCGACAAGACCATCGCCTTCATTCTCGACAGCCAGAAAAACTTCTAACCGGTTGCGATCCTGAGTGGGTCATCGTGCATGGGGCGGCGGATAAACCGCCGCCCCTCATTTTATCTGGGGGAATAAAGTGGGCTTCCTGACCCTATTCGACCGCTTCATCGTGCTGGTGGCCGCGGTGGTCCGCATGGTCTGCATCGTGCTGGCGACCGCCTTGTTCATCATCGTCATCGCGGCGGTCGTGTTCCGCTACGGCTTCGGCCAGGCGGTGTCGTGGACCGAAGAGGTGCCGCGTTATCTCCTGATCTGGATTTCATTTCTCGGCGCAGCGAGTTGCGTGCTGCGGCGCGAGCATGTCGGTTTCGACGTCTTGTTCTACGCGCTGCCGAAGCGCCCCCGCAAAGTGCTCGGCGTCTTCCTCAGCCTTCTCGTTTTCGGTTTCGGCTGGGTGATTTTCCGTTACGGCATCGTTTTCACCCAGGACTTCGGCTCCGACCTGATGGAGACGATCCCTTACACGAATTACTGGTACTACCCGGCCATGCCGATCTCCGGCTTTCTGATCATGCTGTTTTCGGTCAAGATTCTCGTCGATGAGGCGCGCAGCAAGGACGCCGGCGCCATCGCCGGCGCCTCGGTCGAGACCGTCGGCATGGAGCAGCCGCGATGACCCTCATCATCCTCGGCCTTGCCTTTCTCACGCTGACGCTCGTCGGCCTGCCGATCTCGTTCGCGGTCGGCGTCGCCAGCGTCATCGCCACGTTCCTGCTGCCGGGCGTCGACAACGCCACGATCGTGCAACGCATGCTCACCGCCATCAACACCTTCCCGTTGCTGGCGGTGATCTTCTTCGTCTTCGCCGGCGTGCTGATGGCGCGCGGCGGCATCGCCCGCCGCTTGGTGATGATGGCCGAAGTGCTGGTCGGCTGGCTGCCCGGCAGCCTCGCCCAGATCGTCGTCGTCGCCTCGATGTTCTTCGGCGGCGTCACCGGCTCGGCGGTCGCCGAAGTGTCCTCGATCGGCGCCATGATGATCCCGGCGATGGAGAAAGACGGCTATTCCCGCCGCTTCGCCACCGCCATCGTGCTGATGGCCGCGACCATGGGCCCGATCATCCCGCCGTCGATCGGCATGATCGTGTTCGCGCATGTCGCCGGCAATGTCTCGATCGCCGCGCTGTTCCTGGCCGGCGTCGTGCCGGGCGTGCTGATCGGCGTGTCGCTGATGGCCGCCTCCTTCGTCCACGGCAAGCTGTATCACCGCAAGGAACTGCCGGTCATTCCGCTGCGCCAGAAGATCATCCGCGTCATCGACGGTTTCGCCGGCATCTTCACCATGGTGATCATTCTCGGCGGCATCATTTCCGGCGTCTTCACCGCCACCGAAGCCGGCGCCGCGGCCGCCGTTTACGCGCTCGTTCTCACCGTCTTCGTCTACAAGGAGATCAAGATTTCCGACCTGCCGGAAATCATGTGGGAATGCTGCCTGACCAACGCCGTGGTGATGATGCTGATCGCCACCTGCTCGGTGTTCTCGTGGATCCTGACTTACGAAAACCTGCCAACAATGCTGGCGGAAAACTTCTTCAACCTGATCCAGAGCAAGTGGGCGTTCCTGCTGATCCTCAATGCCTTCCTGCTGGTCGTCGGCATGTTCATCGACATGACCCCGGCCCTGATCATGCTGGTGCCGATGCTGATTCCGCTGGCGCTGAAGTTCGACATCAACATGGTGCATCTCGGCCTGATCATGGTCATCAATCTGTCCTTCGGCCTGACCACGCCGCCGGTCGGCACCGCGCTGTTCGTTGCGCTCAAGGTCGGCAAGATCTCGATGGAGAAGATCATCCCGCCGCTGTTGCCGCTGCTCGCCTGCATGAGCGTCGTGTTGATACTCGTCACTTACACGCCGTCGGTCTACGAATGGCTGCCGCGCATGCTCGGCTTGATGAAGTAGAAAACCAGGAAGAACCAATGATCACGGAAATCGCCCAGATCGACGTCAAACCCGGCATGGAGAAGGACTTCGAGGCCGGCGTCGCCAAGGCCGCGCCTTTGTTCAAACGGGCGAAGGGCTGTACCGCGATGAAACTGGCGCGCTCGCTGGAAAAGCCGCAGCGCTACCGTCTCTATGTGCAATGGGAAACGCTGGAAAACCACACGGTCGATTTCCGCGGTTCAGCCGATTTCCAGGAATGGCGCAAGCTGGTCGGCCACTGCTTCGCCAGCCCGCCTGACGTCGAGCACGTCAGCGACGTGGTCAAGGGCTTCTAGCCGCCAATCTTAAGCCGTCTTGCCGCAGCCTTGCGGCGCACTCCGTTCATTCCCGCGCAAGCGGGAATCCAGTTCTTCACTTGCGTGACAATTCTGGGTCCCCGCTTTCGCGGGGACGAACGAGTGCTGCTTACGCCGCCTTGCCGCAGCCTTGCGGCTTGTGCACACGCTCGGCCTGCGGCGGATATTTCTCGAGCTTGCCGGCCGGGCGTATGGGGCGCGTCACGAGATTGCCGCCGCAGTTCGGACAGACGCCGTTCAGTCTGGTCTCGGCGCAGTCGCGGCAGAAGGTGCATTCGAAGGTGCAGATCATGGCGTCGGCCGCGGCCGGCGGCAGATCCTTGTCGCAGCATTCGCAGTTCGGGCGCAGCGCGAGCATGGCGGCTTCCTTTCGTGAAAGCCGCAGTCTGCGGCACGCATGACCAAGGTCAAGACGAAAACGCCGCGACGGTTCACTTCTCGACGAGTTGCACCTGCTGGACGACAGGCTGCGATTGCGGCTTGCCGCTCGGAATCAGGGTGACGGTCGCCTGCTGAGCCAGACGGTTGCCGCCCTGCAGCCGCCGGATCGTGGCAGTGACGTTGAATGCCGCTGCCGAATGATGACTGAAGGCGTCGGCGGCAGCCATGTGTCCGTGTCCCACCATGATATGGAAGAAATTGAGCGTGCCGACATAATGCGGGTCGTTCGGCCCCGGCGCGGCGCCTTCCGGCAAATCGATATAGACATTGTAGACAACGTCGCCGGGATCGGCCGGCAGCATGATGCCGGCGAGCACGAGATAGAGGTTGCGGCTCGCCGCCGGCGCGGCGAATTGCATCATGCGCGCACCGCTGAGCGGCGCGGCCGGCAGGTTCAAGCTGGTGCGGACGCGCTGCGCCCCGAGTGTCAGGGGGGCCGCCGCCACCGCGCGCACTTCGGAGGGCCGCGCCGCCAGCAAGGCCCTAGGCGTTGCCGAAGCGACGACCGGCGCCGTTCCCGGCGGTTGGAAATAGTTGTCGTATTGATAGCCGAGTTGCGCGACGCTGTTGGCGCCGGCGACCGGCGCCGTCACCATGCCGCCCGCGGCATTGGCGAAAACGAAATTGCGATCCGGCCAGGAAGGATTTGGCCGGCCGAGCCGATTCCAGCTTTCCCACAAGCGATCGATCTGACAGTGATGCAGCCAGAACACCGGATCGCCGGCCGCCGTCGGCACGCGGCCCATATTCGTGCCATCGCCAACGTCGCCATGCAGCGCGCCGTGCGGATTGCGGTCGAGGATCGGGCAGAAGCCGATCGTGCCCGTCGGGCTGTCGATGTACTGGGTTTCGTCAAAGGCAACCGAGGTCAAGGGCGAGCGGCCGTCTCCCTGGTCGACGGGATCGCCGGCATTGACGCCATCATTGCGGTTCTTGCGGTAGAGCGGACTGGATGGATTGCGGAATTCATCCGGAATGGACGCCGACGCCGGCGGCCCGCCGAGATAATCCCAATAAGGCAGCGCGAAACTTGCATCCTGCAACACGCCGCGAATGATCTGTTCGAAGTAATAGACGAAGTAGCGGTGCCAAGGCAGAAAGTACTGCTCCTGGAAAAAGCCCGGCTCGGTCGGCGGGTTCTGGCCATGCGCCTGGCAATTATTCCACATCAATTCCGCGAGCTGGCGATTGGGATCGGTCGGCGGCGCATTGCCATAGATTTGCTGAATGATCTGCGTCTTCCTCGCGCGCGCCAAGTCATATGGCGACTGCGGCCCGGGGATCCAATGCGTGTACCATTGAAAGTCCCAGTGGCGCGGATCGCCCGTGGGAATCTGGTTCATCATGATGTCGACGGCCTTGGCGTAGCGCGCGAGCATGTCCTTGCCTTGCGGCGAGGTCGCGCTGAAGCGCGTGTAGGTCGTCTGGGCGGCAGCGCCTGAGAGCCAATCCGGCGCAGCAAGGATCAATCCGGCGCTGGCGCCGGTGACCAAAACGGAACGACGCGACAGTGTATGCATGGCCGCCTCCGCAAATGGTTGTATAATTACAATATACAATCATAAGATGAGGAGCGACGCAACCGGTTCCGGCTATCCGCCGTTTGCGATCAACCGCCGGCCGCGACCAGCGTGACCTTTCCGATGCCCGGCCGGGCCTGCGGCGACACGCGACCGTTTCTGACGATCGTCACCGCCGGGGCCTCGCGGCGCGCCGCCAGCGCACGCAAGGCGGCGACGCGGCTGCTGATGTTGAAGCTCGCCGCGCGGCCGCCGGCTTCGGCGTCGAAGAAATTGAAATCGCCGACATAATGCGCGTCGTCACGACGCGGCGTGACGCCCGGCGGCAGGCCGAGATAGACCTCGAAGGTGGCGTCGACGCCGTCCTGCGCGCGTAGATTTTCGATCACGAGGTAGAGTTGCCGTGCGGCCCGGTCGGCTTGCAAGGCGTCGGCGAAAGACGCGCGCGTTTCGAGCACAACGGTGGTCGTCGTCCCGTCGAGGGTGAGCATGCCATCATGACGGCTTTCGGCGATCGTCACGCGGTCCGCCGCGACGGCCATTGTCATGGCGGCAACGGCAAACAACGCCGGCAAGGTGCAAGGCAGGAATTGCATGGCGGGCCTCTCGATGACGATGGCCGGTCGATGAGGCAAGCCTAGCGCCAAGGAACGCGCATCACCAGAACGAACTTCGCGGCCTTACCCCGCCGTCACGCGCCGCTCGCTCACCGTCTGCGCATAATGCTCGCGCTTGGCGGCGAGCATCGCAAGGTCGGCGCGCTTGACCACGGCCTCCAGGCGCTCGCCCGGCGCGCTGGTGGCGATGCCCATCGACAGCGACAGCGGCAGGTCGGTGTAGAACTCGTTGTTGATGGCGACCAGGTCGAGAATGATCTTCATCATCGCCATGCCTTCGGCGTGCTCGACATTCGGCAGGATCAGCGCGAACTCGTCGCCGCCGATACGGGCGGCGCGGGCCGGTTTGTCGATCAATGAATTGAGCACCTCGCCGGCGCGGCGCAGCAGCGAGTCGCCGGCGGCATGGCCGAGTTCGTCATTGGCCGCCTTCAGGCCGTTGAGGTCGATCATGATGATGGTGACCGGCCACGGGCCCTTGCGCTCGAGGCGGTTCAACTCATCGACAAAGAACGAACGGTTCGACAATTTGGTCAGCGCGTCATGGCTGCCGAGATATTCGAGATAGGCCTCGGCCTTCTTGCGCGCGGTGATGTCGGTGAGCGCCACCTGCACCAGCGACCAGTCGTGCTCGTGTTCGGGGAACACCGAGAACTGCAACAGCAGATTCAATTTGGTGCCGTCGAGCGTGTAATTGACCACCTCGCGTTGCTGGAACAGTTTGCCGTCCCACAGATCGATGAGCTGCTCGCGAAAGCACGGCTCCATGTCATCGCGCATGATTTGCGGCAGGCTGCGCAACAGCGTTTCCTTGTCCGGCGCGCCGAACAGGTCGAGCGTATGCTGGTTGACGTCAATGATGCGGATTTCGCTGATGCAGCGGGCGACGAATTCCTCGTGCACGTCGGTGAAGACGCGCAGGTCGGTGATGCCCTGGTTGCGCACCTCGTCGATCAGTTTCTTGACGCCGGAAAAATCCTCGGCCCACAGCGACACCGGCGAATGCTGGAACAGGCCGCGGGCGAAATTCTCGCTGCCGACCAGAGCCCGCCGCGCTTCTTCGCGGTCGGTGACGTCCTCGATGGCGAGCAGCACACGCGACCAGTCATGTTCGTGGCCCGGCAAAATCGTCGCCTTGAGCTGGATGTCGAGCCGCTCGCCGCTGAGCGAATAATTGACGGCGTTGCTGGCGAAGGCGGTCTAGCCGTCCCACAGTTGCACCAGCTCCTCGAGATGGCTCAACAGCATGTCGTCGCGGAACACCTTGTCGAGATTGGCGACCAGATGGTCGAAATCCCGGGCCTCAAAAAGACTCAGGGTCTTCTGGTTGACCTGGAGCAGCCGGATGCGGCTGGCGCATTCCTTGACCCGCGCCAGATCGGCGGTCAGGTGCGCGCGCAAGGACGTCACCCCGGCCGTCCGCCAGTCCTCGAACAAGGCTTTGACGCCGCTGTAATCCTCGATCCACAGCGACACCGGCGCCAGGTCGAAAATTCCGCCGCTGGCCTCGAAAGACGGCAGGGCGGTGGCCAAACGGGCGGGCAGGTCGGTCATTTCAATTCACACAAAAGTAGGGTGCTATGTGGGATCGGCCACATAGTGACCGGCGAAAGTGAGCAATTGCTTACGCCGGTAAATTTTTATGCAAGCCGTAAAGGGAACTCGGCCTTCCATCGCCCTGCGACTCCACCCATATTCGCGGCATGTCCCTCCCCCCGAAAAAGCCGAAAAAAGATCCGGCGCGGCCGACCCGCGCCAAGGCCTCCCGTCCGGACGACGCGCCGACCCCAGATTCGCTGGCCGATATCCTCAATCCCGGCATCGGCCGTGGCACGTCCGGTATGGGTTCCGGCACCGGAATCCAGCCCCCGCCGGACAATTCCTTCGACCGCCGCCGCGATTTCTCGTCGGCGCACACCGCACGCAAATCCAAGTCGGTGCCGCTGCCGCCGGGCCTCGGCGAAAGCCCGCAGGCCGATTTCACCGGCGCGCCGGTCACCGGGCTCGACCCGGCGCTGGCCAATGAACTCGGTCTCGGCGACGGAGCCGATGCGACCGAAGCCGACCGCGAGAAATCGATTCTCGAGGCCCGCATCGCGCACGCCGGCGGCGACCCGAAATACCGCCTGCCCAAGGCCGACCTGCCGACCGGCCCCGGCGGCCTGGCGTCGATGGGCGTCGCCGCCACCGCCGAGGCGCTGGAGAAACTGCTGCGCGAAGGCCGCGCCGAATTCCGCGCCGAGGCCGAGACCGGCCATGTCTGGACGCCGCACCGGCCGCCGCGTCCGGAGAAATCCGAGGGCGGCCAGCGCTTCGTCATCAAGTCGGACTTCGAGCCCAAGGGCGACCAGCCGGTCGCCATCGCCGAGCTGGTCGAAGGCGTGAAGCGCAATGACCGCACGCAGGTGCTGCTCGGCGTCACCGGCTCAGGCAAGACCTTCACCATGGCCAAGGTGATCGAGGCGACGCAGCGCCCCGCCCTCATCCTGGCGCCGAACAAGACGCTCGCCGCGCAGCTCTACGGCGAGTTCAAGTCGTTCTTCCCCGACAACGCCGTCGAGTATTTCGTCTCCTATTACGACTACTACCAGCCGGAAGCCTACGTCCCGCGCACCGACACCTATATCGAGAAGGAATCCTCGATCAACGAGCAGATCGACCGCATGCGCCATTCGGCGACGCGCTCGCTGCTCGAGCGCGACGACGTCATCATCGTCGCTTCGGTATCGTGCATCTACGGCATCGGCTCGGTCGAAACCTATTCGGCGATGACCTTTACGCTGAAGCAGAAGGGCGCCATCAGCCAGCGCCAGTTGATGGCCGATCTGGTCGCGCTGCAATACAAGCGCACCCAGGCCGACTTCTTCCGCGGTTCGTTCCGCGTGCGCGGCGACACCATCGAAATCTTTCCGGCGCATTATGAAGACCGCGCCTGGCGCGTCTCGCTGTTCGGCGACGAGATCGAGAGCATCCACGAATTCGATCCGCTCACCGGGCAGAAAACCGACGAGCTGGAATTCGTCAAGGTCTATGCCAATTCGCATTATGTCACGCCCCGCCCGACGCTCATCCAGGCGATGAACTCGATCAAGGCCGAGCTCAACATGCGATTGCAGCAGCTCAACGATGCCGGCCGCCTCCTGGAGGCGCAGCGTCTCGAACAGCGCACGCGCTACGATCTCGAAATGATGGAAGCCACCGGCTCCTGCGCCGGCATCGAGAACTATTCGCGCTATCTCACCGGCCGCCGGCCCGGCGAGCCGCCGCCGACTCTGTTCGAATACGTTCCCGACAACGCGCTGGTCTTCGCCGACGAATCCCACGTCACCATTCCGCAGATCGGCGGCATGTTCCGCGGCGACTTTAGGCGCAAGGCGACGCTCGCCGAATACGGCTTCCGCCTGCCCTCCTGCATGGACAATCGCCCGCTGCGCTTCGAGGAATGGGACGCGATGCGCCCGCAAAGCGTCGCCGTCTCGGCGACGCCGAGCCATTGGGAAATGAACGAGGCCAATGGCGTCTTCGTCGAGCAGGTCATCCGCCCCACCGGGTTGATCGATCCGCCGGTCGAAATACGTTCGGCGCGCACGCAGGTCGACGATCTCGTCGGCGAGGTGCGCCAGGTGGCGCAGGCCGGCTATCGCTCGCTGGTCACGGTGCTGACCAAGCGCATGGCCGAAGACCTCACCGAATACATGCACGAACAGGGCATCCGCGTGCGCTACATGCATTCGGACATCGACACGCTGGAGCGCATCGAGATCATCCGCGATCTGCGGCTCGGCGCGTTCGACGCGCTGATCGGCATCAACCTGTTGCGCGAAGGCCTCGACATTCCGGAATGCGCTTTGGTCGCCATTCTCGATGCCGACAAGGAAGGCTTTCTGCGCAGCGAGACCTCGCTCATTCAAACCATCGGCCGCGCCGCGCGCAATGTCGACGGCAAGGTGGTGCTCTACGCCGACAAGGTCACCGGCTCGATGCAGCGCGCCATCGAGGAAACCGACCGCCGCCGCCAGAAGCAGGTCGAATACAACACGCTGCACGGCATCACGCCGGAGAGCATCAAGAAGTCGATCGGCGACATCATGGACTCGGTCTATGAGCGCGACCATGTTCTGATTTCGACTGGTGGCGCCGGCGAAGGCGAGTTCGGCGACGCCGCTACCATCGGCCACAATTTTGAAACCGTGCTGGCCGATCTGGAAAAGCGCATGCGCGAGGCGGCCGCCGATCTCGACTTCGAGGAAGCCGCGCGCCTGCGCGACGAACTCAAGCGCCTGCGCCAGACCGAGCTGGCGGTGGTCGACAATCCGACCGTGCGCAATGTGATGACGGCGCAGGATTCGAAGTTGCGGCGGGCCACAACGCCGAAGAAACCGCGCGGCGGCGCTTCTTCTTCACCCTCCCCTGGAGGGGGAGGGTCGGCCGCCACTGGCGGC
The DNA here is from genome assembly GCA_945870035.1 of Rhizobium sp. Q54. Classification (GTDB taxonomy): domain Bacteria; phylum Pseudomonadota; class Alphaproteobacteria; order Rhizobiales; family Xanthobacteraceae; genus Pseudolabrys. Next base: position 741 of record CAMBQQ010000012.1, on the reverse strand, counting down.
CGGGGTGGGGTGAATCTTGAGCGCCCGCACAAACCCGTGCTCGACGAAATGGGCATCGCCACCTGGCACGAATTCAAGCCGGCGCGGCAGGGCGACCTGCAACGCCCGCGCAAGCCAAATCTCGATGAAATGGGACCGGGTATAGAGAGTATTCCGGGAAGGAAGGGCGGCGAGCCGGTGCAGCAAGGCCCGAGGTCGAAGTTGGGGCGGCCCGGTATGCGGGGCGGGTTTAAGAAGAAGGGAAGGTAAACCTCGCCGCCGTCATGGCCGGGCTTGTCCCGGCCATCCACGTCTTAAGAGCCTATTCAATTAGTCTCTATAGCCTGAGCCTCCATGAAGCTCGGGTTTGAAGAATCACAAACGCCCTACTCCAGCGGCTCACAAAGCGCCCGAGTATGGACTGAGCGCTGGGTAAAAGACTGGATTTATTGCCCGAACTGCGGGAACCCAAAGATCGACCAGTTTGCGGCGAACCGCCCCGTCGCGGATTTCGTCTGCTCCTCTTGTTCAGAAGAGTTTGAGCTAAAGAGCCAGAAAGCCAAATTTGGCGCGCGGGTCGTCGACGGCGCATTTCGAACCATGTGCGAGCGTTTGGCGGGAGCTATGGTCGAAAGTTGGTGACGGGGTAGATCAGGAAGGCGGCATATCGTGGGGGTAGTTGAAGCCTCCACTTCTCCACCGAAGGAGTAATATGCCTTGTCGAATTCTAACGTCGTCAAACTGGTTCAGCCAGGCACCTTC
>CAMBQQ010000011.1 GCA_945870035.1 Rhizobium sp. Q54 | reverse complement strand
CGCTGAAGGTGCCTGGCTGAACCAGTTTGACGACGTTAGAATTCGACAAGGCATATTACTCCTTCGGTGGAGAAGTGGAGGCTTCAACTACCCCCACGATATGCCGCCTTCCTGATCTACCCCGTCACCAACTTTCGACCATAGCTCGCTGGCTTTCGCATGGATTCTTTTGCCATTCTTCGGAGCGATCCTCTGGGGAACCATCATAGCAACTTTGTTTGTCCCGCTGCACCGGCGACTGTTGGTTTTGTCCGGCCAGAGACCGAACTTTGCCGCCTTCCTTACGGTCATGATTATCGTCGCGATAGTCATTCTGCCCATGACGCTGATCGCCGCGTCACTAACGCGCGAAGCATTAAGCGTTTACGAAAAGGTTCAGTCGGGCGAGATGGATCCCGTCCGATTTTTCAAGCAGGTCCACGATGCCTCGCCTGCGTGGGCTAGCACACTGCTGGATCGTCTCGGCCTTGAGAGCCTGGACGCGGTGCAGAGAAAGCTTTCCGCCGGCCTTTTGGCGGGTAGCCAGTACATCGCGACACAAGCATTGAGTATCGGGCAGAGCACGTTCGACTTCATAGCGAACCTGTTCGTCATGCTGTACCTGTTGTTCTTCCTGCTCCGTGACGAAGAGACACTGTCCAGGCGTATTAGAGACGCTATTCCGTTGCAGGCCGAACACCGGCAGGCATTCCTCCTCAAATTTTCGATCGTCATCCGTGCCACGGTCAAAGGCGACATGCTTGTGGCCCTTTTGCAAGGAACGCTCGGTGGCCTGATATTCTGGTTCCTCGGGATTGCCGCGCCGCTGTTATGGGCGGTTGTGATGGCTTTCTTTTCGTTGCTGCCCGCTATCGGCGCAGGCCTGATCTGGATTCCAGTCGCCGTCTATCTTCTGGCGACCGGCGCGATCTGGCAGGGCGTGGTTCTGATCATATTCGGCGCGCTCGTCATCGGCCTCGTGGACAATCTCTTGCGTCCCATCCTGGTGGGTAGCGACACAAAGATGCCAAATTACGTCGTGCTTGTTTCCACGGTGGGCGGGCTGGCGACTTTTGGTCTCAACGGACTTGTCATCGGTCCGGTGATCGCGGCTATGTTCATCGCGGCCTGGGACATATTCTCGGCAACAAGGGAAAGCGCTGAAGACAACGTCACCATTCGCTAAGACCGGCCCCTCGGGTCTAGGATCGGCGTCCGAGCATCCAGCCGATGAGCGCGGCCACGGCAATGGTGCCGATAATCTGTTGGCGCGAGCCGTTGCCGACGATTTCGGCAATTCCCTTCACCGCTTCGTCGGCGGTTTGCGCAAGAGCCGCGGCCGACGCTGGCGCCGCATCTGCTGCGTGGGCACGCGGGCCACGCGGCGCGCGCCAGAAGGCAAAAGCAAACAAGACGATGGCCAGCAATGCCGACGCTGCGCCCAGAATGCCGAATGCCGCGAAGGTGCCGAGAACTTCATCAAGCCAGAGGTAGAGTGCGGCGAAGCCGAAGGCGAACGCGAGAATTGCTGCGAGCGCGCCCAACACGATGAGCGCGAGGGTAATCGCGGCTTCCCGCGCCATCCGTTTAAGGTCGATGCCTAAGAATCGCAGCAGCGTTGCGACCATCAATGGCGGCCTCTCATCAAGCCGATAAGGATGCCGATTCCGAGCGCGCCGATGACGACGCCCAAGGGATTGCGCCGTGCAACGGCCTCAGCTTCGGACAGCAGCGTCTTTGCCTGATCCTTCGCCGCCGATGCGGCGTCCTCCCCAATGCTATTCGCCGCATCGCCGACTTCCACCGCCATCGTCTTGGCGATGTCGGCGACGGTGTCTCGCAATCTGGCAACGTCGGCACTCAGCCGGCGCAAATCCGCGGCAACATCGTCGCGTCCGGAGGCGGCGGCGTCTGCGATATTTTCACTCACCCGTTGTACATCGCCGACGAGGCGGTCCATGGAGGCTTCCGCGTGCCGCCTGCTCGCACTCTTATCGTTTGAAGCTGTCATCGGCATGTTTCCCTCGGGCCAAAGCCAGGATATCTGGATGATAATCGCTAACTCCCGTCAGCGGACCTTGACCTGAATCAACTATTTAGGCGCTGGCTTGGGTCTTGCGGGACGAGCGGCTTTCGCGGCGATATCTATGGACCGAGCTGCCGCGATATTTTCGCACCGAAATAAAAAAGGCGCGGCCGAAGCCGCGCCTTTTGTCTTTCGATCAGCGAACCGGTTAGCGTTTCGGGGCAGCAGCACCCGGCGCTGCCGGAGCGGCGGCCTGCGGCTGCTGCGATTCCAGCTTCTTGCGCGCTTCTTCGGCCTTCTTCTGCAGCTCTTCCTGAAACTTGCGCTGCTGCTCTTCGAACACCTTCGGGTCGGTTGCCGGGCCGTCATAGGCCTTGGCGAAATCGGCCAGCGGCAGCGGCAGGCTGATCGGCGTGCCCTGCATGTTGATGGCCTGAACGGTCAGCATCTGGCCCTTCTTCATCTTGCCGATCATGTCCTCGGTCAGTGCGTAGTCGGACATGCACCCGACCAGGAAGCAGATCTTGTACGGTTCCTGGACCGGCTGGCCCTGGTCGATGAGCATGCGGGTGCCATGGGCGAGCTGCATGCCAAGCGGCACGGTCACGCGCAGGACCTTCTGGCCGCCTTCCGGCTCGAACAGCTGGACGATGGCGACCGGCATGCCGTTTTCGAGACGGCCATCCTTCGTGATGACGCAGACCTGCTGGTTGTTGGTGTCGGGACCTTTCCCGCAAATCTTCATCCACGGCGAATACATCAGTTGCGGCTGGTCGGCGGCCGCCTGCGGGGCAGCCGGTGCGGCTGGCGCCGGTTGCGCGGCAGGAGCGGCCGGCTTCTTGGCAGCCGGCGCGGCCGGCTTGGCGGGGGGCGTCTGAGCCTGCGCGGAGGTCGCCGCCAGCAGGCCGAGCCCCAGAAGGCCGGCGCCAGCCAGTGCGGCGGTCAGCGCGCGGCCAAACGGCCGGCCCGTTGCGATCCGATGATCCATTGCAACTCGTCCTTTGTAATTAACCGTCGGCGGCCTTAAGGGCCGCGCAAATACGGGCGGTTCGGCTCTCTCCGGGCAAAATGCGGCGAGAGCGTGACATTCGATCGCAGCCTGATAACCGATATTGCACCGGCAATAAAGCCACGAATAAGACCAAAGTGCGGGGCCAACGTAAACGGCGCCGGCCTCACGCGCTCTGTGCTAAACGTTAAGCAAAACCGGGACGAATCGCATCAAACGATTGCTCACAGCCTTAACGACGGACGCTGGCACGCTGGAATTGAAGGCGTCGCGGCGCACGATCCTGATCGGCGCGATGCTCGGCGCGTTCGGCTTCGGGCGCACCGAAGCCGAAGCGGCGCAGTCGACGCACGCCATCGCCATGCAGGGCGAACCGGCCTGGCCGCCCTCCTTCAGCGTTCCAACTTACGCAAACGCGGCGGCGCCGCAGGGCGGGCAACTAACGCAAGGCGTGCTCGGCACATTCGACAGCCTCAATCCGTTCATTGTCAGGGGGCTGCCCGCCGTCAACATCCGCGGTTATGTGGTCGAGAGCCTGTTGGCGCGCGGCTATGACGAACCGTTCACGCTCTACGGCCTGCTCGCCGACAGCATCGAAACCAATCCTGAGCGAACCTACGTCATCTTCACGATCCATCCGGCGGCGCGGTTTTCGGATGGTCAGAAGGTCACGGCCGACGACGTCGTTTTTTCCTTCAATTTGCTGCGCGACAGAGGCCGGCCGCTGTTCGGCATTTATTACGGCAAGGTCGCCAAGGCCGAAGCCGTCGATGCACGTACGGTTCGTTTCGATCTCACGGGTGCCGATGATCGTGAATTGCCGCTGATCCTCGGCTTGATGCCGGTGCTCGCCAAGCACGCGACCGATCCGGCCAAATTCGAGGACACAAGTTTCGAACCGTTGCTCGGCAGCGGTCCTTACCGCGTCACCGCGGTGCGGCCCGGCGAGACCGTCACCTTCGCGCGCAACCCGGATTACTGGGGCCGCGATTTGCCGATCTACCGTGGCCTGTGGAATTTCGACACGATCAAGTTCGACTATTACCGCGACGGCAACACGCATTTCGAGGCCTTCAAGAAAGGCCTTTACGATGTCCGCGTCGAAATCGATCCGGCGCGCTGGCAGACGGCCTACGATTTCCCGGCGTTGCGCGACGGCAATGTGGTCAAGGAAGAACTGCCCTACGGCCTGCCGAAAGGCATGCAGGGGCTGGTGTTCAACACGCGGCGCGACATCTTTACCGACGTCCGCGTGCGCGAGGCGATCCTCGAATTGTTCGACTTCGAATGGATCAACCACAATTACTTCTTCGATCGCTACGCCCGCACCGCCAGCTATTTCGACGGCTGCGAACTCTCCGCGCATGGCGTTGCCGCCGATGCGCGAGAGCGCGACTTGCTGGCGCCATTTCCCGGCGCCGTGCGCGACGATATCATGCAAGGCAAATGGGCACCGCCCGTCACCGACGGCTCCGGCCGCGATCGCAAAACCTTGCGCCGCGCCTTCGACCTGTTCGCGCAAGCCGGCTATTCGCTCAACGGTACGCAACTGGTGCACCGCGTCTCCGGCAAGCCGTTCACCTTCGAAATCCTGTGCACTACCCGCGAGCAGGAACGGCTGGCGCTGGTCTTCGTGCGCAACCTCAAGCGCGCCGGCATTGAGGCGCAGGTGCGCTCGATCGACGCCACACAGTTCGAGCGCCGCCGCATCAATTTCGACTTCGACATGATGGAATACCGCTGGGAACAATCGCTGTCGCCCGGCAACGAGCAATTGTTTTACTGGGGCTCGGCCGCCGCCGATCAGCCCGGCAGCCGCAATTACATGGGCGTCAAATCGGCAGCAGCCGACGCCATGATCGCCATGATGCTGAAAGCGACCGACCGTGCCGATTTCGTCGCCGCCACCCGCGCGCTCGACCGCGTCCTGCTGTCGGGCTTTTACGTGGTACCTTTATACTTCCCGCCCAAGCAGTGGGTGGCGCGCTGGACGCGAATCGAGCATCCCTTAAAGACATCGCTGTTCGGCTATTTGCCGGAGACGTGGTGGCACAAGACCTAACCTAAAGATCGGCCTCGACATGATCTTGCGCGGCGACAAGGAAGAAACGGACGTCCGTCCGGCCGGCCCCAGTGGCGCCACGCTTGACGAACTGTTTCGCCGCGCCGGTGTGCAATCCGCCAATGCCTTGGCGCTGATCGATCCGCCCAACCGCCAGGACTTCACCGGTCACGCGCCGCGCCATCTGACTTACGCCCAGGCCGACCGCGCCATTTCCGCGCTCGCCGCCAAACTGTGCCGGCTCGGCCTGCAAACCGACACGGTGGTGGCGATCCAACTCCCCAACACGGTCGAGAGCGTCATCACCCTGCTCGCCGTTCTGCGCGCCGGCATGATCGCCGTGCCGCTGCCGCTGCTGTGGCGAGCGCATGACCTGAAAGTCGCGCTGAGCAATGTCGGCGCCAAGGCCATCATCACGACGTCGCGGGTCGGCGCCGTCGATCATGCCGAGCTGGCGATGCAGGTCGCGGCCGAGCTGTTCCCCATTCGCTTCATCTGCGCTTACGGCAACGACCTGCCCGACAGCGTTGTGCCGCTCGACGATATCTTTACCGCCGAGCAATCTTCCATCGTGCCGCGTTCGATGCGCACCGGCAACGCCGCCGACCATGTCGCCGTCGTCACCTTCGACGTCACAAACGATGGACTGGCCGCCGTGGCGCGCAGCCATGCGCAACTGATGGCGGGCGGCTCGTCGGTATTTCTCGAAGCCGGCGCTGCGCGCAACGCCAACATCCTGTCGGCGATCCCGCTGTCGTCTTTCGCCGGCCTTGCCGCCTCGCTGATGCCGTGGCTGCTCGAAGGCGGCACGCTGTCGCTGCATCACGGCTTCCAGCCCGCGACTTTCTTCGCGCAATGCCAGCAGCATTTCGGCGGCATGGTCGTCCTGCCCGGCCCGGCGCTAGCGGCGATCGGCTCGGCCTATCTCTCCGGCGCCAACACGACCATCGTCGCGCTGTGGCGTTCGCCCGAACAACTTGCCTCGGCCGCCGGCTGGCGCGGCGAATGTTCGCTGGTTGATGTCGCCTGTTTCGGCGAGATCGGGTTGATCGCGGCGCAACGCGGCGACGACGGACTGCCGGCGGAAATCCCGCTCGGACTTATCGGCCGCCAAAATCCGGCAGGCTCCGTGCTCGAGACGATGCGCGGCAAGCACGGCACGCTCGCCCTGCGCGGCGCGATGGTGCCGGCGCATGCCTTTCCGCCGGGGGCGGAGTATGGCGACGGTGCGATCCTCACCATGGACGACGCCGGGTTCGTCGATACCGGTTACACCTGCAAGCTCGATGCGGCCTCGCAAAAGCTCACGGTTACCGGACCGCCGGGCGGGATATCCGTCATCGGCGGCTATCGTTTCCGCCCCGCCGACCTCGACGCCCAAGTCGGCATGGCCGATGCTGCGGCGACGATTGTCGCTCTGCCCGGCGGCATCATGGCCCAGCGCCTTGCCGGCAGCGCGCTGGATCCGGCCGCGGTTCGTGCGGTTTTGCGGCAAAACGGCTGCAATCCGCTGGTCGCCGAGGCGTTTCGCCCGCGCGGCAACGCCAACGCGGCCTGATCGATCATCTGGAATCAAATCTCAAGCCGCCGTTGACGCGGTATTAAGGCGCTACCGCTAGGGTTCCGGCTGCATTTTGTAACCCCTGCGTGCGCCCCATGTCGCTTCAAGGTCCCTTGATCGTGGTTGCCGAAAGCCCGGCGACCTCTCTCGTCGCGGCTCTGGCCGGAGCGGGCGCCTTCCCCATCGTCGAAGCCAACTGGGCCGACGCGCCAACCGCCTTCATTTCGGTCAAGCCCTCCGCTGTCATCATCGCCGAGCCCGGACCGCCGGTCAGCGAATCCTCGTCGCGCATGCTGTGCCTGCAAATCGCCACCGTCGCTGGGCCGATCGTGCCGACCATTGCCTTCGCCGATGAAACGCACGACGCCGCGATCCCCACCGCCATGACCGCGGACGCCGGCATGCCGACGGAGCGCCTGATCAAGCGGCTGATGTCGGCGATGCGCGTGCGTGCGCTGCACGCCACGGTGCTGCGCCGCATCGAACTTTTCGTTTCACACGGCGGCAAGATGCCCTTGCTGCCGATCGGCGACGCGCTCGACGACGCAACGGTGTTGGTCGCCGGGCGCGGTCCGCTCTATCCCGCGCTTGGCGTCGCCATGGGCGAACAGGCCAAGATGATCGGCACGCTGAGCGTCGAGAATGCCGCCAGACAGCTCAACGAACGCGACATCGACGGCATCGTCATCGGCGACGGTTTCTCGCCGCGCATGGTCGAAGCCTTCCTGACCGTGCTGGCGCAGGACAGCCGCTTCCACGAAATTCCGATCGCGGTGATCGGCGAGGCGCCGGCCGATTTCGCCGACCTCCTGCCCAATATCGATTGTGTCGGCGGCGACCCGGCACGGCTGGTCGCCCGCATGGTGCCGCTGGTGCGCATGCGCGCCTTTGAATCCAGACTCAAGCGGCTGCTGAAATCGCTCGAGGCCGACGGCATCTTCGATCCCGCCACCGGCCTTCTGACCCGCGACTCGTTCTGGCGCGATCTCAACAAATCGATGATCGAGGCCGCCGACCGCAGCCAGGCGCTGACGGTGGCGCGCTACACATTCGACGGCGCGCTCGACGAACGCGCCCGCCTCGATGGCGCGCGGCTGGCCGCCCGCAGCATCCGCGCTATCGACTTCGGCTGCCGCGACGACGATGGCTCGCTTTTGATCGCCTTCACCCAGACCGACCTGCGCGGCGCCAATGTGGTCGCCCGCCGCCTCGCCGCCGCTGTCAAGAACGTGATGGCGCCCGGTAACGACGGTCAGAATGGCGTGACCGCCAATATCACTTTGGCCTCGCAGAAAAACGGCGATACGCCGGACAGCCTGATGCAGCGCGTCATGGACAGCCGCATGGTTGCGGCGGAGTAGCCTCGAGATTAGGTTAGCTCCGAACAGGAGCGAGCCGCCATGACCCAGAACCAGCCCGTCCGCATCGACGTCGTCTCCGACGTGGTCTGCCCGTGGTGTTTCATCGGCAAGCACCGGCTGGAAGCGGCCCTCGCGCTCAAGCCCGGCATCGCCGTCGAGGTGCATTACCGCCCCTATTTCCTCAATGACTGGATCCCGCGCGAGGGCATTTCGCGCGAGCAATATCTCACCACCAAGTTCGGCTCACCGGAGCGCTACAAGGACATTGCCAAGCGCGTCACCGCAGCCGCTGCCGAGGAAGGCCTGGTCTATGACGCCGCCAAGATCAAAAGCCAACCGAACACGCTCGACTGTCATCGCCTGATCCGCTGGGCGGGCGGCATCGGCAAGTCGCCGGAAATGAAGCAGCGCCTGATGGATCTGTATTTCACCGAAGGCGCCGATCTGACCAATCGCGCCGTGCTGATTGAAGCCGCCGTCGATGTCGGCCTCGACCGCGACGATATCACCGCGGCACTGGCCAGCGATCAGGATGTCGATGTCATCGAGCAGGAATCGCAGGAGGCCAAGCAGGCCGGCATCGAAGGCGTGCCGTGCTTCATCTTCGCCGGCAAGTTCGCGGTGTCGGGCGCGCAATCACCGGAATATCTGGCGCAGGCGATTGAGCGCATTGCCAATGGCGAGGCGGACGCGGCGGAGTAATCTCTCACTTCGCACACCCACAGGTGTCATCATCCGCGAAAGCGGTTGATCCAGTATCCCCGGTCTTTCTGAATCGTGATGTAAGCGATTACTGGATGCCCGCCTTCGCGGGCATGACAGTTAGCGTTACGCCGCCTTCTTCGGCGCCGCGATACTCGCCAGCCTTCGCACGATGGCCGTTGCACCCTTGAGCCGCTCGTCGGCCTTTTCCCAATCATCGAGGAACACCAGCTTCTGCCCCGACTTCTCGTTGCGCACGCGCGCATAGTCGCCCTGCTCGCGGATGAAGGTGAACAAGCCGTCCGGGTTGGCGAAATTGTTGTCGCGGAACGACAGCACGACGCCCTTGGGTCCGGCTTCCAGCTTCTCGACATTGGCGCGGCGGCACAGGCCTTTCAGCGCCACGATCTGCAACAGATGCTCGACCTCGTTCGGCAGCGGCCCGAAGCGGTCGACCATCTCGGCGGCGAAGCTTTCGATCTCGCGTTCGTCTTCCATGTCGGCAAGTCGGCGATACAGCGCCAGCCGCACCGACAGGTCGGCGACATACTCCTCCGGAATGAGGATCGGCGTGCCGATGGTGATCTGCGGCGACCAGCGGTCGGCGACCGGCTCGCTCAAACCCGCCTTGGCGCTCAGCACCGCCTCTTCCAGCATCTGCTGATACAGTTCGAAGCCGACTTCCTTGATGTGGCCGGACTGTTCCTCGCCGAGCAGATTACCGGCGCCGCGAATGTCGAGATCGTGCGACGCCAGTTGGAAGCCGGCGCCCAACGTGTCGAGCGATTGCAGCACCTTCAAACGGCGCTCGGCCTGCGGCGTGATCGGCTTGTTGGCCGGCAATGTCAGCAGCGCATAGGCGCGCAGTTTCGAGCGGCCGACTCGGCCGCGCAGTTGATAGAGCTGCGCCAGCCCGAACATGTCGGCACGATGCACGATCAGGGTATTGGCGCTCGGGATATCGAGGCCGGATTCGACAATGGTCGTCGACAGCAGCACGTCGTATTTGCCGTCGTAGAACGCCGTCATGATGTCGTCGAGCACGGTCGGCGGCATCTGGCCGTGCGCAACAATGACGCGGACTTCCGGAATGTTCTTCTCGAGAAAATCCTTGGCGCCGGCCAGATCCTCGATGCGCGGGCAAACGTAGAACGCCTGGCCGCCGCGATACTTCTCGCGCAGCAACGCCTCGCGCACGACCAGCGGATCGAACGGCGAGATGAACGTGCGCACCGCGAGGCGATCGACCGGCGGCGAGGCGATGATCGACAGATCGCGCACGCCGGTCAGCGCCAGTTGCAGAGTGCGCGGAATCGGCGTCGCGGTCAGCGTCAGCACATGCACCTCGGCGCGCAAGGTCTTGAGACGTTCCTTGTGCGAAACGCCGAAATGCTGCTCCTCGTCCACCACCACAAGGCCGAGGTCCTTGAACTTGATGGTCTTGCCGAGCAGCGCATGGGTGCCGACAACGATATCGATACTGCCGTCGGCCAGGCCGTTCTTGACCGCGGTCTGCTGCGCGTTCGGCACCAGCCGCGACAACTGGCCGACATTGACCGGAAAGCCCTTGAAGCGCTCGGTGAAGTTCTTGGTGTGCTGGCGCGCCAGCAAGGTCGTCGGCACCACGACCGCGACCTGCTTGCCGTTCATGGCGGCGTCGAAGGCGGCGCGCAGCGCGATCTCGGTCTTGCCGAAGCCGACATCGCCGCAGACAAGGCGATCCATCGGCCGGCCCGACGCCAGATCCTTGAGCGTGGCGTCGATGGCGGTGAGCTGGTCCTCGGTCTCTTCGTAGGGGAAGCCGGCGCAGAATTCGTCATAGGCGCCGGTGGCGACCTGAAGCTTCGGCGCTTCGCGCAATTGCCGCTCGGCGGCGATCTTGATCAACTCACCCGCGATCTCGCGGATGCGGCTCTTCATTCTGGCTTTGCGCGCTTGCCAGTTGCCGCTGCCGAGGCGGTCGAGTTCGACAGTGGCGCCTTCATTGCCGTAGCGCGACAGCAGATCGACGTTTTCGACCGGCAGAAACAGCTTGGCGGCATCGGCGTAATGAATTTCCAGACAATCATGCGGCGCGCCGGCGGCGGTAATCGCTTGCAAGCCGACGAAGCGGCCGATGCCATGATCGACATGGACGACGAGGTCGCCGGCGGCCAGACTGGTCGCCTCCTGGATGAAATTGTCGGCGCGGCGTTGCGCCCGGCGCGGCCGCACCAGGCGGTCGCCGAGAATATCCTGCTCGCTGATGATCGCGATGTCGTCAGTCTCGAACCCGGATTCGATGCCGAGCACGATCAGCGCCACGGCGTGCTTTGGCACGGCAAGCGCCTGCGGCCACGACGCGGCGTTGTTGAGATTGTGCAATTTGTGGTCGGCCAGCACATGCGCCATGCGCTCGCGCGCGCCGTCGCTCCATAGCGCGATGGCGACGCGCTTGCCTTGCGATTGCAGCGCCATGACGTGCTTGCTCAAGGCCTCGAAGACATTGGCGCCCTCGACCGCGCGCTCAGCGACGAAATTGTGCCCGGCGCGGGCACCGATATCGATGACGTCATTACCCGGCGGGGCCTCGAACGGCGTCAGCCGCGCCAGCGCCGCCTTGTCGAGGCGCTCGGTCCATTCGTTTTCCGACAGATACAGCCGGTCCGGCGGTAGCGGCTTGTAGGCCGGCGTCACGCCATCCTTTAGCGCCTCGGTGCGCGCGTCGTAGTAATCCTTGATTTGGGTGAAGCGCTCATGCACGGCATCGTCGGCCAAAGCTTCCAGCACTAAAGGCGTGCCCGGCAGATAGTCGAACAAGGTATCGAGTTTGTCGTGGAACAGCGGCAGCCAGTGCTCCATGCCGGGATGCCGCCGGCCCTCGCTCACCGCCTCGTACAGTAGGTCGTCCGGCGTCGCCGCGCCGAACTGCGCGACGTAGCTGGTGCGGAAGCGCCTGATCGTCTCGGTGATGAGCTGGAATTCCGCGACCGGCACCAGGTCGAGCTGGCCGAGCGGCGTCTCGCTGCGCTGGGTCTGCGGATCGAACGTCTTGATCGTCTCCAGCGAGTCGCCGAAGAAATCGAAACGCACCGGCATGTCGAGCCCGGGCGGAAACAGATCGAGAATGCCGCCGCGCACCGCATAGTCGCCCGGCTCGCGCACCGTCGAGGCGCGCATGAAGCCGTTCAGCTCCAGCCAGTTCACCACGCCGGCCATGCCCAGCACATTGCCGGGTGCGACCGACAGAGCATGCGTCGATGTGAAATTGCGCGCCGGCACGCGCTGCGACAGCGCATTCACCGTGGTCAGCAGGACGGAAGGCTTATCCCGGCCCTTGACCCGCGCCAACCGCGACAAGGTGGTCATGCGCTGCGCCACCACGCTCGCGTTCGGCGACACCCGGTCATAGGGCAGGCAGTCCCAGGCCGGGAACTCCAGCGTCTGCAACTCCGGCCCGAAGAACGACAAAGCGCGCGACAACGCCGCCATGCGCTGGCCGTCACGGCAGATGATGCAGAGCGAAATCGCCGGCGCATTGGCGCGGGCGGCGACCGCGCGCGCCAGATCGGCCAGCACCATGCCTTCGGCGCCGTCGGCCACTTGCGAGAGGGTCAGCGCCTTGCCGGGACGTAAGTTCTCAGCCGGGGATTTCGCCATCAGGACTTCAGGTCTTGGACGTGGAAGGTACGCAATTTGCGGAACAGCGGTGTATCGACATCCGCGGGCGGCGTCTCCGCGCCATTGACCCAGGCGAACATCTGCTGGTCGGGGACGTCCAGCCAGCCTTCAACCTCGGCCAGCTCGGAATCCTTCAAACCGGGGAGTTCGGCATCGGCAAAGCCGCCCAGCACCAGGTCCATTTCGCGGATGCCGCGGTGCCAGAGCCGGAACTTGAGCCTTTTGCGCCGCTCGTCCAGCCCATCACTCGAAATCGTGGTGCCGCTCAATTTGAGTATCTCCAACGCCAAAATCCCGGACGGTGCCGGGAGCGGCCTATATAGAGTGGTTAGGTGGGGATGTCAGTGCCTGCCTGTGCACAGCCACATTGCGCGGCGGTAAAGCAAAAGCCAGCATGCGCGTCATGCGCCCGCTCTCACTCAACCCCCTCTTTGCCTCGCTGACCAGCCTGCCCGGCATCGGGCCGAAGCTCGAGGTCCTGTACGGCAAGCTCCTCGGCCGCGAGCAGCCGCGCGTCATTGACCTCCTGCTCCACATGCCGTCCGGCGCCATCGACCGCCGCGCCCGGCCGCGGCTCAACGAAGTGCTGCCGGGCCAGGTCGTCACGGTCGATGTCACGGTTTTGGAACACAGGCCGTCGCCGCCGAACCGGCCACGCGCGCCCTATCGCGTCGTCACCGGCGACGACACCGACGCAACCTTGACGCTGACCTTTTTTCACGCCCGCCGCGACTATCTGGAAAAGCTGCTGCCGGTCGGCGAGAAGCGCTACGTCTCCGGCACCGCCGAGTTCTACGACGGCCATCTGCAAATGGTGCATCCCGACCGCGTCGTTGACGAGAAGGGCTTTGCCGATCTGCCTTTGGTCGAGCCGGTCTACCCGCTCACCGAAGGCGTCGGCCTTGGCGTGCTGCGCAAGGCGATGGATGGCGCCGTGGCGCGCCTGCCCGATCTTCCCGAATGGCAGGACGAGGCCTGGCTGTCGCGCGAGCGCTTTCCGCCCTTCACCGAGGCACTGCGCCAACTGCACCGCCCTTCCGAGCCGCACGATGTCGCGCCGGAAAGTCTGGCCTGGACGCGGCTCGCCTTCGACGAACTGCTGGCCGGCCAGTTGGCGTTGGCCCTGGTGCGCGCGCATATGCGACGACAGGCCGGCCGCGGTTCATCGAGCGAAGGCCACTTGCGCGCCAAAGTGATGAAGGCGCTGCCTTATGCGCTCACCCATTCGCAGCAGCTCGCGGTCAATGACATCGTCAACGATCTGGCGTTGCCGCAACGCATGTTGCGGCTGCTGCAAGGCGATGTCGGCTCCGGTAAGACAGTCGTCGCACTGATCGCGGCCGCTTCCGTCATCGAGGCCGGCCGGCAGGCCGCCATTATGGCGCCGACCGAAATCCTGGCGCGCCAGCATCTCGCAACAATCGCCCCTCTGGCCGAAGCCGCCGGCATTCGTGTCGCACTGCTCACCGGGCGCGATCGCGGCGGCGAGCGCGAGGCGATCCTCGACCGGCTTGTATTGGGCGACATCGATCTGCTGATCGGCACGCATGCGCTGTTCCAGGACGACGTCGCCTTCCACGATCTGGCGCTGGCCATCGTCGACGAGCAGCACCGCTTCGGCGTCCATCAAAGGCTGGCGCTGACCAACAAGGGCGACGCCGTCGACGTACTGGTGCTCACTGCAACGCCGATCCCGCGCACCTTGGTGCTGACCTATTTCGGCGACATGGACGTGTCCGAGTTGCGCGAGAAGCCGGCCGGCCGCCAGCCGATCGACACCCGCACCATTCCGCTGTCGCGTGTCACCGAGGTCGAGGACGCGGTCGGCCGCGCCATCGACGAAGGCCAGCGCGCTTATTGGGTCTGTCCCCTGGTCGAGGAGTCGGAAAAGATCGATCTCGCCGCCGCCGAGGAGCGTTACCAGGAATTGCACCAGCGGTTCGGCAGCAAGGTCGATCTCATCCACGGCAAGATGAAATCAGCCGAAAAGGACGCGGCGATGGCCCGCTTTGCCGCCGGCAAAAGCCAGCTTCTGGTCGCCACCACGGTGATCGAAGTCGGCGTCGATGTGCCGGAAGCCACCATCATGGTGATCGAACACGCCGAACGCTTCGGCCTTGCTCAGTTGCACCAGCTGCGCGGCCGCGTCGGCCGCGGCGCGGGCAAATCGACCTGCCTGCTTCTGTACAAGGCGCCGCTTGGCGAAACCGCCAAAGCCCGCCTCGCGATTTTGCGCGAGACCGAAGACGGCTTCCGCATAGCCGAGGAAGATCTCAAGCTGCGCGGCGAAGGCGATCTGCTCGGCACGCGCCAGAGCGGCCTGCCCGGCTTTCACGTCGCCCGCGTCGAGGTGCATGGCAAATATCTCGGCGCGGCGCGCGACGACGCCGCGCTGATCCTGACGCGCGATCCGGACCTGCAGACCGAGCGCGGGCAAGCGTTACGACACCTGCTTTATCTGTTCGGCAAGGACGAAGCGATCAAGCTGATCCGGGCGGGGTGACTATTGTGCGGCCACCGGCGGCCTCGCAGCCTGCGCCGCTTTGGCGGTCGCCGCGAGCGACGCCAGATTCTTCTGCGCGTCGGCGCCGGGCTGCACCATGCCGGCGGAAATCAAAAGGGTCATCGCGTTCTCGACCGTGATGTCGAGTTCGATCAGTTCGGAACGCTTCACATAAAAGAAAAAGCCGGTGGTCGGGTTCGGCGTACACGGCAGGAAGCACGAGACGTGCTCGCCTTCCGGCAGTTTCGCCGCCAGATCGCCGGCCGGCGGTTGCGACAAAAACACCAGCGACCACATGCCGGGTGCTGGAAATTCACACAAGGCCACGGTGCGAAAGCTCGATCCGTCTTTCGAGAACAAGGTCTCGAAAATCTGCTTCATGGTCTTGTAGACCGGCCGCACGATCGGCATGCGGTTGAGGACGCTTTCGCCCAGTTCAACCAAAGTCCGGCCGACAAGATTGGCGGTCAGGAAACCGAGCAGCGTTAAGGCAAAGAAGGCAATCACCAGCCCGGTGCCCGGGATCGGCCACGGCAAATAGGTTTCCGGCCTATAGGCCTCCGGAATGAACGGCCGCACCAGATCGTCGACCCAGTTGATGAACGACCAGCTCAGATAAGCCGTAATGAGCAGAGGTCCGGCGACAACCAGACCCGTGAGAAAATAATTGCGGATGCGCCCGGCGGCGCTGGCTTGCGGCGCCACCGCCTGCTCGATGTCCGTCACCAGATCGTCGTAAACCGGTTTCTCGTCTTTGTCGGCCATTTAGAGTTTTTCCTGTCGCATGATCATATCCGAAAACCGGTTCCCATCCCCGATCAGGTCGAGGACATGCTTTTCGGGATCATGCGCACTATTCTACTCTACCGTAACCGATTTTGCGAGATTGCGCGGCTGGTCGACGTCGGTGCCAATCGCCGCGGCCGTATGATAGGCGATCAACTGCACCGGAATGGAATAGACCAACGGCGTCACCGTCGACGCCATGTCCGGCAAAATCAGCGTTTCCAGCGACTCGATGCTGGCTTCCGTCGCACCTTTCGCGTCCGTCACCAGGATGATCCGGCCGCCACGCGCGGCGACTTCCTGCATATTAGACACGGTCTTTTCGAACACGCGGTCGTGCGGCGCAATGACGATGACCGGCATCGTTTCATCGATCAGCGCAATCGGCCCGTGCTTGAGTTCGCCGGCGGCATAGCCTTCGGCGTGGATATAGGAAATTTCCTTGAGCTTGAGCGCGCCTTCGAGCGCGATCGGAAAGCTGGTGCCGCGGCCGAGGTAAAGCGCGTCTTTCACCTTGGCCAGATCGAGCGCCAGTTTCTCGATCTGCGGTTCGAGCTTGAGCGCCTCCGCCATCAATCGCGGCACCTCGATCAGGGCGTGCACGAGCTTCTGCTCGTCCTCGGCCGAGAGATGACCACGGGCGCGGCCGGCAGCCAGCGCCAGACAGGCCAGCACCGACAACTGGCAGGTGAAGGCCTTGGTCGAGGCGACGCCGATTTCCGGCCCGGCGAGCGTCGGCATCACCACGTCGCTTTCGCGCGCAATCGTCGACGAGGTGACGTTCACCACCGACAGAATGTGCTGCTTCATCTCGCGCGCGTAACGCAAGGTCGCAAGCGTGTCGGCGGTCTCGCCCGATTGCGAAATAAAGATCGCCAGGTCGCCCGCCTCCAGCGGCGCGCCGCGATAGCGGAATTCCGACGCTATATCGATTTCCACCGGCAGCTTGGCGAAGCGCTCGAACCAG
Source organism: Rhizobium sp. Q54 (assembly GCA_945870035.1). Classification (GTDB taxonomy): domain Bacteria; phylum Pseudomonadota; class Alphaproteobacteria; order Rhizobiales; family Xanthobacteraceae; genus Pseudolabrys. The sequence continues at coordinate 37,690 of CAMBQQ010000011.1, read as the reverse complement.
TATTTCGCCACGAGGCCAGCATAAAATGCCGTGCCGCAGGCTGAGATCGACAACCGCTTGATCTTGCTCCAGTCGAACGGCAAAGCGACAGGCAGCGCAACTTTCTCACTAACCATGTCGATGTAATGCGCGAGCGTGTGGCCGACCACTTCAGGCTGTTCATGGATTTCCTTGGCCATGAAATGCTTGTGGTTGCCCTTGTCGACAAGCTGCGTCGAGATGTTCGACTTCTCGATGGCGCGCTCGACCTTGCGGTCATGCTCGTCATAAATCGTGACGCCCTTGCGGGTCAGCACCGCCCAGTCGCCTTCCTCGAGATAGCTCAGCGTGTCGGTGAACGGCGACAGCGCGATGGCGTCGGAGCCGAGAAACATTTCGCCTTTTCCGAAGCCGACCGCGAGCGGCGAACCCTTGCGCGCGCCGATCAGAAGATCGTCATAGCCGGCAAACAGGAAAGCGAGCGCAAACGCGCCGCGCAATTGCTTGAGCGTCGCGCCGACGGCATCGACCGGCGACTTGCCTTGCGCGATTTTTTCGCTGACCAGATGCGCGACCACTTCGGTGTCGGTCTCGCTGCGGAATTTCGCGCCGCCTTCGATCAGTTTCTCGCGCAGCTCGCGGAAATTCTCGATAATGCCGTTATGCACCACGGCGACCGTATCGGTGGCGTGCGGATGCGCATTGCTTTCGGTCGGCCGGCCATGCGTCGCCCAGCGCGTATGGCCTATGCCGGTATTGCCGGCCAGCGGCTCGGCTTCGAGCTTGGATTCGAGCGCGTGCAATTTGCCTTCGGCGCGGCGGCGCGCCATCGCGCCGTGATCGAGCGTGGCGATGCCGGCCGAGTCATAGCCGCGATATTCGAGCCGCTTGAGCGCATCGACCAATTGGCCCGCGACCGGCGCGTTGCCGAGTATCCCAACAATTCCGCACATTTTTAGAAAGCCCCTGCGCTTGACGCGCCCTGCCTGAATTGAACGTTTACCTGCCGCGATAACGGCGAAGGAAATCAAAACCTGTTGCGTCATATGTCAGCGGTGTTCGCCGCCAGTGTTATGACTTTTTCTTGCGCGCCGCCTTGGCCGCCCGAAAGCGCGCTGCCCAGCCTTCCTTGGTCACCTGCTCGGCGCGTTCGAATGACAGCGCATCGGCGGGCACATCCTTGGTGATGACCGAGCCGGAGCCGATATAGGCGCCATCGCCGATGGCCACCGGTGCAACCAGCGACGAATTGGTGCCGATGAAAGCACCCTTGCCGATATCGGTGCGGTGCTTGTCGACGCCGTCGTAATTGCAGGTGATGGTGCCGGCGCCGATATTGGCGCCCTCGCCGACCCGCGCGTCGCCGATGTAAGCCAGATGATTGGCCTTGGCGCCGTCCTCGATGGTCGAGGCTTTCACCTCGACGAAATTGCCAATATGGACATCGACGCCGAGTTTGGCACCGGGACGCAGCCGCGCAAACGGACCGACGCGCGCGCCTTTGCCCACATGCGCGCCTTCTAGATGCGAGAACGCGCGGATCGTTGCGCCGTCTTCGACGGTGACGCCGGGGCCGAACACGACATTCGGCTCGACGGTGACATCGCGGCCGAGCTTGGTATCGCTCGACAGGAATACCGTTTCCGGCGCGACCAGAGTGACGCCGGCTTCCATCGCCTGCGCACGCAACCGGTTTTGCAGCACAGCCTCGGTCTCCGCGAGCTGCGCCTTGGTGTTGATGCCGCGCACGTCGTCCTCCGCCGTTTCGATAGCGACGGCCGTCAGCCCCCTATCGCGGGCGACGGCCACCGCATCGGTGAGATAATACTCGTTCTTGGCATTGGCATTGCCGATCTTGTCGAGCAGCGCGAGCGCGTGCCGGCCGGATAGCGCCATCAGCCCGCCATTGACGAAGCCGATCCCGCGCTGCGCGGACGTCGCATCTTTTTCCTCGACGATGGCGGCGAGCTGCTTGCCGTCCATCACCAGGCGGCCATAACCGGAAGGATCCTTCGGCGTAAAGCCGAGCACAGCCACCGCCGCGCCATCGGCCAGCGCCGCGCGCAATTTCGCCAAGGTTTCCGGGCGCACCAACGGCGTATCGGCAAACATCACCAGAATATCGTCGGCGCCGGCTTCGATCGCCTTGCGCGCCGCCAGCACCGCATGCGCGGTGCCGAGCCGCTCGCGCTGTTCGAAGACCTGGGCCTGCGGGGAAAGCTTGCGCGCGGCACTCGCCACGTCGTCGCGGCCGGGCCCGACTACCACCGCGATTTCCGCGCCGCCGGCCTCGGCCGCCGCGCTTAGAACATGAGCGATCAAGGTTCGGCCGCCGATGGCGTGCAGCACCTTCGGTATCGACGAACGCATGCGGGTGCCCTCGCCGGCCGCGAGGACGATCGCCAAACAGCTGCGTTGCGGCGCGGTCGAAGCATTCATGCGCGTCATTAGCCTTTTACCGCATTGATTGAAAGCCAGCATTGCCGGATTCTGCTAATGTTTTCAATGACCTGATTCGCCGCTGACGAGGCAAGGAATGGCAGATGACCAGGAGACGCCGGAAATCGGGCCGTTGCGCGATAGCAACGTCCTGTGGCGCGCCAGCCTGTGGGGCGGCGCAACGATCTTGGCGGTGGCTGCGGCCGTTCTGATGACGCAAACCGATGTCGGCGCGCAACGCCTGCAAATGGTGTTTTCTGCTGAACCGGCGGCCAAACCGATCACGCAGGCTGACTTCGTACCACGCCCGGAAGCCGATGCGCTTAAGCGCGAGACTTTGCGGCTTGAAGCCCAGATACGCGAACTCGCCGCCGACCGGGAAAAACTCAACGCCCGCATCGCTTCTCTTGAAACGAGCCTCTCGGACGTGACCGGCTCGCTCAAGCGCGAATTGGCCGCCGTTGCGGCCAAGCCGTCGACACCGCCTGCGACAATGGCTGGGACCGTGCCCGCCACTCCGGCCCCCACGGTCAGCAAGCCGCAAACGGCGCCGCCGGCACCGCTTGAACCGATCATCGCCGAGGCGAAAAACGGTCACACACTTGGTCCTGAACCTGCAAGCGACCCGCACGTCGCCCCGCCGCTCGGCGAGCCGATCCCCCTGCCGCCGATGCGCGTGGCAGGCGTCGCAACCGGCGATATCGCCGTCGACCTCGGCGGCGCCCGCAGCCTCGAGATCATGCAGCAGCGCTGGGCGGCCGTGAAAGCCAATTTCGGTCCGCTGCTGAATGGGCTTCAGCCGCTGGTCGCGCGCGATAACCGGCCCAACATGATCCCGTTTCGGCTGATTGTCGGCCCTTTGCCGAATGCGGCCGCCGCGGCGCAGGTCTGCGCCCGCTTTGCCGCGTCGAAAGTGACCTGCCGCTCGACCAAATTCGCCGGCGAGCCGCTAACCCTCCAGCCGTAGATTTGCTGCCGCATGTACCGCGCGGCATAGTTGGTTTGGCAACCATGCCAAACGGGGCCGACTTGATATGAAGCTGTTTCTGCCGAGCGCGCGCGCCACCAATATCCTGCTGATCGTTGGTTTTTCAGCGCTCGGCTATGCGCTCTATATCCGCTATCTCGCCATCGAGCAGTCGGCGGTCGGCCTGGCCTGCGGCGGCGGGCTCGATACTTGGCTGTGTCTCACGCGCAAAACCGCCACCACCCTGTTTCAGAATTCGGCGTTCGGCATCGCCGCCGTAGCGGTCGCGGCGGTCAACCTGCTACGGCCAACGCTTTTGCTGTTTGCCGTGGCGCTGGCGATCGCCTGCATGGGCGTCGTTCTTTACAACGTCGTCCTGTCATCTTTGGCGATCGGGCTTTTGATTCTCAGCCTCGCGCGTCGCGAACCCGAACAAGCGTAACGGCCAGCGCCGCCAGCATCGTGGCGACCCATAAAGCCTGCCAGTTGGCGAAGGTTTCGTTGAGGACGATGTAGGGCACCGAAGCCGCCAGTACGGCGGCGGCGCAGATTTCAGCCACGCCGCGTGCGCCCGAAGGCCGCGGCATCACAAGACTGTGCAGCAATAACGGCACCACCGCGGCGGTCAACGGCGCAAAGGGGAAATTGCGGTAGCGCGGATCGAACACCAGGCCGAGCGCCACGATCAGCGCCAAAAGCATCGTCGCCATCAGGATCACGCCCACCAACAGCGTCAGACGATCTCGCACGCGGCCCTCCGCCGGCCCGATGACGCACGAAAAGCGCGGCAGTGGCACACCGCGCATGACCGCGACGCTGAGCGCCAGCGGCGACAGCACCGCCACCGCGACGAACGCCAGCGAGCGAACCCAGCCGCTGACATAAAGACTTTCAATCGGCAGGTTGGCAACGCTCAGGCCGATCAAGCCGCCGCCGGCAATCGCATTGCCGGTCACCGCCAGCCATCGCGCAAATGTCGGCAGGCCGCTGCGGCCGAAATAGGCCGCGCCGAACACCAGCACGGCGAAGGCGATGCCGCCGGCCGCCTGCATCATCCAGTACGGATGATTGGACACCGGCTGTCCGAAAACAAACTTCGCCTTGTGGTCGGCATCGTCGAACAGGCCCCAGTGCCCGCCGACAACGCCTTCCAGCGCCCGTTTCCACGGCTGATCGAAGGCTTCGATGACGTTGACCTTGACGTTGTCGCGCTTAGCCAAAGCCAGCACGTCCTGGATGACCAGTGCCTGATTGGCCGGAGACGGCAGCGCACCCTCGCGCATCCGGCCGGCGCTCGGCCAGCCGACTTCGCCGATGATGACTTCCTTGCCGGCGAAGGCCGCCGCTACCTGGCGGCGGATGGCGTCGATATGCGCGCCGGCGTGCTTGGCGGGTATCGGGAAATCCTCCCAATACGGTAGAATATGGATGGTGACGAAATCGACCGCCGCCGCCACATCCGGGCTGCGCAGCCAGAATTCCCAGACGTCGGCATAGGTCACCGGGACCTTCACCCGCGCCTTCACGGCCCGGATCATGGCCGCCAGATCCGGCGCCGACATGTCGCCGCGCAGCAGCACCTCGTTGCCGACGACGACGGCACGCACCGTATCGGGATAACGGTTGGCCATGTCGATCGCCGCCTCGAACTGAATTTTTGTCTTGGCGGCGTCGGTGGAAATCCAAAGACCTTGTAGCACCTTCAGGCCGAGCCTCGCGGCGATCGGGACGACATGTTCAAGCCCCTGATTGACCGCATAGATGCGCACGCAATCGGTCAGCTTCGCCAACTGGACCAGATCGGCCTCGATCTGGACGGCGGGAATGCTGGTGTTGGGGTCGAACGGAGTCTGGGTGCCACGGAACGGCGCATAGGAAATGCAATAGAGCTTTTCGCTGACGCCCATCGGCGATTGGGCGACCGGCACCGGCTTACCCATATAGGCCCAGCCGGCGGCAATGACGGCCGTCGCAAATACAAGGCAAACGAGTCCAACGCGCATATGGGGCTCAATTCGGAGGTATTGGCGCCAGGCGATCCTGCCTGACCGGCATATAGCGGCGATCCGCGCCTGCCAAGACTCTTCGGCTGGCGCGATACTGCGGCCAAAGCGTCATGAAAGGCGCAGCCGAAACGCCTCAGCCGGGCCGGCCCGCCGGCCGGCGGTCGATTTTAAGCAAGGCTTGCGGAGGCACTGGACAAAGTCGCGCCACTGAGGCCAAGTTTTACCGTAGAGGATCGCCCCGGGGGAATGGCACGGGCGGGACGGTCCGGGGGCGAACTCCCGCCGACGTGAACCTGAGCCGAACAAACCGACGAACTGGACTGAGGCTTCCAAAAGATAACCGAGACGATCAAGGCCGGACCATTCGGGGCGCCGCAATAGCGTCCCAATCCAGTCTCAGAGGAGACCGGACTTCGGGCGGACGGCTACCTTCAACACCGGCGGGAATACCGTTTATGACTTCGCTGCGTCAGTTTTTTGCCATGCTGTGCACGGCAACCTTTTGTCTCACGGCCACCGCGGCCTTTGCGCAAAGCGGCAAGCCGGCGGAGCCGACACCGCCAAAGACAGCCACCCCTGAGCAGGCTGCCAAGGACAAAGACGGCCAGAAGCGGATTGACGAGATCGCCGAGGCGACCCGGAGCCTGACCGGACCCGCCGGTAACCCGGAATGCGCCTGGCTCGGGCGGCGCGTGGTCAACCTGCTGTGGCGCGATGACCTCGACACCGCCTTCCGTCATCTCGACCTTTATGACCGCTTCGGCTGTCCGGGAAACCATATTCAGGCAACGTTCAGGTGCCTGGTGCGACAGGGAAACATCGATCCCAAAGCCCAGGAAACGCTGAATGGACGGGTGCACGCATGCTGGCTCAACCCGGGCCTTGAGCCGATCGCAGCGGAAGCATCGCCAGCGCCGGCCGCCACTTCCGGTGGAACGGCCAAGCCCTGACCGCGTTACATTCGGGTACCTTCAGGCTTTAACGACTTGCCGCCGCCATGCGCCTGTCAAGGATTTGCCATGTGCGTGATTTACTTGAACAGATGCCTAGCGCTGAGCTATACTGCAATGCAGCAGAACGAGCTTCGGCTGAGCCCAGGGGACGGGTTCGAGGGTCTGCCATCCTGCCCCATGTGGTTGTAAAGTAATGCGCACCGTCGCCGCTGTCGTCGCCCTCGTGGTGTGCGTGCACGCCGCCTTGTGGGCTTTTTCTCGCGATAGCGTTACCGCTCCCAATTTCAACGGACAACTCAACAGCGTTTCCTATGCCCCGTTCGAGGGCAATGTGAACCCTGATGAAGGCGGCCGCGCCAATGCGGCCCGCATCCGCGCCGACCTCAAGCTGCTGTCGCCCTTGGCGCGCGCAGTACGCACCTATTCGTCGACCGGCGGCGTCGAGCTGGTGCCTGGCATCGCCTCGGAATTCGGCCTGCGCGCCACCATCGGCGCCTGGATCGACAAGGACAAGGCGCGCAACGAGCGCGAAATGCGCTCGGTTGTCGAACTGTCCAAGCGCCACAGCAACGTCAACGGCATATTCGTCGGCAACGAAACCATCTACCGCGACGAACTCAAGGTCAGCGAACTGATCACGCTGATCCAGAAGGTCAAGCGCCAGGTCTCCGTTCCGGTGACGACCGGCGAAATCTGGAACGTTTGGATCGAGCATCCCGAACTGGTGTCGGCGGTCGACTATATCGCCGCGCATATCCTGCCCTATTGGGAAGGCTTCTCGGAAACCCAGGCGGTCGATCAGGCCGTCATCATCTATGACAAGCTGCGCCGCGCCTATCCCGGCAAACGCATCGTCATCGCCGAGTTCGGCTGGCCGAGCGGCGGCTACAATCTGAAGGCCGCCAATCCCGGCCGCATCGAACAGGCGGTCGCGCTGCGCGATTTCGTGACGCGCGCCGAGGCCCTCGGTATTGACTACAACATCGTCGAAGCCATCGACCAGCCGTGGAAAATCTTCGAAGGCGGCGTCGGCCCTTACTGGGGCATCCTCGACGCTTCGCGTCATCCGAAGTTCTCGTGGACCGGCCCGATCGAAAACCCCGATCACTGGAAGCTCGCCGGCATCGCGCTGCTACTGAGCGTGCTGCTGTCGCTGCCGATCCTGTCGGCCAGCGCCGTAACTGTCTGGCAGATTGTCCTGCTTTCCGGCGCGGCAAATGCCGTCGGCGCCTGGTCGGCGGCGTTGTTCGCCTATTGGAACGGCCACTACTTCGTGCCCGGCGCAGCCTTTGCGCTTGGCCTCGGCACAGTGCTGCTGATCCCGCTGATCGTCATCGCGCTCGCCCGCATCGAGGAAATGGCGGCGATCGCTTTCGGCCGCAAGCCATCGCGCATCGTTCCGCATGCGCCGCCGCTGGTGCCGGAATTCGCCGCGCCGAAAGTGTCGATCCACATTCCGGCCTATCGCGAGCCGCCGGACATGCTGCGCCAGACGCTCGATGCCATCGCGCGCCTCGACTATCTGAATTTCGAATGCGTCGTCGTCGTCAACAACACGCCCGATCCGGCGATGTGGATGCCGATCGAGGAACATTGCCGCCTGCTCGGCGAACGCTTCAAGTTCGTGCTTGCCAACAATCTCGAAGGCTTCAAGGCCGGCGCATTGCGCCTGGCGACTGTGCACACCGCCGCCGATGCCGAAGTCATCGGCATCATCGACGCCGACTATGTCGTGACGTCCGACTGGCTCAAGGATCTTGTGCCGCTGTTCCGCGATCCGGCCGTCGGCCTCGTGCAGGCGCCGCAGGATCACCGCGACGGCGACCGCAGCCCGATGCATCACGCCATGAACGGCGAATATGCCGGCTTCTTCGACATCGGCATGGTGCAGCGGAACGAGCACAACGCCATCGTCGTGCACGGCACGATGTGCCTGGTGCGCCGTTCGGCGATCGAGGCTGCCGGCGGCTGGTCGAGCGACACGATCTGCGAAGATACCGATCTCGGCCTGACTTTGCTCGAACTCGGTTATCACGCGCACTACACCAACAAACGCTACGGCCACGGGCTGCTGCCCGACACCTTCAACGCGTTCAAGAAGCAGCGCGACCGCTGGGCTTACGGCGGCTTGCAGATTTTGAAGAAACACTGGCGCCGGTTTCTGCCGGGCGCCAGCCGCCTGACCCGCGACCAGAAGCGCGAATTCTCGCTCGGCTGGCTCAACTGGCTGGGCGCGGAAAGCGTCGGCGTCGTCGTCGCCATTCTCAACATCATCTGGGTACCGGTCATCGCCTTCCTCGATATCGCCGTGCCGGATCGCATCCTCACCGTGCCGATCATTGCCGCTTTCGTGATTTCGATGGCGCATTTCGTCACGCTCTATCGCATGCGCGTCAATATCGGCCCCGGGCAGATGGCGATCTCGGCGATTGCCGCGATGTCGGTGCAATGGACGGTGGCGCGTGCGGTCGCAATGGGCATGATCAAGGACCACCTGCCCTTCGTGCGCACCGACAAAGGCGGCTCCGGCAAGGCCCGCCTGGGCTCGGACTTCCACGCTTTCTGGGAGTCGATCCTGGCCGGCCTGTTGATTCTCGGCGCCGTTATTCTGGTGCAGACCAACATCAAGGAAGTGCGCGAGATCAACATCTTCGCGGCGGTGCTGGTTATTCAAAGCCTGCCGTTCATCGCCGCGGTGGCCATCGCGCTGATGGAACGCTCACGCCTGAACGACTTTGCCACCTGGCGCGAGCTGGAAACCTCATTTGGCGAACTGATCGGGCGCGCCCGGCGTCCGGCGCGCATTGCCGAATCGGTCGCTCCCACGCCTGCGCCGATGGCGCAGAAGCAGACCGAATTGGCGCAGTAGACTTTCTTCACCTCTCCCATTGGGAGAGGTCGGCACACGAAGTGTGCCGGGTGAGGGGTTATGGACTCGATTGAGGCACTTGCCCCCTCACCCCAACCCTCTCCCCCAAAAGGGCGTTTACGCCCGTCTTCGACGGGCTATGGGGAGAGGGAGTGCGCAGTGCCAACCGGCCCTGCTTTGCTCTTAAGCCGGCAGCGCCGTCTCCACCAGCTTCACCCAGTACGACGTGCCCAGCGGGATTGCGTCGTCGTTGAAATTATACTTCGGGTGATGCAGTCCGGCGCTGTCGCCATTGCCGACCCAGATGAATGCGCCCGGCTTCGTGTTGAGCATGAAGGAGAAATCTTCCGCGCCCATCATCGGCGGCAATTTCGTATTCACGCGCTCAGCCCCGGCGATCTGGCTAGCGACGGCGGAGGCGAATTCGGTTTCCTTGTCGTGATTGACCAGCACCGGATAGCTGCGCCGGTAGGTCAGTTTGGCCTTGGCGCCGTAAGCCGCCGCCGTGTTCTCGACGATGCGATGCAGATTGGCCTCGAGCAGATCCTGCACGCCGGCATCCAGGCTGCGCGCCGTGCCGCGCAACTGAACGGTCTGCGGAATGACGTTGTCGGTGTTGCCGGCCTGAAACATGCAGATCGACACCACCGCCGACTTGAGCGGGTCGACATTGCGCGACACGACCGACTGCATGGCGTTGATGATCTGCGCACCGACCAGAACCGTGTCGATACCCAAATGCGGACGCGCCGCATGCGCGCCGACGCCTTCGATGTCGATGGTGACGAAATCCGCCGCCGCCATCATCGGCCCCTTGGACAGGCCGAATTCGCCGACAGGCATGCCGGGCGCGTTGTGCATGCCGTAGAATTCGTCGATCTTGAAACGGCCGACCATGCCGTCCTCGAGCATCGCCTTGGCGCCGGCGCCGCCTTCTTCGGCCGGCTGGAAGATGACCACAGCGGTGCCATCGAAATTGCGGGTTTCGGCGAGGTGGCGCGCGGCTCCTAACAGCATCGCGGTGTGGCCGTCATGGCCGCAGGCATGCATCTTGCCGGGCACGGTCGACTTGTATGGCAGGTCGTTGGCCTCCTCGATCGGCAGTGCGTCCATATCAGCGCGCAGCGCGATGGTTTTACCGGACGAGCTCTTGCGGCCGCGGATGATACCGACGACGCCTGTGCGGCCGATGCCGGGCACCACTTCATCGCAGCCGAATTCCTTGAGCTTGGCGGCGACCGTGGCCGCGGTGCGGTGCACCTCGTAGAGCAGCTCCGGATGGGCGTGCAGATCGCGCCGCCAGGCGGTGATATCGGAATGCAGGTCGGCGACGCGATTGACGATGGGCATGATCGGGCTCCGGGCGGCGCTTGAGGATTTGAAAGGGAGTGGCGCGACCTTGGCGGCGACTGTAGCAAAATGCGGCGGCGCCGGGCGAGTTCAAGATGTGGGCATGGCGCGTGCTATTGCGGCGGCAAAACCGGGCGAAATTGCCCCCGGAATGCGGCAAGGGACAATGATTGGCGCCTATTGACCTGTCCGGCCTGCCCCCCTACACACCGCCCAGCGCATGATCCGACTGGGTAATTTTCCCGCTTTCGTTTATCCCGCTTCATGCGGGCCAATCGGATAAGATCATCGCAGGGTGACGGGCGCGTAGCTCAGCTGGTAGAGCACACGACTTTTAATCGCGAGGTCCTGGGTTCGAGTCCCAGCGCGCTCACCATCGCCCTCCCATTGGCGCCAATTGACTTTTGTTCTCTCTTTGTTCTAGATGGTCGCGCCCGTCCCGACAGAAGGATTCGCGCCATGACCGACACCGAAATCGACAATCAAGCCAGCTACATCGCCGAGAGTTTTGGCATTCCACTTGAGAAGGCCCGCGAGATCACCAAAGCCGTCGCGGCCAAGAAGGCGCGGAAAAAACGGTGAGCCTTACCTATTACGTCGCCCTGCCCTTTGTCCGCTCCGACGACGGCGTCGCGGCCGGCCAGGCGCTGGAATGCCAGAGCGAGCACCAGGCGCTGAGCCGCGCCGGCGCCATGGCGCGCGATCCGGCCAATGCCGGCGCCATCGCCTTCAAGCGCAGCGGGGACCCGATGATGGGTGATTTCTCCGATGCCATCGTCATCAAGGCGTTCGGCGAGGTGCCGCGGACCTTCGACGAGCTTTGACCGAAACAGCCTGATCTACGAAAAAAAGGCCGCCCCGACGGGTGGCCTTTTTATTTCCGGAACGCGCGACGAGACGCCGCGTTCAGAACGCCCGAAACGCCCGTCGAAAATACCTCAACCCGTGCCGTAAAAGGTTACGCGGCGTTTATGGTTTCCGTTTTGTTAACGAATTTGCGGCAATCAGGTCGTGTCCCTGGGGGGTCGGAGATCAACATGCAGTTGAACGAAGAGACCTGTCCTGTGCCCGAGAGCATTCTCGGCCAGCTTTATCGCGCCAACCCGCACGGGCTCGATGCCTTGATCGAGACGGTTCCACAGCAGACTCGCGCCATGCTCGCGGTTTATTGCTACCGCCGTGCGCATCTTGCCTCCGTTGGCCTGGCCATCGCGGCGAGCTGCGAGGAAGACGATCTGGCGCAATATGGCGGCAATCTCGGCGCCGACCTGTTCGTCAAATCGCGCACCGCCGAAACGGTGCATGAGACTTACTTGTCGCAGCGCCGCAAGATCAGCCTGTCGAGCGGCCCGATCCGGCAGTTGCGGCCGCTCGTCGACGAAGAAGACGACGACTAAATTTCCCCGGGAACGACACTTCGCCTGGCGCTTTATCTAGCGCCGGGAGTCGATAACATGAACACCAACCTGTCCGCCGCCGAACTGCGGCGCTGGGCGGCGCAATGCGACGCGCGCGCCAAGGACCCTCTCGCCAGCGGCGACGAATATGAGCGCCTCGTGCTGATGCGCGATGGCCTTCTCGCCGTGGCCGAGCAGCAGGAATGGCTGGAAGGCAATCTGGCCGCCGCAAAAGCAAGTTGATCCCTGAACAATTGAGGTGGTGTGGCGGAACGATGATCGCGCAGCGGCGTTTCTCAGGATCGTTTCCAAACCCCGGGAGAAGCTTATGCGCAACGTCCTCACTTTGTCCGCAGCTCTCGTCGCCCTTGCCGGCGTCACCGCGGGCGCCCAGGCTGCCGAAGGTAAGTACTGCCTCACCCAGGCCCTCGGTCAGGCCAAGAACTGTTCGTATCAAACCATGGCGGCATGCGAAAAATCCAAAGCCTCGCAGAACGACCTGTGCGCACTCAATGGCGGCACCACGACCGGCTCGTCCGGCAGCTCGAAATCGGACATGAAGCAGAAGTAAAGGCGCCGCGGAAAAGCGTCATCACCCAGAAGCCCGCTGGCCCGTAGGCCGGCGGGCTTTTGATTCGATATCCGTTCGCAATCGCGAATTGCTTTAACGAAATGGCCCAAACCTTGTTCACCACCGGCGCGCTTTGCCTTTGTGTTGCGGTGCGAACTTAAGCGATGCTGAAAAAAAGCGCGTAATACCGCCGCTTTGACAAAAGACGAGATAGATTCGCCGTCATGAAATCTTGTTCGGCGGGACACCACAGTTTCATCAAAGCGTCTCGCCCTCGCCACGGTTGCCTTTTACGAGAGGATCACGAACCAACTGGAGGCTTAAGGCCATGCAGCTCCACAGCCACCCGGACAAGCTTTCCTCCCTCCGCGCCTTCGCCGCCCCTTTGCGTTGCCCGCACTGCGGCGACGTGATGGTCGCACCGTTCATGTCGGAATTCGTCGTCGGCGGCGAAATCCGTCACCATTGGGAGTGCGACGCATGCGGAACGTCCTCATGCACCTCGATCGAGCTAGCGGTCGACGATGAGGCGGACGCCGCTTAAATCCGCTGCGGGCCGCGGAATACCTGGCCGGGCGCGGTGTTGTCATGCGTGGTTGCCTATAAACCAGAACTAGGAGAACCCCATGACCTCAGTCTTCCCGCGGTCCCCACTCCGGCAGTCCATCATGGCCGCCGCCCTCTGCGTCGTCGCGATCGGATTTGCCGGCCCGGCGCTCGCCGAGGTCGTCAATCTCAAGGCGGCCCTGAACGGGGCAGCCGAAGTGCCGCCAAACCCGACCAAGGCAACCGGCAGCTTCACCGCGACCTACGACACCGCCAGCAAAAAGCTGACCTGGAAAGGCAGCTATACCGGTCTCAGCGGCCCGGCCACCGCGGCGCATTTGCATGCCGGCGAGCCCGGCAAGAATGGTGCTGTCTCGGTGCCGATCTTCGCTGGAGCAACCGCCAAGACCCCGTTCGAGGGCGAGGCGACCTTGACCGATGCGCAGGCCGCCGACCTTCTAGCCGGCAAGCTCTACGCCAACATCCACACCGAGGCTAACAAGGCCGGCGAAATCCGCGGTCAGGTGACCAAGTAGCGGCCTTCGCCGAACTATAATTCCTGTCAAAACCAAGCCCGCCGGTTTATCCGGCGGGCTTTTTACTGGCCGGTACAAGCCTGCAAAATTGCACTTCTGACGCGCTTTGCGTCAGGCCGGTGCGCGCATTATTGTGCCGGCAAAACAAACCGGCTGGAAACGCGACGAGGCTCTTCATGACTGCTGCTAACGGAAACCCGATCCTCATCTCCGGCGGCGGCATTGGCGGCCTGATCACGGCCTATGCGCTGGCGCAGCAAGGGCTGCCGGTGCGGGTCTTCGAGCAGGCTGATGAATTCCGCGAAGTCGGCGCCGGCATCCAGCTCGGTCCCAATATTTTCCGCGCGCTCGAAAAAATCGGCCTGAAGGACGAGGTGCTGCTCGACGCTCACATCCCGCCGTCGCAGGAAATGCGCAACGCCATCACCGGCGATCTCATCACCAATATCCCGCTCGACGGCGCGTTCCAGAAACGGTTCGGCCAGCCTTACGCCGTCATCCATCGCGCCGACATTCACAGCCGCTTCCTCAAAGCCTGTCAAAGCAGCAACCTGATCACGCTGGAGACCAGCCGCCGCGTCGACGATTACGACGACACCGGCCATGGCGTCACCATCAAGCTCGAAGGCGGCGAACAAGTTCACGGCCGCGCTTTGATCGCCTGCGACGGCATGTGGTCGAAGATCCGCGAGCGCATCGTCGGCGACGGCAAGCCGCGCGTCTCCGGCCATATCGCCTATCGCGGCGTGCTCAGACGCGAACAGGTGCCGCAGGATTTATGGCGGCCGGACGTCGTGCTGTGGGCCGGACCGAAATGTCATTTCGTGCATTACCCGCTGCGCCGTGGCGAATTGTTCAATCTCGTCGCCGTGTTTCACTCCGACCATTACGAAGAAGGCTGGAACGCCGAAGGCAGCAAGGAACTGCTGTTCAATCACTTCAAGGGCCTGCGGCCGGAAGTGACGCGCCTGCTCGAACTGATCGACACCTGGAAAATGTGGGTGCTGTGCGACCGCGAACCGGTGAAGGACTGGAGCAAAGGCAACGTCACTTTGCTTGGCGATGCCGCGCATCCGATGCTGCAATATCTTGCGCAAGGCGCCTGCATGGCGACCGAGGACGCCGTCGTCCTGGCCGAGAAAGTCGCCGAGCAGCCGGACAACCTGCCGGCCGCGTTCAAGGCTTACGAACAGGCGCGCTATCTGCGCACCGCGCGCGTGCAGATCATGGCGCGGGTCTATGGCGATTTTTATCACGCCCGAGGCGTCACCGCCGAACTGCGCGACATGGCGGTCGGCTCCCGCACCGCCGAGCAATCCTACGACGGCATCGCCTGGCTCTATGGCGGGCCTTGAACCCGCACACGTCCCACCATCGCCGCGCGCAGCAACAGATACAACGCTAGCCCGTTGAGGCTGTGCCACAGGAAATGCGTACCGAGCGGAAGCACGTCGCATACCGCCATGTCGATAGAACGGAATGTCAGCGACACCGCAAGCGTCGCCGCGGCGGCAAATAGCCAGCGGCCGGCCTCATGCCGCCGCATCGGCCAGGCGACCGCGACCAGTGCGGCCAGCGCCGGCAGATAGGCGTGCGAGCCGTTGAGCGCGCCGCGCGGCACGATCATCGCTTCGGCGTAATTGAACGCCGAGAACGCCAACAGAATGCCGAGCGATACCAGCAGCGACAAATTGTGAAAGCGCCGCAGGGCAAACAGCAGATAGCCATAGATGAAAACGGCGATCGGGATGGTGTCGAATTTGGCAGCGCCGCTGGTCGCCACTGTATGGAAAATGAAAGAGCCGACGCCGATCGCCGCGGTGACCACAATCAACGCCAGAACAGACCAGTCCTTTGCGCCGCCTCGCCGCCATCGCACGAAAGCCGCTAAAGCAGCAATCAGGAACGCTGCATTGGTGACAGCGTTGAACGGCTCGGCCCAGAACGACGGATCGGTGCGCTCGCAATAGAGATCAACCGCGCGGCCCCAATCCATCACATTCTCCGTCATTCCGGGGTGCGCGTTAGCGCGAACCCGGAATCCAGATGCCGATACCTGAATTTCTGGATTCCAGGTTCACGCGCTCTCGCGCGTGCCCCGGAATGACAGATCAGGCCGCCTTGCTCTTTGCCGGCGTCGAGCCCGGTTTATCGAGATCGGAGCCCCAGGCGTCGTAGCCATAGAGCCACGCCGTGTCGGCATCGCCGCCCTGCATCCAGCTATTGGCGCTGGAGATCGCTTGAATCACCGAGGTGCGCGGCTTGCGGTGCGCTTCGTAGCGCCTGAACGCCGCCTCCACATCGCCGCCCGTCATCTCGGCGACACAGCGCGCCAGCACGGCGGCGTCTTCAATAGACGTTGCCGCGCCCTGCGCCATATAGGGCGTCATCGGATGCGCGCTGTCGCCGAGCAGCGCGACGCGGCCCTGGCTCCAGGTCTTCAGCGGCTCGCGCTCGAGAATCGCCCATTTGTGGCAATCCGGGCAGGCCTCGAGCACGTTGCGCACGTCCTGATGGAATTCGCTGTAGGCCGCGCGCAATTCCTTGACGTCGCCCTTGGCCGACCAGGACTCCTTGGTCATCCATTCAGACGATTCCGGCACACTGGTGACGAAGTACAATTCGGTTTTCGGCTTGGTAATGTAATAGATGACGATGTGACGATCCTTGCCCCACCATTTAGTGCGCGACGGACCGATGTCGAAGCCGTTGAGTAGCCGCGATTCAAACACCGCGCGATAGGCGATGCGGCCTTTGTGCACCGGCGCATCCGGGCCAACGATAATATCGCGCACCAGCGAGTGCACGCCGTCGGCGCCGATCACGGCATCGGCGGTGGCCGTCGTGCCGTCGGCGAATGTCATCGTCACCGGGCCGCCGTTCTGCGTGAGCCCGGTCAATTTCTTGTTGAGATGGATGATCTCCTGCGGCAGCACCGAAGCGAGCGCGTCATGCAGATCGGCGCGGTGCATGCAGAGATAGGGCGCACCATAGAGATCGTCCGGCATCGGCAATTCGCGCAAAACTTCGCCTGAAGTGCCATCGCGGTTGAGATGCGAATACGGCGCAAAAGCAATCTGACGCAGCCGGTCTTCGACACCGATGCCGCGCAGCACCTTCATCGAGTTCGGCATCATCTGGATGCCGGCACCGATACGGCCGAATTTGGTCGCCTGCTCGTAAACCTGTACGTCGATGCCGACCTTGCGCAAGGTGGCGGCGACCGCGAGGCCGCCCATGCCGGCGCCGATGACGGCGAACTTGATCTGCTTGCTCATGAATCTTCTCTTGCCTGACTAGCT
The DNA here is from genome assembly GCA_945870035.1 of Rhizobium sp. Q54. Taxonomy (GTDB): domain Bacteria; phylum Pseudomonadota; class Alphaproteobacteria; order Rhizobiales; family Xanthobacteraceae; genus Pseudolabrys. The sequence goes on along the minus strand of CAMBQQ010000011.1, from coordinate 20,775 downwards.
CTCACTACGCGAAACCATACAACCTTGCCGGATTGTCCACCAGCAACCGGCGTTGGGTCTCCTCATCGACGGCATAGTGCGGAACCAGATCGACCAGATCGGCCTCGTCGCATTCATGCGTCGGGTTCGGGTGCGGGAAGTCGGTGCCCCACAAAACGCGCGATGGGTTCACCTCGACGAGAATGCGCGCAATCGGAACCGCGGCGCTGTAAGGCGGCATTGAAATTCGTTCGGCGCCGCAGACCTTGATCCAGCAGTTTTCCAGCCGCGAAAGCTCGATCAGTTTGCGCAGCGGTCCCTGGTTGATGCCGGCCGCCGACGGTACGCGGCCCATGTGATCGATGACGAAAGGCAGCGGCAGTTTCGCCATCATTTCGGACAGCGGCACGACATCGGGCGCATCGACATGCAGAACGACATGCCAGCCAAGCCCCTTGATCCGGTCGATCACACGGTCGAACACCGCCATGTCCGGCGCGCCGCCGAGATGCTTGACGAAATTGAAGCGCGCGCCGCGCACGCCGCCGTCATGCAGCTTCTGAAAATCGGCGTCAGAGAACGTGTCATCGACAATGGCGACACCGCGGTACCGTTTAGGGTCCGAAGCAATGCAGTCGAGCATCGCGCTGTTGTCGAGTCCGTGGCAACTGGCCTGCACGATGACGGCGCGGTCGACGCCGAGGAAATCATGCAGCGCGCGCAGCATTTCCTTGGGCGCGTCGTCCGGCGTGTAGCGGCGGTTTGGCGCATACGGGAACCTGTCGCCCGGGCCGAACACATGGCAATGCGCGTCGGTCGCGTCCGGCGGCAAGGCAAAGACCGGCTTGCGGCGGCCGTTGGGAAAATCAGGCTTCAGCGCCATGGGGATACCTCAAAAGAATTGCTGGCCCGGCATAGCGAAGCAGGCCGCGTGAGACAACACCTTACAGCGGCGCGAAGTCGCCCAGCGCCCAGCCTTCCATTGTCGCGGCATGAAAATCGGCAAATGTCCCGGCGGCAATCGCTTCGCGCATCCCGGCCATCAGTTGCTGGTAATAGGCGATGTTGATGGTCGACAGCAGTACCTGCCCGAGGATTTCGTTGGCCTTGGTCAGATGGTGCAGGTAGGCGCGCGAAAAAGTGCGCGCGTCCGGGTGCGCGCTCTGCCCGTCGAGCGGACGCGGATCGTTGGCGTGACGCGCATTGGCGAGATTGATCGAGCCGAAGCGGGTGAAGGCTGTGCCGTGGCGGCCATTGCGGGTCGGCATCACGCAGTCGAACATGTCGATGCCGCGCGCCACCGCTTCCAGCATGTCGTGCGGCGTGCCGACGCCCATCAGATAGCGCGGCGCGTTGGCCGGCAGATGCGGCGTGGTCTCCTCGACCACCTTGAGCATGACATCTTGCGGCTCGCCGACCGCCAGCCCGCCAATGGCGTAGCCATGGAAGCCGATGTCGGTCAGCGCCTTGGCGCTTTGCTGGCGCAATGGGATGTCATCGCCACCCTGCACGATGCCGAACAGCGCATAGCCATCGCGGGCGCGCGCCTCGAAAGCGCGCTTGGAGCGCTCGCCCCAGCGCAGCGACAATTGCATGGCGCGCTCGATTTCGTCACGCGGCGCCGGCAGCTTGAGACATTCGTCCAACTGCATCGTGATATCGGTGCCAAGTAGCGCCTGAATCTCAATCGAGCGTTCCGGCGACAGCTCGTGCATCGAGCCGTCAAGATGCGATTTGAAGGTGACGCCCTGCTCGCTCATTTTGCGCAAGGTCGCTAGCGACATCACCTGGAAGCCGCCTGAATCGGTCAGGATCGGATGCGGCCAGTTCATGAACACATGCAGCCCGCCGAGCGCCGCGACCCGCTCCGCCGTCGGCCGCAGCATCAGGTGATAGGTATTGCCGAGCAGGATTTCCGCGCCGGTCGCCTTCACCGCATCTGGATAGAGCCCCTTCACCGTCGCCTGCGTGCCGACTGGCATAAAGGCCGGCGTCTGGATGCGGCCGTGCGGTGTCGTCACCTCGCCGCGCCGCGCGGCGCCGTCGGTTGTGATGAGCTTGAAGGAGAAGGGTTCGGACATCAGGCCTCGGGGTGCAGCAGGCAGGCATCGCCATACGAATAGAAGCGGTAGCCGCTGTCTATGGCATGCCGGTAGGCGCGCTGCATCGTCTCCAGCCCGCTGAAGGCCGCCACCAGCATGAACAAAGTCGAGCGCGGCAAATGGAAATTGGTCAGCATCAGATCGGCTGCCTTGAAGCGGTAGCCGGGGGTGATGAAAATCGCCGTGTCGCCGGCGAATTCGCGGATCTGGCCGTCGTCCCCGGCGGCGGTTTCGAGCGTCCGCAACGCAGTCGAGCCGACGGCGACGATGCGGCCGCCTTTGGCCCGCGCCGCGTTGAGCGCCGCGGCGGTTTCGGCCGTGATCACGCCGAACTCTGCGTGCATCTTGTGCTCGGCAGTGTCGTCGACCTTGACCGGCAGGAAGGTGCCGGCGCCGACATGCAGCGTCACCTTGTGGACGGCGACGCCGCGGGCTTCCAGCTTCGCCATCAGTTCCGGCGTGAAATGCAGGCCCGCCGTGGGGGCGGCCACGGAGCCATCCTCGCGAGCGAACAGGGTCTGGTAGTCGGCCTTGTCCTGATCGTCCGGCGCCCGCTTCGAGGCGATATAAGGCGGCAGAGGCATGTCGCCGCGCTCGGCGATAGCCTGATCCAGAACCGGGCCTGTGAAGGAAAATGAGAGAGTTACCTCACCGCCTTCATCTTTATGTGAAACCTCAGCATCGAGCTGGTCGAGAAAACAGACCCTGCCTTCCGAACCGAAACGCAGCGTATCGCCGACCTGGACCTTCTTGGCGCCGAGGATGAAGGCGCGCCAGTGCGAGCCGTCGATCCGCTTGTGCAAAGTCGCCTCGATCGAGGGCTCGACCTCGCCCCGGCCGATACGGCGGCCCTTGAGCCGGGCGGCGATGACCTTGCTATCGTTGACCACCAGGCAATCGCCAGCCCGCAGCAGCTCCGGCAGGTCGCCCACGGTGCGGTCTTCGAAAATATCTCCGTTCGTCCCCGCGGAAGCGGGGACCCAGGAGCCGGTCGCACCAGTCTCGCTTGAGGCCTTCTGGGCCCCCGCTTTCGCGGGGGCGAACGGTGTGCGGCTTTCGGCAACAAGCGCTCCCGAAGGCTTCACCACCAGCAGCCGCGCCGCCTCGCGCGGCGACACCGGCCGCAAGGCAATGCGGTCGGCGGGTAAGTCAAAGTCGAAGAGGTCGGTGCGCATTCTTTCTTATACCTCCCCCTGCAAGGGGGAGGTCGCCGGCCGGAGCGAAGCGAAGGCTGGCGGGTGGGGGTCGCTCGATATCATCATCAACATGACCCCACCCCGACCGCCTTCGGCGGTCGACCCTCCCCTTTCAGGGGAGGGATAAGTGAGCCCTACGCCCCCATCGTCGCCTTGATGATCTTGTCGGGATTGCTCACCGGCTCGCCCTTCTTGATCTTGTCGACGTTGTCCATGCCTTCGATGACCTTGCCCCAGGCGGTGTACTGGTTGTCAAGAAAGGTGGCGTCGTCGAAGCAGATGAAGAACTGGCTGTCGCCGGAATCCGGGTTCGAGGCGCGCGCCATCGACACGGTGCCGCGCACATGCGGCTCCTTGTTGAACTCGGCCTTCAGCTTCTGGCCGGAGCCGCCCATACCGGTGCCGTCCGGGCAACCGGTCTGCGCCATGAAGCCGTCGATGACGCGGTGAAACACGATGCCGTCGTAGAAGCCGCTCTTCACCAGTTCCTTGATGCGGGCGACATGGCCCGGCGCAAGATCGGGGCGCATTTCGATGACGACATTGCCCTTGGTGGTTTCCAGCGTCAGCGTGTCTTCAGGTTTTGCCATTTCTTTTCTCTCTTTAATGATCAGGTTATTTCATATCCGCCGCGACCTGGACCTTCACCATTTTGTCCGGGTCGGTGACTGAGCCGGACTGCGAGCCGGCCGGGGCTTTCTTCAATTTGTCGACGACATCCATGCCGGACAGCACCTTGCCGATCACGGTGTACTGGCCATTCAGGAACGAGGCGTCGTCGAAGCAGATGAAGAACTGCGAATTGCCCGAATTAGGCGCGCCGCCGCGCGCCATGCCGACGACGCCGCGCACGAAAGGCGTCGGCGTGAATTCGGCCGGCAGGTTCGGATATTTCGAATTGCCGGTGCCGTTGAAATTGGCGCCGTCGCCGGTCTGCGCCATGAAGCCAGCCATGACGCGGTGGAACGGCACGTTGTTGTAATAGCCGTCGCGCGCCAGAAGCTTGATCCGTTCGGCATGCTTCGGCGCCAGATCGGGGCGCAGCGCGATGACGACCCGGCCCTTGGTGGTGTCGATGACGATCGTGTTCTGCGGATCGGCGCCTGCCGGCAGTTTGGGCGCTTGCGCCAGAGCGGGCGCGGCCAGGGCAAATGTCAGGGCAAGCGCAAGAGTGAGCTTGAGAGTGCGGATCATGAAATCTCCCGGCAATCAGAATTTGGACGAAAAGCGCTGCTTCAGGCGCGCCGCCACGGAGGCCGGCACGAAGGCGGCAACGTCGCCGCCCATGCCGGCGATCTGGCGCACCAATGTGGCCGTGATCGGGCGTACCGCCGGCGACGCCGGCAGGAACACGGTCTGCACCTCCGGCACCATGGTCTCGTTCATGCCGGCCATCTGCATTTCATAATCGAAGTCGGTGCCGTCGCGCAGACCGCGGATCAGCACGGAAGCCCCGGCTTTGCGGGCGGCTTCCACCACCAGATTGTCGAAGGTAATGCAGGCAATTTCGCACCCGGCGTCGCGGCCGATCGGCCCGCAGGTTTCTTCCAGCATCGCCAGCCGTTCTTCTGTGGGAAACAGCGGCGCCTTGCCGGGATGGACGCCGATCGCCAGCACCAGCCGATCGGCCAGCCGGACGGCATGGCGCACCACGTCGATGTGGCCGTTGGTGACGGGGTCAAAAGACCCCGCATAAAGGGCGATCCTCGGCATTAGCGGGGTCTACCCCGCCCTTTTACCGCCCGCAAGGGCACTGCCGGCCCTTCGCCGTCCCGAACTGAACCTTTCGGCATCTGGCCCGTTATCGTGGCGAACCTCTTGTGACGTTTTGAACCAGACACCCGGCGGGCGCGACTGATGGTCGTGCAAGTCAAGGAACAGATTACCATGCTTAAGACCGTGTCCGCCATTTTATCCGCCGCCGCGATTGCCGGGGTGATCACGGTGTTTTCCAGCCCCAGCGCCACGGTCGACGCCGGCCCGCTCGGCGCACCGGCAGAGGCCGCGATCAAATCCTGCACCGAGCGCCCCTGGCCTTATCTGCATTGCGTCGGCACCGACCTGGGCAGCCGGAAGATCCGCCTGGTGACTACCGAGCGCCTCCAGTAATTTCGCCTTCCAGCGACATAAATCACCCCCTTTTGGGGTTAGCCTTCGGAAGCAACGCTTCCGGAGGCTTTTTTCATGTCGGTTTGGTTTCGGCTTTTATGTCTCGCATTTGTGATGATGCCGCTTTCCGCTCTGGCGCAGGTGCCGCCATCGGCGGTCGAGATTGCCGCCTATAGCGGCCTGCACGCCGCGGCCGCCAAGGGCGACACTGCGGAAATCGAAAATCTGGTGAAATCCGGCGCGGCGCTTGAATCGCGCGATGGCCATCGCCGCACGCCCTTGCATGTCGCCGCGCATCTCAAACGCCTCGAGGCCGCCACGCTGCTGATGAAACTCGGCGCCGACGCCAATGCGCTCGAGGCCGACAAATACGACATCGTCACCATCGCCTCGGTCGCCGACGATGTACCGATGCTGAAAGTCGCCCTCGCCAGCGGCGGCAACGCGACCAACATCACCAGCCGTTATGACGGCACCGCGCTAATCGCCGCGGCGCATCTCGGTCATGACGAAGTCGTGCGCATCCTCATCGCCGCCAACGCGCCGCTCGATCACGTCAACAATCTGCACTGGACGGCTTTGATCGAGTCCATTGTCCTCGGCGACGGCGGCAAGCGCCACACCGCGACCCTCGACCATCTGGTCAAGGCCGGCGCCAATCTCACTCTCGCCGACCGCAACGGCAACACGCCGCTGATGCTGGCCAAAGGCCGCGGCTACAAGCAGATGGTGGCGATTTTGGAAAAGGCCGGCGCGAAGTAGATTACGCGGCGGTGCGTGCCGGCAATACCTGACCGTCCCTGCGGATGGCCGTCGCATCGCCTTGCCGTGCGTTCTGGCCGTCGACGTCGCACCACTGGTTGCGGCCGCGACGCTTGGCCAGGTAACAGGCGCCATCGGCGGCACGCAGCACCAGGCCCGGCGTATCGCCGGCGTGGCCATGCGCGACCCCGATGCTGACAGTCACCGGGATCATCTGATCATCGCCCTGCACCGGCGCGGCGTGAATGCGCTGCACCAGATCGTCCGCCAGCCGGTCGGCGGCAGCCGGGGTCATGCCTTCGACCAGCACGGCGAATTCCTCGCCGCCGATACGTGCGGTAAATTTGACGCCACCGCCAATCGCCTCGGCGACGATACGTTGGATCGACTGCCCGACCGCGCGCAGCACGCGGTCGCCGGTATCGTGGCCGTAGGTGTCGTTGACCAGCTTGAAATGATCGATGTCGACCATCATCAAGGTGACGCGATTGCCGCGTGGAAATGTTTTCTCGGCAAGTTCGAAGAAGGCGCGCCGGTTCGGCAGTTCGGTCAGACCGTCCAGCCGCAGAAGCCCTTCGAGATCGTTCTTCATCACCCGCAGACGATCCGACATCAGGATCAACGGGAAAGCGCCCGCGGGAGCAAGGATCATCGTAAAAACAGTGGCCAGTGTGAAATGCAGAAACACGTCATTGAGGCCGACGAAAAGCATCAAGGCTGCAAGCAGGACGTATGAGCCGGCCATCATCGCCAGCGTAATCAGCACAACCCGATGCAAAGCCTTGAAAAACTCGTTGCGTGACATTTCCTGCTGTCCCTGCTCCCTGCCTCCGCATAGACCGAAAAAGCGACGGAACCGCTGAAGAATTGGGTAAAACTTTAGACGTTCGGATGACGTCCATTTACACCGGCCGCCGCGCCAGCGACAGCCAGATGCCGCCGCCGACCAGCACCGCGCCGGACAACCGGCCAAGCAGCTTGTTGTGGTGCGGCTTCAGGAACCAGGCGCGGCCGAGGCCGGCAGCGATCGCCCAGCAGGAGTCCAGCACCGCCGCGATCAAGAGCGAAGCCACCGACATCACCACGATCTGAAAGCCGACCGGCAGCGCCGGATCGATGAATTGCGGCAGGAATGCTGTAAAGAAAGCAATCGTCTTCGGGTTGGTCACCGCGACAAGAAAACCCCGCGTCATGAACACATGGCCGCGCGGCTCAATCGCCTCAACCGGGTCACCGGCATGGCGCCAGGCCTGGATGCCGAGCCAGACGAGATAGGCCGCGCCGGTCCAGCGCATGATCTCGAACAGTTGCGACGATATGTTCAAGAGCCAGCTCAAGCCCAGGCCGATGCCAGCGAGCAGCACCGCGGTGCCGGCCATGGTGCCGAGCACCGTCGCCAGCGCCGGGCGAATGCCGCGCTGCGCGCCGGTGGCGATCACCAAGGCGACAACCGGTCCCGGCACAACGATGAGGATCGCGGTGACGACAAGAAAGGCGGAGAAGAGTTGATAGTTCATCTGCGCGCGCTCCCCCTACTCGCCCTCATCCTCGCTCAACCGCTCGACCGAAACAACGTGTTCATCATCAGCGGTGTTGAGGACGATAACCCCTTGCGTCGATCGGCCGGCGATGCGAATTCCGGCGGCCATGGTGCGGATCAGCTTGCCGGCGTCGGTGACCAGCATGACCTGGTCGTCTTCCTCGATCGGGAACGAGGCGACCAGCCGGCCGATCTTCGGCTTGAGCTGGAAGGTGCCGCCCTTCTTTTCCCAGATGTCCATGGCGACGATGCCTTTGCCGCCGCGGCCGGTGATGCGGTACTCGTAAGAACTCGTCCGCTTGCCGAAGCCGCGTTCCGATAACGTCAGAACGAACTGCTCGGCTTCGGACAATTCGACGTAGCGCTGCTCGCCAAGTTCGATATTGGCGGCGTCGCCAACCTCGGCTTCCATCGTCTCTTCGATATCGGCCGGCGCGCCGGCATCGTCCACTTCCACGCCTGTGCCGCGGCGGATGGCGCTGGCGCGCTTCAAGTATGCCGCGCGCTCATCGGACGTCACGTCGATATGGCGCAGGATCGACATCGAAATCAGCCTGTCGTCATTGTCGAGCGCGATGCCGCGCACACCCATCGAGGTGCGGCCGGTGAAGACGCGCACTTCCGGCACCGGGAAGCGGATGCACTGGCCGCCCGACGAGGTCAGGAGCACATCGTCAGCTTCGGTGCAGATCTGCACACCGACAATGCCCTCGCCTTCCGTCAGCTTCATCGCGATGATGCCGGAACGGCGCACGTCGACGAAATCCGACAGCTTGTTACGGCGGACCGTGCCCTTGGTCGAGGCGAACATGACGTCGAGATTGGCCCAGGACGTCTCATCCTCCGGCAACGGCATGATCGAGGTGATGGTCTCGCCGGCATCGAGCGGCAAGATGTTGATCATCGCCTTGCCGCGCGCCTGCGGCGCCGCCAGCGGCAGACGCCAGACCTTTTCCTTGTACACCTGGCCCTTGGACGAGAAGAACAAAACCGGCGTATGCGTCGAGGCGACAAACAGGCGCGACACGAAATCCTCGTCGCGCGTCTGCATGCCGGAGCGGCCTTTGCCGCCGCGCTTCTGGGCGCGATAGGTCGACAGCGGCACGCGCTTGACGTAGCCGAGATGCGACACGGTGACGACCATCTCTTCACGCTGGATCAAATCTTCGTCTTCGAGATCGCCAATAGCTTCGGCGATTTCGGTGCGGCGCGGCGTGGCGAACTGCGTCTTGATCGACAGCAGGTCGTCCTTGATGATGGTCTGAATGCGCGCACGCGAACGCAGGATGTCGAGATAATCGGCGATCTCGGCGGCGAGCTTGTCCAGTTCGGCGGCGATTTCGTCGCGGCCCAGCGCCGTCAGGCGCTGCAGGCGCAAATCGAGAATGGCCTGCGCCTGTTCGAGCGACAGCCGCGTATTGCCTTCCGGCGACACGCGATGGCGCGGATCGTCGATCAACAGCACCATGTTGATCATGTCCTTGGCCGGCCAGTCGCGCGCCATCAAGGCTTCGCGCGCTTCCCTGGCGTCGGCCGAGGCGCGGATCAGCTTGATGACCTCGTCGATATTGGCGACCGCAATGGCGAGGCCGACCAAAACATGGGCGCGGTCGCGCGCCTTGTTGAGCAGGAATTTGGTGCGGCGCGACACCACCTCTTCGCGGAACGCGACGAAGGCGTCGAGCATGTCCTTAAGCTTCATCACCAGCGGGCGGCCGCCGTCGAGCGCCACGGTGTTGACGCCGAAGCTCGTCTGCAACGGCGTGAAGCGGTAAAGCTGGTTCAGAACAACATCGCGCTCGGCGTCGCGCTTCAACTCGATGACGACGCGGTAGCCGTCGCGGTCGCTCTCGTCGCGCAGATCGGAAATGCCGTCGATCTTCTTGTCGCGCACCAGTTCGGCGATGCGCTCGACCATTGTCGCCTTGTTCACCTGGTAGGGAATTTCCGAAATGATAATCGCTTCGCGTTCCTTGCGGAGCGTTTCGAAATGCACCTTGCCGCGCATCACCACCGAACCGCGGCCGGTGTGGTAGGCGCTGTAGATGCCGCCACGGCCGAGAATGATGCCGCCGGTAGGGAAATCCGGGCCGGGCACGATCTGGATCAGATCGTCGGTCGATATCCCGGGATTGTCGATCACCGCGATGGTGGCGTCGATGACCTCGCCGAGATTGTGCGGCGGGATATTGGTCGCCATGCCGACGGCGATGCCGCCGGCGCCGTTGACCAGCAAATTCGGATAGCGCGCCGGCAGCACCGCCGGTTCGTGCTCGCTGCCGTCGTAGTTTTCCTGGAAATCGACGGTGTCTTTATCGATGTCATCGAGCAACGCCATCGCCGGCTTGGCGAGGCGGCACTCGGTGTAACGCATCGCCGCCGCCGGATCGCCGTCGACCGAGCCGAAATTGCCTTGCCCGTCGATGAGCTGGAGGCGCATCGAGAAGTCCTGCGCCATGCGCACCAGCGCGTCGTAGATCGCGCTATCGCCGTGCGGGTGATATTTGCCCATCACGTCGCCGACGACGCGCGCCGACTTGACGTATTTCTTGTCCGGCGTGTGGCCCTGCTCGTGCATCGAGTAGAGAATGCGGCGATGCACCGGCTTGAGGCCGTCGCGAACATCGGGCAGCGCGCGGCTCACGATCACGCTCATGGCGTAATCGAGATAGGACCGCTTCATCTCTTCGGTGATGGAGACAGGGCGCACGTCGGTGGGCTGATCGCCCCCCGATTTGGGTGTTTCAGTGTCAGACAAAGAGGTGTTCCTGGAGTCGTTCCGCAGGGCTAGAGAATCTTTGATTTTCTATCTGATTCAAAGCCCCGACGCCAATCCTAAACCGTCCGAAACTCGGCTATTTCGGCCTTTATTTTCAATAAGTTACAACCACGATCAAGGGCCGCTACCGAGCCCGCGGCTGGCCTGCGGAAACGGCGCATTTAAATCGCGCTATCCCGCCGTCAAGACGCTACCATCGGAACCATGTCGCTCCAGCTTTTTCCTCTCGACTTCGTCATCTCAGCCCTCGTCACGATCCTGGTCGTGCTCGATCCGATCGGGCTGGTGCCGTCGTTCATCGCCATCACGCAAGGACTGCCGGCAAAGTCGCGGCGCAACGTGGCGCTGCGCGCCTGCCTGATCGCGACCGCGATCCTGGCAGGCGCCGCGCTGGCCGGCGACTGGCTGTTGCGCATGCTGTCGATCTCGCTGCCCGCGTTCCGCATCGCCGGCGGCCTGCTGCTGTTTTCGATCGCCTCGGAAATGGTTTTCGGCGTGCGCGTCGTGCGTCAAACCGAGACCGCCGAGAGTGCCATCGAGGAGCGGGTGCGCAACATCGCCGCCTTCCCGCTTGCCATTCCGCTGATGGCCGGACCCGGCGCCATCACCGCCTGCGTGCTGCTGGCCGGCAGAAGCGACGGCGAACCGTTGCGGCTCGGCCTGCTGCTCGGCGTCATCGCCGCCTGCATGCTGCTGTGCTTCATTGTCTTCGAACTGGCCGGGCGCATCGGCAAGCTGCTCGGTGTCACGGCGACCTCGGTCGCCTCGCGCATTCTCGGCGTGCTGCTGGCGGCGCTGGCTGTGCAATTCGTCATCGACGGCGTCAAGGTGGCGATGGCCGGGTAAACCCGCCCGTGCCGCGCTGTTCGGTGCGCGTCATCATGACACCCCGCCGCGGCTTTCCGGATGATATGGTGGGCCATGCTGTATCTCGAACTTTCTGCCGTCGCCCTTCTGATCGTCATCAACGGCCTGCTCGCTTTGTCCGAACTTGCGGTCGTGTCGTCGCGACCCAGCCGTCTCAAGGCGATGATCGAGCGCGATGTCTACGGCTCGCGGCGGGCGCTGGCCCTGGCTTCCGATCCAGGACGTTTCCTGTCGACCGTGCAGATCGGCATCACGATGGTCGGCATCATCTCCGGCGCGGTATCGGGCATCACGCTCGGGCTGCGCCTGACCGGCACCCTGCTCGAAGCCGGCCTGCCGCGCGCGGTCGCGGAACCCGCCGGCATTAGCATTGTCGTCGCGCTGATAACCTATGGCTCCCTGATCGTCGGCGAACTGGTGCCGAAGCAGATCGCGTTGCGCGATCCGGAGCGGATCGCCGCCAAAGTTGCACCGGCGATGACGGTCCTCGCCAGGATCGCCGGGCCGCTGGTGTGGCTGCTCGACATTTCCGGCCGCGCGCTGCTGCGTCTGCTGCGGCAGGACACGCCGAGCCAAAGCGGCGTTTCCGACGATGAAATAAAATCCGTCATCGCCGAGGCGGAAACCGCCGGCGTCATCGAACCCGGCGAACGTCAGTTGATTTCCGGCGTGATGCGGCTCGGCGATCGCAGCGTCAGCGCCGTGTTGACGCCACGCACCGACGTGCACTGGATCGACCTGACCGCCAGCGACAAAGCGATCCGCGACATGCTGAAGAGCGCCCAGCACTCGCGCCTGCCGGCCGGCGAAACTGTCGATACCTTGATCGGCGTAGTGCAGACGCGCGATTTACTCGCCGCCGCGCTGGCTCGCAAACCGCTCGACGTCCGCAAGCATATCCGCGAAGCGCCGATCGTCAGCGATACGGCCGATGCGCTCGATGTGCTGGCGACTTTGCGCGAAGCCGATGTGCCGATGGCGCTGGTGCACGACGAATATGGCCACTTCGAAGGCATCATCACGCCGGCCGACATGCTTGAAGCCATTGCCGGCGCGTTCCGCGCCGATGCCGGCACCGACGAACCGGAGGCGTTCCGCCGCGCCGATGGATCGTGGCTGCTGGCCGGCTCACTGCCGGCCGATGAAATGGCAGAGCATCTCGCTATCGCGCTGCCGGAGCGGCGCGATTACGAAACCGTCGCCGGCTTTATCCTGGCGTATCTCGGCCACCTGCCGCTCACCGGCGAGACCGTCACCGCGCATGGCTGGCGCTTTGAAGTGGTCGATCTCGATGGCCGCCGCATCGACAAGGTACTGGCGTCGCGGCACCTCCCTCTGCACCGCGAGCCGCGACTGGCGCAATGATGCGCGGCGCTTGCGCGCGTCATCCTTCGTCCGGTCGCCCGCTCTAGAACGGAATCTCGTCGTCCATGTCGTCGCGTTTTCCAGCGCTGGCCATGGCCGGCTTGCGCGCCGGGGCGCCGCCGCGCGGGCTGCTGGAGCCGAAGTCGTCGCCGCCCATATCGCCACTGTCGGACGCACCGGCGCCACCGCCGCCGCGGCCGTCGAGCATGGTCAGCGACGAGTTAAAGCCCTGCAATACGACCTCGGTCGAATAGCGTTCGTGGCCGTCTTTGTCGGTCCATTTGCGGGTCTGCAACGCGCCTTCGATGTAAACCTTCGAGCCCTTCTTGACGTATTGCTCGACGATCTTGCACAGGCCTTCATTGAAGATGACGACGCGATGCCACTCGGTCTTTTCCTTGCGCTCGCCGGTCGCCTTGTCGCGCCAGCTCTCCGACGTAGCGATCCGCAGATTGGCGATCGGACGGCCGTCCTGGGTGCGGCGAATTTCCGGATCGGCGCCGAGATTGCCGATCAAAATGACTTTGTTGACGCTACCCGCCATGACTTTTCTCCGATAGGCGATGCTCGCGCGGCTTCAAGCAGCCACCGCGGATCGCCGGTAAGGGGCCGGCCCGTCGCGACAGGCAGGCCCGCAAATTCCACCCTAGACTGAGGCCCACCCGCGGCAAGCGCGTTCGCCGCTAATCCACAGGCCTGGACGCCTCGCATTGCCCGCAGCCGCCGGGCTTCGCGGGATCCCGGGCCACTGCGTATTGTTCTCTTTTTGTTCTTAGCGTGACGGCGGTCGGAGGTCAAGTGGTTCCCGCCAACGTTACGGACAAGAACCCGCGTTGTGTGCTTTTCAACCGGTGAGTGGCGGCCGGCTCTGGAAATTCACCGCCGTTCTCATTACGTTCCAATCTGTGATTGCCGCCGGCGAATACTATATGTCGCCGGCATCTGCCGCTGTTTTTGCGCGGTTCGCCCCTGTCCGAAGTTCCAAACAGCGACCTTTCATGACCGAAACCCGCAAAAAGCCCGACAACAGCCGCAGCATCACCATCCGCGGCGCCCGCGAGCACAATCTCAAAAACGTCGATGTCACGATCCCGCGCGATCAGCTCGTCGTGTTCACCGGCCTGTCCGGCTCCGGCAAGTCGTCGCTGGCGTTCGACACGATCTATGCCGAGGGCCAGCGCCGCTATGTCGAGTCGCTGTCGGCCTATGCGCGGCAGTTCCTCGAGATGATGCAAAAGCCGGACGTCGACCAGATCGACGGCCTGTCCCCGGCCATTTCCATCGAGCAGAAGACGACGTCGAAGAACCCGCGCTCGACCGTCGGCACCGTCACAGAGATCTACGACTACATGCGCCTGTTATGGGCGCGGGTCGGCATTCCCTATTCGCCGGCCACCGGCCTGCCGATCGAAAGCCAGACCGTGTCGCAAATGGTCGACCGCGTGCTCGCATTGCCGGACGGCACCCGCATCTATGTGCTCGCCCCGGTCGTGCGCGGCCGAAAGGGCGAATATAAAAAGGAACTCGCCGACTACATGCGCAAGGGCTATCAGCGGGTAAAGATCGACGGCGAATTCTACGAGATCGCCGACGTCAAGCCGCTGGACAAGAAGTTCACCCACGACATCGACGTGGTGGTCGACCGCCTGGTGGTCAAATCCGACATCGGAACAAGACTTGCGGACTCGTTCGAGCAGTGCCTCAAGCTCGCCGAGGGCCTCGCCATCGTCGAGATCGCCGACTCAAAGGCCTCCGGCGCCGCCGCCAATCGCGGCCGCAACGCCAATGCCGAGCGCATCATGTTCTCGGAGAAGTTCGCCTGCCCGGTGTCCGGCTTTACCCTTCCGGAAATCGAGCCCAGACTCTTTTCTTTCAACAATCCGTTCGGCGCCTGCCCGGCCTGCGGCGGCCTCGGCGTCGAGCAGCACATCGATGCCGATCTGGTCATTCCCGACCGCGACGCCAGCTTGAAGAAAGGCGCCATCGCGCCCTGGGCCAAGTCGTCGTCGCCTTATTACATCCAGACGCTCACGGCGCTCGGCAAGCACTACCGCTTCACGCTCGACACCAAGTGGAAAGATCTCGGCAAGAAGGTGCAGGAGGCCATCCTCTATGGCTCCGGCGAGGACGAGATCAAGTTCGTCTATGACGACGGCATTCGCGGCTACCAGACCAAGAAGCCATTCGAGGGCGTCATCACCAATCTCGAGCGCCGCTTCAAGGAAACCGAGTCCGAATGGGCGCGCGAGGACCTGCAGAAGTATTTCACCGACGTGCCCTGCGCCGAGTGCAAGGGCGCGCGGCTCAAGCCCGAGGCACTGTCGGTCAAGATCGCCGGCAAGACCATCAGCGACATTGCCGAACTGTCGATCCGCACCGCCGGCGACTGGGCCATCGAACTGCCCAAGCACCTCACCGCCAAGCAGAACGAAATCGCGGTTCGAATCTTAAAGGAAATCCGCGACCGCCTGCGCTTCCTGGTCGATGTCGGTCTCGATTACCTGACGCTCGCCCGCGCCTCCGGCACTCTGTCCGGCGGCGAGAGCCAGCGCATTCGCCTCGCCTCGCAGATCGGCTCCGGACTCACCGGCGTGCTCTATGTGCTGGACGAGCCGTCGATCGGCCTGCACCAGCGCGACAATGAACGGCTGCTGGTCACCCTCAAGCGCCTGCGCGATCTCGGCAACACCGTGATCGTCGTCGAGCATGACGAGGACGCCATCAAGACCGCCGATTACGTGCTCGACATCGGCCCCGGCGCCGGCATTCATGGCGGCCACATCATCGCCGAAGGCACCGTCGACGACATCATCGCAGCGCCCGCCTCATGGACCGGCAAATATCTCTCCGGCGAATTGAATGTGCCGGTGCCGGAACGGCGCGCCGTCAACAAGCGGCGCACGATCAAGGTGGTCAACGCGCGCGGCAACAATCTCAAGAACGTCACCGCGGAAATTCCGCTCGGCCTGTTCACCGCCATCACCGGCGTCTCCGGCGGCGGCAAGTCGACACTGCTGATCGACACGCTCTACAATTCGGTGGCGCGCAAGCTGAACAACGCCTCGCTGGCGCCGGCCCCGCACGACCGCATCGAGGGCCTCGAGCATATCGACAAGATCATCGACATCGACCAGTCGCCGATCGGCCGCACGCCGCGCAGTAACCCGGCGACCTATACCGGCGCCTTCACGCCGATCCGCGAATGGTTCGCGGCGCTGCCGGAAGCGAAAGCGCGCGGCTATGAGCCCGGCCGCTTCTCCTTCAACGTCAAGGGCGGCCGCTGCGAGGCCTGCCAGGGCGACGGCGTCATCAAGATCGAGATGCACTTTCTGCCCGACGTCTATGTCACCTGCGATGTCTGCAAGGGCAAGCGCTACAACCGCGAGACGCTCGAGGTGCTGTTCAAGGGCAAGTCGATCGCCGACGTGCTCGACATGACGGTGGAAGAAGCGCTCGAATTCTTCAAGGCGGTGCCGCGCGTGCGCGACGTGCTGGCGCTGCTGCATCGCGTCGGCCTCGACTACATCCATGTCGGCCAGCAGGCGACGACGCTTTCCGGCGGCGAGGCGCAGCGCGTCAAGCTCGCCAAGGAATTGTCGAAGCGCGCCACCGGGCGGACGTTGTATATTCTTGACGAGCCGACCACCGGCCTGCACTTCCACGATGTGGCGAAGCTGCTCGAAGTGCTGCACGAGCTGGTCGAGACCGGCAACACCGTCGTCGTCATCGAGCACAATCTCGAGGTCATCAAGACCGCGGACTGGGTGATCGACTTGGGGCCGGAAGGCGGCGACGGCGGCGGCGAGATCGTCGCCGAAGGCACGCCGGAGGATATTGTGAAGGTGGCGCGGAGTTATACGGGGCGGTTTTTGAAGCCGGTGCTGGCGAGGAAGGAAGCGAAGCGGAAAAAAGGGCAGCAGGCCGCTGAATAAGCGGGCTTGTCGGGCCGGCTTGCCCGCCGAAGCGCTTTAGCGCGAAGGCGGGAGAAGAAGGTGCAGAAGGCGTCGGAATGAGCGAGGGCATTCTTTCGTTGCATGCACTTTTAGTACCCGTTAATTTATTTGACGACAGCGGTTTGAGCGCTCCTGTTGTCACAATAAGCCAACTCACTCTCGTTCCTGAATCTGCCGAATCAGACAGCAAATCAACATTGTCGACACTTTGCGAAGTCCGATTTCTCGGGCCAAAACCTCACCTCCAGACTATTGGGTGAATGGATGATCAAAAAGTTTCGAACGCACTTTGTGCGCCCAGTGCCGCACACGCTTTCATTAAAAACAACGACAATATGCTTCGCAATGATGCTGGTCTTGATTTCATTTAAGTCGGCACAAAGCGCAGTCGATTGCCCTTTCAACGCCGCCATGTTGTGGAAGATCAATGAGCCCATGATCCGGCAAGAGATGAATTCAAATTACCATCTATTCGAGAAAACAAATAGCCCCGATTATGCTAAAAGGTCGTGTCAGCTTCGCTTCAAAATGTCTTGTTTTTATGCGGAACTTGAGACGCAGATAAAAAATTGTCCGCGTTGGAAGGATGGCGACACAATACTGAACAGCCTAAAAATTCAGCGCCCCGAGTTCGAAATGATAACCCAGCGCTTTGGCTGCAACACCTATTTTAGCGCAGAGCGTGCCCTGTACTGCAATTCCGGCCGCGAAACGGTCTGGGGCAAGTTACACATTGCCGCGCGAACAACTACCGCGTCTCACCCTGCGAAAAAAACCGGTTCAACCAACACGGCTGCCGCGATCACCTCTCCTATGAAACCATTTTCGGATCGAGAATCCGAATTCGGTGGCAAATATGACGCTAGCAAAGACAGCTACAGGCATTCAGCCACGATCACCCGCACACCGAACGGCAGTTATAAAGTGAATGTCAGCGTCAGCATGCGCGGCTGCCTCGGCGCGTTCGATGGCATCGGCAAGATAGAGGGCGCCACTCTAGTGGCTCGCACCACCGAAAAAGACGACACCTGCCGCCTGACAATTTCCAAGACCAGCAATGGCATCGCCGTTAACGAGGACAAGTGCATGGCGTGGCACGGCGCAAGCTGCGAGTTCAGCGGCACTTTGCGCAAGCGCTAGACGGCGGCGCGAAAGCCTACCCTCGGGCTTGACCCGAAGACCATGTAATGCGCGCCGGAGGATATCGTCAAGATCGCGCACAGCCCGTAAGGTGGGTTACTCCGAAAGCGCGTAGCCCACCTTATATTTCCGGCCCGTAGGGCGGATTAGCGGAGCGTAATCCGCCGTTCATTGGCTGCACGGCGGGTTACACCTTCGGCTAACCCGCCCTACGCGCTACGCATTCACGCCCGCATCGGCCTTGACCGAAATCTCGCCTCTTCAACAATCATATAGCGCCCGAACAGGTCCTCGCCGAACCGCGCGATTGCCGCTTCCAGCCGTTCCCGTTTGAGCGCGTGCATCGCCGGATCGATCCGCAGCAGAACAATCCCCGGCGCCTGCCCGCCATGCCGATACACCAGATCGCCGAAGTCCTTGTCCTCGGTCAGCAGCAGCCGCCCCTCGCGCTGCGCAAGCGCCATGACCTCGTTGTCACTTGCCGCCGGTGCAATCTCCGCCATGTAAACGACATCATGCCCGCCGGAACGCAGCCGCGCGACCAGCGCGGCGTCGATGCATTCATCGGCCAGCCAGCGCAGGGCTCAGCCGTACACAAGGTCTTCGTCGGCAAGATAATCGGCGGCGAAGGCTTGCGCCGCGAGCACGTCCTCGCGCGTCAGGCGCGGATGATCGGCGAGAATGGCATCCGGCGTCATCCCGGCGCCAAGCTTGCGCAGCACGGTTTCGACCGGAACGCGCGTGCCGCGGATCACCGGCTTGCCGCCCATGACTTCGGGATTGATCTCGATCCGTTCGTGAGCCATTGGCCACCTCATCGGTTCCAGCGAGCAAATTATATCACATTTGGCTTTGGCTTGCGAGCGCCTGCCTCGTCATGCCCGGGCTTGTCCCGGGCATCCACGTCTTTCTGGAAACAGCAAAGCAAGTCGTGGATGGCCGGAACAAGTCCGGCCATGACGGGAGAACCCTACTCCCGCATCCTCTCCACTTCCTCCACCGTCCGCCCTTCCCTTGCCCGGTACACCGGCAGCGACCAGCCGAAATGCAGCGCCAGCGCGCGGATGGTGAAGCACAGCGCGAAGCCGCAGCCCGTCGCCACCGCGCTTGATGCGCCGAGCGCGACCATTCCGACATAGGCGCTGGCGCCGGCCAAGGCCGCGGTGACATAAATCTCCTTGCGCAGAATGAGCGGGCTCTCGCCGCCGAGAATGTCGCGGATCACGCCGCCGAAGGTCGACGTCATCACGCCCATCGCCACGGCGATGAAAGGACCGGCGCCCGCCTCCAGCGCCTTGTCGGCGCCGACCACGCAGAACAGCGACAGGCCCGCGGCGTCGAGCCAGAGCAGCGCGCGATAACGCGACTCCGGAATATGCGCGAGGAAGAAGGTCGCCGC
This sequence comes from Rhizobium sp. Q54, assembly GCA_945870035.1. Classification (GTDB taxonomy): domain Bacteria; phylum Pseudomonadota; class Alphaproteobacteria; order Rhizobiales; family Xanthobacteraceae; genus Pseudolabrys. The sequence continues at coordinate 1,584 of CAMBQQ010000011.1, read as the reverse complement.
CGACACGACGATGCAGATGATGAGCGACACCGGCTCGAGCACCCAGAACACCGGCAACTGGCCGAGCATCAGATCGCGCAGGCTCCCGCCGCCGATGCCGGTCGCCGCGCCAAGCAAGATGAAGCCGACAATGTCCATGCGCTTGCGCGACGCCACCAGCGCGCCGGTCACCGCGAAGATCGCGATGCCGATCCAGTCCAGCGCCATCAGCCAGTCATCCGGCAATGAGTCGGTCATGGCTTGAGTTGTAGCGGTGCGGCGCGGGCGGCGAAAGCGTCCCGGCACCAGCATACCGGGTTACGTGGCGCGGAACGTGAGCCCCCGGCGCGCGTTGTCCCGGCAACACCGCAACACACAGAGGCCGCCATGACCCGGGACACCGCCGTCCGTACCCAGATTTCCGCGCTCATCTTCACGATGACCAATGCCGTGCTGTTCGGCGCCGGCCTGATCGCCGTGCTGATGCTCGACCTCAGCGCCCAGGCGACCGGCATCGGCATCGCCGCCGTCATTGCGTTCAGCCTGCTGGTCGCGGCGCCGTTTTCCTGGATGATCGCGCCGCGCCTGCGCGCCCGCTACTGGCGCCAGCGGCAGACGGAGCCGGCGGTGGCCGAACCGACCCGCGCCTTCTAGACGCACGACCTGAGCCACAGGAGCGACGGCAAACGGAATAGGCTATGGTCGATGTAGACCGCCTCCTTCCCGGCGCCTCCTGTGGAATCCTGCGTGACCAAAGCCAAAACCAAAGCCGAAGCAAAGCCCGCGGACAGCGCCAATCCCGGCCGCCTCGACGCCTTGCGCCAGACGCTCACCGTGCTTTACGAAGGCAACACGCCGGCCGGCTATCGCTTTCGCTATACGCTGCTGGTTTTCGACATCGCGACGATTTTGTTCATCGTCGGCACCACCTTCATCCCGCGCCATGCGGTGGTCGAGTTCTTCGATGTCGTCATCGGCCTCATCATCCTTGCCGATTTCGCCAGCCGCATCTTCATCAGCCGCTCGCGGCTGCACGACCTGATGCATATCTCGACGCTGGCCGATGTCGCCGCCATCGCCTCGTTCCTGGCGCCGGTGGTCGGCGAAGGCGTCGGCTTCCTGCGCGTGCTGCGCACGGTGCGCCTGTTGCGCACCTATCACCTGCTGCGGCAATTGCGCGGTGACAGCGCCTATTTCCGCCGCTACGAGGATATCATCTTTGCCGTCGCCAACCTGACGGTCTTTATTTTCATCATGACCGGCGTCGTTTACGAGACGCAGCATTACTCCAACCCGCAAATCGCCAATTATGCCGACGCACTGTATTTCACCGTCACGGCGCTGACCACGACCGGCTTCGGCGACATCACGCTGCCCGGCACGACCGGCCGGCTGATCGCCGTCGTCATCATGATTTTCGGCGTCACCTTGTTTTTCAATCTGGCGCGGGCGCTGATCAATCCGCTCAAGGTGCGCTTTGCCTGCCCGGATTGCGGCCTGCAACGCCACGACGCCGACGCCGTGCACTGCAAGGCCTGCGGCAAGACGCTGAACATTCCGGACGAAGGCCTGACCTGAGCCGAGTGCTGCGCCGGGTTCCGCGCC
>CAMBQQ010000010.1 GCA_945870035.1 Rhizobium sp. Q54 | reverse complement strand
AGGGAAAAGGCAGCTTGTGCCACCCTCAACAGGACGCCGGGTGCATACGGCGGAGCCGCACCGGCGTCAGATCATCTGCCAATTGCCCGCCGATCCGCGCGGGCTAACGATCACGCAGCAAAAACGCTATTGTTCGAGGTGCCCTTGAGTATTTTGCCTTGTTGCATCGGTGCAACATTTTTTCGTTGTGGAGAAGGAATGTTACATATTGTGCGTCAGCACGCCGAAAGTTCCTTGTTCCCGTTCCGGGGTTAAGCCAAATTGGCGTCCGGGGCCGCAAACATAAAAACGACAGGCTCCGCCTTCTGCAACGGAAGGCCGTGGGGATCGAGGTAAGCACTTGTTTCAATCGATGCCGGCGCTGGGACACATCCTGACGATGGATTTGTCCGGCCTGACGAAGATCACGTCGCTTTTCATGCTGCCGTTCGCGCATGAAGATCTCGCGATCATTCTGGGCGGCTATTTGATCGTCAATAATCTGATGTCGACCACTCTTGTGGTGCTGAGCCTCTATGGCGGCATCGTCGCCAGCGATTTCGTGCTCTATGGCATAGGGGCGGGCGCGCGTTATTTGCCGTGGCTATCGCGCTTTGCCGTGGACGCTCGCGTGCGGCGGTTCGGCGACACGCTGCACCGCAATGTATTCGGCGTGGTCGCTTTGTGCCGTGTGGTGCCGGGCATCGTCTTTGTCGCTTTCGTCGCCTGCGGCTGGGCCCGCGTCTCGCTCGTTCGCTTTGCCGCCGCGAGCCTGGTCGTCTCGGCTTTGTATCTGCCGTTGATGCTGTATCTGGTGATCGTGTTCGGCGACGCGCTCGAGGACAGCATCGGCATCTGGACGTGGCCGCTGCTATTTGTCGCCATCGGCGCCACCAGTTTTGCGCGCAAGCGTATTTTTGCATTCCGCGACCGGATCGAGCCGGACAACGAACAGGATATGGAGTTGGCGCTGCCGAGCACTTGCTTTGGCATGCCGCCTTTGTCGCGCGTCGACCGCAAGGTGGCGGCGGCCGAGCGGATTCCGCCGGCGCTGTTTTACATTCCGCTGGTGATCAACTGGATACGGCTCGGCCTCAAGCACGGGTCGCTGACATTGCCGACTGCGGCCAATCCAAGCATCTTTACCGGCGGTATGTGGGGCGAGACGAAAAGCTCGTATTTCTCAGACGTCACGGCACATGAGCGGAAATGGATCGCCGATTTCGTGCTGGTGGATCGCCCCGTCGGTGCCGACAATTCGGCCGCCGATATTGCGCGCGCCGAACGCTTGCTGGCCGAAGCGGGACTTGAATATCCGCTGATCGCCAAGCCGGATATCGGCTGGCACGGCCACGGCGTGCGTCGTATCGACGACCGCGCGGCGCTGGCGTCCTATATCGAGAGTTTCCCGGCCGCCAATACTTTGGTCCTGCAACGCTTCGTGCCGTATCCGGCCGAAGCCGCCGTGCTCTATGCGCGGTTGCCGGGCGAGACGACGGGGCGCATCGTTTCGTTGACGCTGCGATATTTCCCGCATGTCGTTGGCGACGGCCGCAAGACGGTGCGTGACCTCATCAATTGCGACGCGCGTGCGCAATGGAAGTCGGACTTTCATCTCGGCGGCGACCCGACCCATCGCGGCGTCGATCCGATCGATCTCGACCGCATTCCCGAGCGGGGCGAAGTGGTTCGCATCGCGCTGATCGGTAATCAGCGTGCCGGCGGTCTTTACCGCGATGGTGCCCGCCATATTACGGCGGCGCTGGAAGCGCGCTTCGACGCTATTGCCCGCAGCATGACGGAATTTCACTATGGGCGTTTTGATCTTCGGTTCGGCAGCATTGAAGCGTTCATGCAGGGAGAAGATTTCGCTATCGTCGAGATCAACGGTATCGGCGGCGAGGCGATCGACTGCTGGGACCCGCACCTCGGCGTGCGTGAATGTTACCGGCGGCTCGCCCGGCAGCAGCGATTGCTGTTCCAGATCGGCATGCGCAATCGTGCGCGCGGCTTCCACCCGACAGAGATCGGAGAATTCGTGTCCAGCCTGTTCAAGCAGAACAAGCTTATTCGCCGCTATCCGGCGTCGGCCTGAGGCTGCCCGGTGGATGGACGAAAGCTGGCGGGCGGCTTAGACTGCCGGCGATGCGCACATCGATCCCGTACCGGCAAATTATCGCGCTGGCCGCCACCTATGTGGTGGTGCTGCAAGCGCTGCTGCTGCCTTTGGCGGTCGCCGCTGCCGGGCCGATGCGCGATGGCCTTTGCCTCACTTCGGGTACGAATACACCGACGTCAAAGCCAGCCCAGCATGATGCCGGCTGCGGCTGCGCCGCCGGCTGTGGAACCCAATGTTGCGGGCAGGGGCTGATCGGCGCGGTGCCGGCTTCGTTAGCCGCTGTGCTGACCGGATTCAGCGTGCTGACGCCGGCATTTGCGCTCGAAGCGGCGGCGCAAGCCGCGCCGAGAGGCCCGCAGATTCCGCGCGCGCCGCCGGCAGCCTGACGCGAAACCAGTCGCTTCACTTTCAATAGCCTTTGATAGCCATCCATGGCCGAGCCGCGTCGTGACGCGCTCGATGCCGTCAGGAGTTCAGAACCATGAAACGCTTTGCAATTGCCGCCACCGCAGTCCTCGCTCTTTCGCTGACCATGCCGGCCAGCGCCGAGGACGTGACCATCGGTACCTTGAAGATTTCTGCGCCGTGGGCGCGCGCGACGCCGAAAGGGGCTGGCGTCGGCGGCGGCTACATGACGATTACCAATACCGGCTCGGCGCCGGATCGCCTGATCGGCGGCGTCACCGAGATCTCCAGCCGTTTTGAAGTCCACGAGATGAGTATGGACAATGGCGTGATGAAGATGCGCGAATTGGCTCAGGGCCTCGAGATCAAGCCGGGGCAGAAAGTCGAGCTGAAGCCGGGCGGCTATCATGTGATGTTCATGGGCCTTAAGCAGCAACTCATGCAGGGGCAGACCATCAAGGCGACATTGCAGTTCGAAAAGGCCGGCAAGGTGGATGCCAGTTTCACCATTGAAGGCGTTGGCGCGCAAAGCCCCGGTCCGGCCGCCGGCCATGCGCCGGGCGGGATGAAGCACTGACGCTGATGCGAACGCGCTTGCTGTCGACCGCATTGGCGGAAGACGGCAAGCGCGGCTACCAGCCGATGGCCTTTGGCAGCCAGGTGGCCAGAGCCGGAAAGTAGAACACAAGTCCAAGCGCCAGAATCTGCATCAGGACGAACGGTATGACGCCGCGATAGATATCGCCGGTCGTCACTTCGGGCGGCGCCACCCCGCGCAGGAAGAACAGCGCCCAGCCGAAAGGCGGGGTGAGGAACGAGGTCTGCAAATTCACGCAGATCAAGGCCGCCAGCCACACCATGTCGACATTGGCCTGGATGAACACCGGCAGGAACAGCGGCACCGCGATGTATGAAATCTCGATCCACTCGATGAAGAAACCGAGCACGAAAATGATAAGCATCAGGAACCAGATGTCGGCATTGATACCGCCGGGCAGGAACGCGAAGAGATCGTGAACGATCTTCTCGCCTTGCAGGCCGCGGAACGCCAGCGCGAAGGCCTGCGCGCAGATCAGGATGAACATCATCATCGCCGTGATCTTGGTGGTTGCCTGCGCGGTTTCTCGTAGCACATTCCAGGTCAGCCGCCGGCCGAGCGCTGCTACCACGATGGAGCCGAGCGCGCCCATCGATGCCGCTTCGGAAGGCGCGGCGATGCCGGCGATGATCGAGCCGAGCACCGCGCCGACCAGGCCGACAGGAGGCGCCACCACCTTGAACAATTTGATCGCCAATTCGCGCTTTGAGACCAGCGCGCGCTCTTCCTTCGAAAACGCGGGCACCATATCGGGCCGGAAGATGCCGAGCGCCAGGATATAGACGACGTAGATGCCCGAGAGCATCAATCCCGGCATCATCGCCGCGGCGAACAATGTGCCGACCGATTCATTGAGGATGTCCGCGAGCAGGATCAGGATCAGGCTCGGCGGTATGATCTGACCCAGAGTGCCGGACGCGCAGATCACGCCGCAGGCGAGACCCTTGTCGTATCCGCGGCGCAGCATGCCGGGGAGCGTCAGTAGGCCGAGCGTGACAACGGTGGCGCCGACGATGCCCGTTGTAGCGCCGAGCAGCACGCCGACCAGGACGATACCTATGCCCAGACCGCCGCGCAGCGACCCGGCCAGATGCCCGATCACCTCCATCAGGTCTTCGGCCAGCTTGGATTTCTCCAGCATCATGCCCATGAAGACGAACAGCGGAATCGCCAGCAGGGTGGAATTGGTGACGACGCCGAAAATGCGACTGGGCAGCAGGTTGAACAGGAGGCTGCCGAAGCCGAGATAACCGAACACCAGTCCGGCCGTCGCCAAGGTCAGGCCGACGGGGATGCCGGCCAGCAGCAGGACGAAGAAGGACGCCAGCATCAAGATGGCGAGGATTTCCGGTGTCGGCATCATACGCTCCGCATCGCGAGCCAGCTCTTGATGGCTTGCGACAGCGATTGCAGCAGCAGCACAGCGAAGCCGATCGGGATCAAGGACTTGACGATGTAACGGTAATCGATGCCGCCGGGGTTGGCGGTGCCTTCGCCGATCGTCCAGGACTGGTGGACGTAGGGGATGGAAAGCCAGATCACGATCAGGCAGAACGCCATCGACAGGAACGCCGACAGAATGTCGATCGCGTGCTTGGTGCGCGGCCTGAACGATTGAAACAGCACATCGACCCGGACGTGCTCACCGTGCAGCAGGGCATAGGACATGCCGAACAGGCAGATCGGGATGAAGATGTGCCATTCCAGTTCCTGCGCCCAGATAAAGCCGAGCGAGAAGCCGTAGCGAAACAGCACGTTGGCGCCCATCACCAGCGCCAGTCCGAGCGCCAGCCACGAGGTCATGCGGCCGACGAAATCGACGACAACGTCAATTCCGCCGGCCAGCCTTTCCGCTGAGATCAAATCACGCCTTCCGAATCTTGGCGTGGTAGACGGCTTCGCTCAAGTCCGCCCAGGAATCGTATTTCGCCTTGTAGGCCATGTAGGAGTCATGAACCTTCTTGGTCACCGGATCCTTGGCGACGGCCTCGGCCAGGATCTTGTCGGTGGCGACCTTCAGCGCCTTGACGACCGAATCCGGCAGCGGCTGGGCGATGACGCCCTGGTTCTTGACCAAGTCTTCCATCGCCTCGGCGTTGTTCTTCTGGCACCAGGCTTCGCTGATGGTGTTGCAGGCGGCGCAGGCGTTTTCGACGATCGCCTTGAGGTCCGGCGGCAGGCTGGCCCATTTCGCCTTGTTGATGGTGAGTTCGCTGGCGGTCGCCATCTCGTGCCAGCCGGTGGTGTAATAGTATTTGGCGACCTTCTGCAGGCCGAGCTGGCGGTCGAGATAGGGACCGACGAATTCGGCGGCGTCGATCACGCCGCGCTCGAGCGACGGGAAGATTTCGCCGGGCGCGATCAGGCGGGAATCGACGCCGAGTTCCTTGTAGACGCGGCCGGCGAGCCCCGGGATGCGCATCTTGAGGCCTTTAAGATCTTCGACCTTTTCGATCGGCTTTTTGAACCAGCCGGTCATCTGCACGCCGGTATTGCCGCAGACGAACGGCACCAGATTGAATTTGTCGTAGACCTCGCGCCATAACTGCAATCCGCCGCCGTCATACATCCAGCCATTGTAGCCCTGGAAGTTCAGGCCGAACGGAACGGCGGTGAAATATTGCGCGGCAAAGCTCTTGCCGGTCCAGAAATAGGAGTTGGCGTAGTTCATCTCGACGGCGCCGGACGACACTGCGTCGAAACCTTCCGCGGCGGGGATCAGTTCGCCGGCGCCGTAGAACTGGATCTTGATGCGGCCACCGGACATGTCCTCGATGCGCTTGGCCAAATCCTTGGCGCCGCCGGGGCCGGTCGAATAGAACGCGGCATTGGGGCCGTAGAAGCTGGTCATTTTCCAGTTGTAGGTCGTCTGTGCATGTACGACGGCAGGGGCGGCGACCGCCCCGGCCGCGCTGGCCAAAGCCAATTTCGTAAAATCGCGGCGTCGCATTGTTATCGCTCCTGTTTCCGTTGCGTGCGGGTAAAGGAGCAAGCGACGTGCCATCCTGCTTTCGGCCGATGTCATTTGCCTCTTGCGCGGGCGCATGGGCACGCGTTGGCCGGCTTGCCGTTTTAAGCGGCGGCCTTTGCCTGTTTTGTTGGCATGTCCGGCGCGAGAGTGGCGTTACGGCTCGACGAAAGCGAGCTTGGCGTCCGGCGGCGGCAGCATCTGGAAGACGTTGAGTGTCATCGAGATCATCGCGTAATAGCCGAGGATGCCGACCAGTTCGACGGTGGCGGCTTTGCCGAGAATATCCTGCACGCGCTTGTAGGTGCGGTCGCTGACGCGGCGCTTTTTATAAAGCTCGGCGATGAAATCGTAGACGGCGCGCTCGTCCTTCGGCGCCGACTTCGGAATGCGGCCGGCGCGCAGGTCCTGGATGGTCTTCGGCTTGACGCCGGCCGCCAGTGCCGGGGGCTCATGGGCAAACCACTCGTATTGCGCGCGCCAGAGCCGCGCCGTGCACAAAATCGCGAATTCCGACAGGCGCGGCGGTACGCCCGTCTGGTAGCGGCAGTGGCCGCCGAGCGCCTGCGCCAGATGGCCGAATTCCGGTGCGTGCATCCAGGCCGCGAAAGGGCCGCGCGGTGTGATCGACTTGCCGCGCGGACCGGAACGGATCGCGTCCATCAGCGTGCGCTGGGCGCTCGTCAGCTGGGTTTCATCGGGGACGGCGAGGCGAGGCGCAAGACGCTTGGCAGGCATTGGACTTCCTTGGGCGAAAAGTTGAGGACGCGCGACGGCGCATAGGGAGAGCGCCCGGACTATAGCCGGAGTCGCGGCGAATACGATGGGGCGGGGCTGGTCGCGGCTTTATTCGGCGACGGCGGTGACCTTCGCCAGGCCACGGCCGTGCATGCGCATTTCGCCTGCGGCGGCATAGGACAGATCGATGACGCGCCCCTTGATGAAGGGGCCGCGATCGTTGACGCGCACGGTCACGCTGCGCTTGGTTTTGACATCCGTGACGACGACACGGGTGCCGAACGGCAACGTGCGATGCGCCGCGGTGAATTTCGTCTCGTCATATTTTTCGCCGCTGGCGGTCTTGCCGGAATAATTTTTGGAATAATATGAAGCGATGCCGGTGAAGGTTTTTGAGTCTTGTGCCGCCGCCGAACCGGCGCCGCCAATCAAAGCGAGCGCCATCAGCCAGGACGTGCGCATAAAAATTGCCCGCATCGACTATCTCCGGTCGTTCGCATGCTCTGTAGCGCGCCGCATACGAGAACGATGTGGCAAAAAGACGAAAGGGCCCACCTGAAGCGGCGGGCCCTTATTCATCTGCCGCGGACGTTGCGGTCGGCCGCGGCGCCGTCGCTCATTGGCAACAGCGTCGCGGAACATTGGTTCCAGATGCGATGGACTTTTATGCTTTGGTCGTCTTGCCCGGCGCTTTGATGGCGTGCGCGGCGGTGCGCTTGCCACCACCGCTTTTGCTGCGGCGTTCTTCGATATGGTCCAGCATAGTCTCGGCGCGGGCGCGGCACTCGCTGTGCAGCGCTTCGAGTTCCTCATCGCTGAGATCCTCGATCGAGGCGAATTTGTTTTCCGCGCCGCGCATCGCCAAGACCAACTCGGAGAGCTTGATCTGCATCGAGAGCATGTCGCGGTTCTGCGTATTCTGGATGAGGAACACCATCAGGAATGTGACGATGGTGGTGCCGGTATTGATCACCAGTTGCCAGGTGTCGCTGTAATTAAACAGCGGTCCGGTTACGATCCAGACAATGATAACGGCGGCGGCGAGCAGGAAGGCAGTCGGGTGGCCGGTCCAGGAAGCCGTCTTCTGCGCAAACGAGGAGAATTGGGCTGTGAGCGGACGCCTGGCGCCGTTGGAGGGAGGAGGGAAATCGGTCGTGACAGACTTCTTCGACATGAACCTACCGTGAGTTCGATAAGCTTTGCGTGGCAAATTGTCATGGACTCGCATTAACGTCCAGCGCTACGCGGTGGTTCCTCGCCATAACCGGCGCATTACTTTTGTCGTGAATTCGGCAGTTTCTGTTTGTAGCGCCCGATGGTCGCCCACGGATCCTTGCGCTGTCGCTTCAGTCGCGCCGGCAGATTGAGCACGTTAAACTGGTCGGCGCTTTTGATGCTGCCAAGCTCCGACCATCCGATCGGCACGGAGACAGCCGCGCCGGGCCGCGCCCGGGTGGAGTATGGCGCTACCGCGGTGGCATCGCGGCTGTTGCGCAGGTAATCGATGAAAATGCGCTTGTTGCGTTTCGCCTTGGTGGCGGTAGCGACATAGCGGTCCGGATCGTCAGCGGCCATCGCGCCGGCCAGCGCCTGGGTGAAAGTCTTGGCCTCGGCCCACGTCGTCGGCGCAATCGGCAAAACGACGTGCAGGCCTTTGCCGCCGGAGGTTTTCAAAAAACTTTTGAGTTTGAGTTGTTCGAGCCTGGCGCGGACATCGCGCGCGGCGGCGACGACATCTTTCCATCCGGTGCCCGGGCCGGGATCGAGATCGAACACCAGGCGGTCGGCATTGCCGAGACTGTCGGCGGTGGTGCCGCGCGTATGAAATTCCAGCACGCCGGCCTGCACCAGGGACAGCAGACCGTCGAGATCGTCGATCGAGATGATCTTGTCGCCTTTCTCGGCAACGAGATGCAGATCGTCGGTCTTGATGCCGGCGGCGGCATGCTTCTGAAAGAAACATTGGCCGGCGGCGCCTTCCGGACAGCGCAGCAGCGAGATCGGGCGGCCGGCGATATGCGGCGCCATCCATTTCCACACCGCGCTGTAATACTCGGCGAGGTCGCGCTTGGTAACGCCGGCGTCTTCCCAATAGACGCGGTCCGGATGCGTCAGCGTGATATGGCCGACCGTGGCCTTGGCGTTCTTGCCGCTGGGCTTGATGGTCTTCCTGGACGCGGCTTTGGCAACCGACGCGCTACGCTTTTTCGCGGTGGCGGATTTGTTGGCGGCAGCGGCGACCTTGTCCGGCGTCTCGTGGACGATTTCCGTCGCCGCCTTGTCTTCGCGCAGGCCCTGGAATGAGGCGTGCCGGATGCGCTCGCCATGGGTCCAGCCGTGGAAATCGACTTCCGCGACCAGCTTCGGTTCGACCCAGACCGGGCCGCGCCGGCCGCGTTCCTCCGCCGGCACCGCGTCGAACGGCGTGCGGTCGCGCTTGAGAGCGTTGAGCTTGCGATAGAGATCGCGCGCGCTGGTGTGCGTAAAGCCGGTGCCGGTGCGGCCCGCATAGCGCAACTCGCCCTTGTCGAACACGCCAAGCACCAGCGCGCCGACGGCGCGGGCATCGTTGGTTGCCGGCACAAAGCCGGCAATGACGAATTCCTGGCGATCGGTGTACTTCGTCTTGAGCCAGTCGTGGCCGCGGCCGGAACGGTAGGGCGCGTCGCTCCGCTTTGAGATGATGCCTTCGAGATGCATGCGGCAGGCATGTTTGAGCAGCACCGAGCCGGCCTCGTCGATCGACTCGCTCAATCGTATCGCGCCGCCAGACGGCGCGCTTTTGAGAAGCGCGGCGAGTGCGTCCTTGCGCTCCAGAAGCGGTTGCTTGCGCAAATCGGCGCCGTCGAGATGCAAAAGATCGAATGCATAAAACACCAACCGGTCCTGCCGCCCGGATGTCAGTTCCTGTTGCAATAGGGAGAAGCTCGAAACGCCTTCGGGGTCTTCGACCACCAATTCGCCATCGATCAACGCTTGATCGACTTTCAGCGCCATCACGGCCTTGGCGAGCGCGGGAAATTTCTTTGTCCAGTCGAGGCCGTTGCGGGTCAGAAGCGCGACTTTGCCGTGGTCGAGCCGCGCCTGCAGGCGGTAGCCGTCGAACTTGATTTCGTGAATCCAGTTGCCGCTGTCCGGCGCCTTGTCGGCGAGTGTGGCAAGGCACGGCTTGACGAAGTCGGGCAGGGGATCGCCTGATGCGACGGACGCAACCTTGCGGACCGCCTTGGTCGACGCCGCCAGCGCGCGCTTAGCTTTGGGCTTCGGTTTCTTTTTGGCCGATGTCTTCCGCTTTTTGGCGGGAAGTTTCTTGGCGGGTTTTTTAACGCCGGCTGCAATCTCGTCCATGGTGCGGCCGGTTTTCACCGAGAGCGGCGCTTCGTCAAGAATATCCTTGTCGCGCGCAGTGCGCGCTTCCTCGTCGTCGGATTTGATCAGCAGCCAGTTCTCGCGCGTTTCACCGCGCTTCTTGTGCAACCGCACGAGATGCCATAGCCCGCGCAACTTTTCGCCTTCGATGAAAAAGGACAGGTGGCCTTTTTTCAGGCCCTTGTGCGCGTCGTGCTCCGGCGCCCAGGTGCCGCGGTCCCACACCATCACCGTGCCGCCGCCATATTCGCGCTGGGGAATGGTGCCTTCGAACGTGTTGTAGTCGATCGGGTGGTCCTCGACCGCCACGGCCAGTCTCTTTTCGCCCGGCACCAGGCTTGGACCGCGGGTCACCGCCCAGCTTTTCATGACACCGTCGAGTTCTAGACGAAGGTCATAGTGCAAGCGGCGCGCCGCGTGCTTTTGCATGACGAAAGTGCGGCCTTTTTTGCGGCCGACTTTGCCCTCCGGCTCGGTGGTGACGCCGAACCGTCTCTTGGCCTGATAGGTCTTCAGCCCCGCCATGTTTTACGCCTGTGCTGACCGGCACTATTCTAGCTAGCTTTTCGCACCTTGCGCCGCGCCGGCGCCCGCTTGGACGTCGGCTTGCGGCGGGCGGGCGCGGATTTGCGGCGGTCGGCTTTGCCATCCGCTTTGGCGCTGCGGCGCAAGGCGTCCATTAAGTTGACTACATTGCTCGGTCTGGATTCGGACGCCACCTTGACGGTGCGCCCGGCATGTTTGGCTTTGACCAGTTCCTTCAGCGCGGTTTCGTAGCGATCCTCGAATTTGGCCGGATCGAACTTGCCCTTTTTTGACTCGAGGATATGGGTCGCCAGCTTGAGCATATCGGCTGGCACCTTGGTTGACGGTATGTCGTCGAAATAGGCTTCCTCATCGCGGACTTCATTTTTGTAGCGCAAGGTCGTGGCCAGCAGTCCCTTGCCGCGCGGCCGCAACAATAGCAGTCGTTCGCGGCGGTAGACGACGACACGGGCAAGCCCGGCGAGATCTTCCTTGCGCATGGCTTCGCGGATGACGGCGAAGGCTTCCTGCGCCACCTCGTCCTGCGGCACGATGTAATAGGACTCGTCCAGATAGATGCGGTCGACGTCCGCCATCGGGATGAATTCGTCGATGTCGATCGTGTGCGTGCTCTCCAGCGCCACGTTGTCCAGTTCGTCGTCCTCGAGCAGGACGTATTCGCCCTTTTCGACTTCGTAGCCTTTGATGCGGTCTTCAGATTCGACCGGGTCGCCGGTCTCGGCATCGACCACTTCGTTGCGGATACGGTTTCCGGTGGCCTTGTTGATGATGTTGAAGCGAATGCGCTGGCTCGTCGACGTCGCCGGATACATCGCCACCCCGCACGACACCAGCGACAGTTTCAGGAAACCCTTCCAATTCGGCCGCGGCGCCATGGCGTTACTCCCTTACTCGACACATCCGGATGTGAACAAATGGGCGGCGAGCCCGGTTCCATGGGCTGCCAATACAAAACCCCGCAAGGTTTCCCGTGCGGGGTTTGTATGAAGTCATGGCGAGCGAATTATTCTCCGCCGCCAGCCAGAACCGCGCGGGTCTGCTCGTCCGGTCCGAAATCTTCGGCGCTGTGCACGTTGAGAATTTCCGCGAGTCTGGTGCGGGCGCGGTTGACGCGCGACTTGATGGTGCCGACCGCGCAGCCGCAGATATTGGCGGCTTCTTCATAGGAGAAGCCCGAGGCGCCGACCAGGATGAGCGCTTCGCGCTGATCGGAGGGCAGGTGGCTCAGCGCCTCGCGGAATTCGGCGAATTCGACGTGGCCGTGCTGCTCGGGCTGCGATTTCAGGCTGTCGGCATAATGGCCGTCGCTGTCCTCGACCTCGCGGCGGCGCTTGCGATATTCCGAGCGGAAATGGTTGCGCAGGATGGTGAAGAGCCAGGCCGACATGTTCGTGCCCGGCTGGAAGGAGTCGATGTTGGCGATGGCGCGCAACATCGTTTCCTGCACCAGGTCGTCGGCGCGATCGACGTTCCCGCACAGCGAGATGGCGAAAGCGCGGAGGCTGGGCACCGCAGCAAGAATGGATTTTCGGACTGTCTCGTCCATGGCCATTACTGCCTGTCCTTGTTGCCGGTGCCGTTATTGTCGAGCTGTTTGATCAGATCGGAGAACCGATCCGGGACGCCTTGGTTCAACACATCGTCGTACATGGCCCGCAATTGCTGGCCGAGCCTGGCCTGAACCTCGCGTCCGAGCTTTGCGGGCTTGGCATCGGTTTTCTTTGCTCGGCTGGCCGGGGTTTCCATCGGTTTTTGTTGTCCCACGGGTTTCTCGCGATCATTCATCTGTGTGGTCCCCAAGTACCTTGCCCAAGATCGGACCAGGTTCCCCCCATCTGGTGTCCTTTCAAAACCCGTGACGCGGCATATGGTTCCACACTGCTGGAACTTTTTTCGGGCCGCAGCGTTGCCCGGTGTAAGTTCAATGGGACTTGCGGGGGTCTGCCCGCCAAATTCAGGGCAAAATTTCGTTTCGGGAGGGATTCTTGTCGACATCTCAATCAGTTGCACAGCATCTGCCTTATTTGCGCCGGTACGCCCGCGCCCTGACCGGCAATCAGGCTTCGGGAGGCGCCTATGTCGCGGCTACCCTTGAGGCCCTGATTCAGGATCCGTCGGTCATGGACGGCTCGTCGTCGACCCGCATCGGCCTGTACCGCCTGTTCACGAAAATCTGGAATTCGATCGGCCTCAACGGCGAGCCGTCGTCCGCTGACGCCAATCAGCCGGTCGAGCGGCATCTGTCGCAGATCGCGCCAATGCCGCGACAGGCGTTCCTGTTGGTGGCTCTCGAAGGCCTTTCCGAGGACGAAGCGGCCAAGGTTCTGGACATCGATGTGCCCGCCTTGCGCCAATTGGTGGAAGATTCCGGCCGCGAGCTTGCCGCCGAGATCGCCACCGATGTGCTGATCATCGAAGACGAAACGTTCATCGCGCTCGATCTTGAGGCACTGGTCGAAGGCCTCGGTCACAAGGTGCTCGGCGTCGCGCGCACGCACAGCGAGGCGATTGCCTTGGCCAAGGTCAAGCAGCCGGGCGTCATTCTGGCCGATATCCAGTTGGCCGACGGCAGTTCCGGTCTCGACGCGGTCAACGAGATGCTGCGCAGTTTCGAAGTACCGGTCATCTTCATCACAGCTTACCCGGAACGTTTTCTGACCGGCGAGCGGCCGGAGCCGGCCTTCCTGATCGCCAAGCCGTTCCAACCGGCGACCGTCTCGGCGGTACTGAGCCAGGCGTTGTTCTTTGCCCGCAACGCCAAACGCCGCGAGCGCAAGGCTGGTTGACGGCCGTCTCGACAGACAAGCGTGCGCTGATTCCCAAAGCAAGCGTGTGCTGCTTCGATGCAGCACACGCCGCTGCCTATGGCGTTCAAGAATAACGTAATAGAGAGATTGCAAGCCGATCGCGCATCGAACCCATTGCCGGTCCGGACGTTGGCATCCGCTCGAGACGATGGAAGCTAAGTCATGGCGCGCGATATCCAAGCGGCAACCGCCTCAGAACTATCCAAGGTTCAGGACGAATGTCGAAGGCTGAATGCGGAAGTTGCCGCGCAGGCTGCGGAGTTGTCTCTGTTGCGCGCCCGCTTTGCCCGGTATGAAACGGCGCTGCGTGGATCGCATATCGTAGTCTATACGCAGGACTGCGACCTGCGTTTCACATCGGTCAGCCACGATATAATGGGACGGTCGGTCTCCGATATTCTCGGTCACACCGATCAGGAACTCTGGCCCGCCGAGGGTCGTACGATCGCCGCGCTGAAGCGCGACGCGTTGTCGAGCGGGCAATCCAGGCGCATGGAGATGACCTTCGAGGATGCGCCCGGTCAGCATTGGCACGATCTTCATATCGAACCGCTGCGCAATGAAAGTGGCGAGATCGTCGGCCTGACCTGCGCCTCGGTCGATGTCACCGACCGCAAGGAGGGCGAGGCGCATCTGCGCCTGCTGTTGCGGGAGTTGACGCACCGCTCGAAGAATCTGCTGGCCGTCATTCAGGCCATGGCGCGGCAGACCGCGCGTCATGCCGGTTCGACCGAGAGTTTTCTGAGCCAATTCAGCGCGCGATTGCAGGCGCTCGCCGCATCGCACGATCTTCTGGTGAGGGAAAGCTGGCATGGGGCTTCGCTGTCGGCGTTGATCCGCTCGCAGCTTGCCGCTTATCTCGACCGCGATGACGCGCCGGTGTCGATGGCCGGCCCGGACGTCGCGCTCAAGCCGGACGCGGCGCAGAGCCTGGGCCTGGCGCTGCATGAATTAAGCTCCAACGCGGCGCGCTTCGGCGCTTTGTCGGTGCCGGACGGGCGGGTGGCGATCAACTGGAAGCGCATCGGCAATGGCGGAATCGACGATGCGCTCGAATTCAATTGGCAGGAACAGATGGGTCCGAAGGTGAAGGCGCGGCGAAGGCTCGGCTTCGGCAGCATGGTCATCGAAAGCAATTTGGCCCGGTCGCTTGACGCCGAAGTCGACCTGACATTTGCGCCCGACGGGTTGCGCTGTCACCTCGTTATCCCGTCCAGTCAGTTTCTCGATAGCCGCTAGGGAACCTACTGGAACCTGGCTTGGTGCGAAACGTTGTCGTAAAGTTCCAACGACCGAGGAGTTGACACATGAACAAGTCCTGTAAATTGAGCGCTTTTTCCGCTTTAGCGCTGGCAGCAACCCTCGCCATGCCTACGTCGTCGATAGCGCAGTCGAACCGCACCAAAGTTGGCACGCTAGCCTGCGATATTTCCGGCGGCGTCGGCCTTATCATTGCCTCGAAGAAGGACGTGACCTGCCTGTTCACCCCGGCCGCGGCGGGCCCGCGCGAAGTCTATGTCGGCTCGATCAGCAAGTTCGGCCTCGACATCGGCGCCACCGCCGGCGGCGAAATGGTCTGGACGGTGTTTGCGCCGAGCAATAAGAAATTCGGCGCTTTGGCCGGCGAGTATGGCGGCGCCAGTGCCGAGGCGACTGTGGGCGCCGGGCTTGGAGCCAACGTGCTGGTCGGCGGTTCGGATCGCACCGTGAGCCTGCAGCCGGTATCGTTGCAGGGGCAGGCGGGTCTTAATCTCGCTGTCGGCGTGTCCGGGCTAACCTTGCGGCCCGCGCGCTAAACCAACTCAGAATACAAAATGGCGCCGATTGATACCGGCGCCATTTTTTTGGCCAGCCGGGAAATCAGCCGAAGGTGAAGGCGTCGTGATAGGCGCCTTGGATACGGCCGCCCGGGATCGGGCCGCCGCCGGGCACATGCACCATGTTGCCGATCACCGCGACGGTCGCGCCGTGCAAGCCGTGGCGTGGGATCGCCATCGGCGTCAACTGCTCCCAAGTGTCCGTCTTCGGGTCATAACCTTCGTTGGTGCCGAAGACCTTGCCGGTCGCTTCGCCGCCGAACACCACGATCTTGCCGCCGATATAGACCGCCGATGGTCCGGAGCGCGCGGTCGGTAGTGGCGCGCGGAAGCTCCAGGCGTCCTTCTTCGGGTCGTAGACGGCATTCAGGCTGGTATTGAAATCATAAGAATCCATGCGCCCGGCGATGGCATAGACCAGCCCGTCGGCGACGACCACGCCCATATGGTCGCGCTGCCCGACAAAAGGTTGCGTCATGGTGGAGCCGCGCATGGAAGCGCGGTCTTCGTATTTGTCGGTCGCCGGGTCGTAGACCTCGTGCCACTCGACCGAACGCACGTCGCGTCCGCCCAGCAGATGAATCTTGCCGTCCAGCGCGACGGCGGAGATCGCGCCGCGCGGCCGCGATAGCGAGGCGATGCGAGACCAGGTGTCGGTTGCCGTATCGTATACATAGCAAAGCGAATGTGGGCAGCGATTCTGCTCGATGAAGCCGCCGAAGGTATAGACCTTCGAGCCGATGGCGACGCCGGCGACATGATTGCACGGCGTCGGGAATTCTGCCTTCAGCGACCACTGTCCGCTTTTGGCATCGAACACCTGATGGAAATTGCCATCGACGCGGTGACGCGCGTAACCGGCGATAATATGAATCTTGCCCTGGCATTCGATCACCGCGTGCTCGCCGGTCGGGATCGGCAAGCGCGGCATCTCGACCCATTTGCCGGGATTGGCGGCCATCGGCGCGACGCTGGTCATATAGCGCTGCTTGGCGACATCGGCGGGAATGTCGGTGATGGTTTTGTCAAAAAGACCGGCGAACAACGGATCGCTCATGACGTTCTCCCTTGAAATCTTGCGGCGGCAGCCGCCGTGTTGTTTCGTCTCATATCAGACGGCAGCGTTACGCAGCAGTTTCTTCGTCAGTTCGACGCCTTCGCGGCAGACGTCGTAGGGCGACTGCGCCCACAAATCGGGGTTCGGCGCCTCATAGCTGAGATAGCCGCTGTAGCCTTTTTCCTTCAACAGACGGAAAATCTCCGTCCAACGTACGACGCCTTTTCCCGGTGCAAGCCGGTCGGTCGGACGGCGCACGCCCGTAACCGGCGTCTGCGAAAGGTCGCTGTACTGGAAGCAGTAGATCTTGTCGGCCGGCATATCGCCGAAACTCGCGCCGGGCGCGCCGCTGCGCGCAAAATGATAGGCGTCGATCAGGTAGCCGACATTGGCCTTGCCGGCGCCTTCGATGAGTTCGCGCTGCACGGCGATGCTATTGAGGGTGGGGTGTTGCGAGTTGAATTCGATGCCGATGCGCAAGCCATATTCGGCCGCGATATCGCCGGCGCGCTTGAGGCTTTCGATGGCATATTTGATGGTGCCGTCATTCTGCCCCGGCGCGCTCATCAGCATGTCGCAGCCGAGCGCCACGGCGTTCTGGCAGGACTGGCGATAGATATCGAACAATTCTTCTTGCTCGGCGCCTTGCGCGAACAGAAAGCCGTATTTCACGCCGAGCAAGCCGACCGGAATGCCGCTCTTCTTGATGAGGTCGAGCAACTGGCCGTTGCTCATGCCGGCTTCGTAACAGCGCTCGAAATCGATGCGGCGCAGCTCCATGGCGTCGAAGCCGCCAAGCCTCGCCGCGTCGAGCGCCGTGGCGAGCGGCGTCGTGTCGATGGTCCACGTATGGAGTGCGAGGCGCCCGAATTTTTCAGTCATTTCAGAGTCAGCCTTTATATTGAAGAATGTAGAGCCCAGCATTGGTGTCGGTCATGTACATCACGCCGTTGCTGTCGACGAAGACGTCGCAGGATTGAATGACCTTGAGCGGGTTCGGCCGCTGGTCGACGATGGTTTCGGGCGGCGGTGGCACGAAATAGCCGACCTGCTTGGGCTGGAACGCATCGCGCACATCGTAAATGCGCAAGCCGGCATTGTGATAGGTGGCGAAGATCAGGACTTCCGATACAAATGAACCGGGCCGGTTCTCGTGCATGTTGTGCGGGCCGAACTTGGCACCCTTGGCGCAGAAGTCTTCTTCCATGGGCGTCGGCAGCGTGGCGATCGACACTGGATTTTCCAGCGCACGCACATCGATCACCCAGGTATAGGCGAGGCCATTGGCGCAACTCGATGTCGTAGCCTCGTCGCCCAGGATCAGCAGGTTGCGGCCCGGTAGTGGCAATGGCGTATGCGCGCCGCCGCCGAATGGCGGATGATAATTGCGATGGCTGAGCAGCTTCGGTTTAACCGGATCGCTGAGGTCGTGAACCGTGTAGCCGCCGTCGCGCCAGGCGGCATAGCCGATCGTGCCGGCGGTGATCATGTGATGCAGCGCGGCGCGCTTGCCGAATGAGGCGGGTGGCGTTTCGCCGCCGGCGCGCCACATGCCGGGCAGCCACCATTGGCCGGCGAGCACGGGCTTTGCGGGATCGGCCATGTCGATGATCGCCAGCACATGGTCGATATAACCTTCGAGATGCACAGAGGCATAAGCATAACGGCCGCCGACCCACCAGATGCGATGCGCGCCCAAGCCCGGCATGGCGAGATAGGCGATCTCGCGCGGCGCGGCCGGGCTCGATATGTCGAACACGCGCACGCCGGCGCCGAATGGTTTGTCGATGTTCAACGTATCGGCCAGCGACTTGGCGTAGTAATCCGCCTGACTGGCATATTGCTGCATGGCCCAGATGTTCGGCCCGTTGACGATCAGCAACAGGTCGCCGTGAATCTGTAAATGGTGCGAGCGGGTGTTCTTCGGCGCGGCGATGAAAGCAACGGTCTTTGGTTTCGCCGGGTCGCGCACATCGGCGACGGAAAAGCCGTCTGCAAACATGTGGCCGACATAGGCATAGCCGTTGTGGACGATGACCTGCACGCCATCGGGGCGGCCGCCTTGATCGCAGCGCGACAGCAGCGTGACGTTCTGGCTGGTGGCGGCGCTGCTCATTCAATAACTGTCGATGACGTCGAAGAAGTAGTCGGCCGCGATCAAGCCGACGATTTTTTTATGCAGTGGCGAGATTTTCGCTTCATCCAAAGATTTGCCAACGAAGGCTTCAATGGTTTGAGCCATGGCGTTTGTTTCCCCTATCCCCAGATTGATTTTGTTTTTTATTCAGCAGAGGCGGCGGGAGATTGAGCCTGATTTTTTTGGCTGCATAGGGCAATTCGTCGCACGATGAAGAAAGTGATTGCATGACTTGCCGAATTTCAATTCGTGAAAAATTTTTTGGCATTGCGGCCAGGCGCGCGTTCGAAGACGCCGCAGTATGAATGCTGGGTAGATTGGAAATGAAATTTTTTCTGATTGTTTTGCAATGCAAAACGAAATGGATGTGCCGAACGCGAGGCGGCGTGCAGGAGTGTGGTGCCGGGGGTGGGGTGGCTGGGGGACTAGGATACTGACCCCCGACCAGCGAACCTCGCTTTTAAAAGCGCTTTGGTGGCCGCCCGTCTAACTTTACCGGAAAAATGTAGCACGGTTCTGGGCGCGTTCGCGTCGGAAATCTGAAATTCTCCTACCGGGCAGGGTGTCGGCTGGGAAGCGTCTTCCGGTCCGCGGTCTTAGGGCTGGAATCGCGTATTATCTATCACCTCCATCCCCTCTGAGGTCTTAACCGATTACGGGGTCCGTCGTTGAGCCAGAGTCGTCCTCGCGCCCCCTTGCTCCTGGACATATTAAGCCCCTCACGGCCCCAGATCCGCTGAGCCCGATCATACCCCACCTGCCAGCCGGCATCGGCAAGTAGAGATTTGATCCGGCGAAAGCTATATCGTCCGTATTGGGACGCCCAGGGATAATGGCTTTCGTCAGCGCATCTTCATCATCATCTGTTTCAAAAGACAGCGATCGCTTTGGAGCCGAAACGAGGCACCGGTGCTATAGGATGCCGTCACTTGGTGGTCACATGAAACTTGAATCGCTGCGATACTTCCACGTAACGCAAGAGTGCGGGTCGATCCGCAAGGCCGCTGACCGGCTGCATATCGCGCCCTCCGCGATTTCCCGTCAAATCGCAATTCTGGAGCGCGAACTCAAGCTGCGACTTTTTGAGCGTAATCCCGGTGGCGTCGTCACCACCGCCGCCGGCCGTCTGCTCGCCCAGCATACCCGATCGATCTTCCACGACATCGGCAAAGCTCAATCGGCAATCGAAGACCTCAAGGGCCTACAGATCGGCGACGTCACGCTGTACGCGATGGAAGGCCTCGTGAGTGACTTCTTGCCAACGCTGATTTCGTCGTTCCACGCCAAGTTCCCCGGCATCAATTTCAATCTTGTCTTGGCGCCCACGGACCGCATCGTTGAGGCGCTGGTGCAGAACGAGGCCGATATCGGGATCTCATTTAACGCCAAGCGGCGGCACGACATTACGGTGGCGGCGCGCTATGCTGAGCCGGTGAGTTGCATTGTCTCGCCGCACCATCCGCTGGCGAAAGCGAGGTCGGTCACGCTGAAGACGCTGGAGCAGTATCCGCTCGCATTGCCGGACGACTCTTTCGGCCTGCGGCAGTTGATCGATGACTGCGCCAAGCGGCGCGGCATAACGTTCAAGACGCTTCTGACGACCAACTCACTGGAACTTACCAAGACGCTCGCTGCAACCGGCGTCGCCGCCGCATTCATGCCGGCCTTTACCGTGCGGGCGGAATTGGCGCGCGGTAGTCTCTGTTCGGTACCCGTCGCAGAGAAGGGTTTCCGTATGCCTTATTCGGAAGTGTGCACTCGCCGCAATCGCGAGCTTTCGATTGCAACACAGGCCTTTTTGAAGGCGCTGATTGTTCACGTTGACCAGCTCAGGGCTTGATTTAGAGCGTTCTAATTCCGGCAACAGTGCCTGCGCATCTTTGCGTTACCGGGTTCAGGAGCGCGCCGCTACGCTAGGGGATGTCCGGCGCGCTTCCGCGCCGCGAGCGAAGGTGTGGCGCATGCCCAAGGTCAAAGTCGGCGAGGGGGAAATTTACTACGAAAGCCATGGGAGCGGCTCCGCAGTCCTGCTCGTTCCCGGCCTCGGTGGCGTCGGCAGCTACTGGGCGCCGAACCTTGCTGCTTTCTCGCGCAACCATCAGACCGTCATCCACGACCATCGCGGAACCGGGCAAAGTACGCGTTCGCTGATCAAGTACTCTGTCGACCAAATGACCGACGATCTCTTAGCGGTGATGGACGACCTTGGCATCAAAAAAGCGCATCTCGTTGGCCATTCGACCGGCGGCGCAATCGGCCAGACGCTCGCCGCCACGCATCCGGAACGGCTGCAAAGCCTGATCATCTATGCGAGCTGGCCCAAGGCCGATCCCTTCTTCCGCCGCGTTTTCGACGCGCGCCGCACCTTGCTGATCGCAGGCGGCGCGGCTGACTATGTCCGTTCGACGCCGGTGTTCCTCTATCCGGACTGGTGGATCAACGAGAACATCGGCCTGCTCGAAGAGCGCGAAAAGGTCGTAATCCCGAATTTCCCGCCGGTTGAGATCGTCGCCAGCCGCATCGACGCCATCGTCGACTTCGACCGGACCGCCGACCTTGGCAAGATCAAGGTGCCGACCATGGTGATCGTCGCGCGCGACGACATTTTGACGCCGCCATACTTCAGCCGCGCGCTCACGGACATGATCGCGGGCGCCGAGCTAGTCGAACTAGATCGTGGCGGACATTGCGCCTCGGAAACCAATACAGAGGTCTTCGACAAGGCCGTGCTCGGGTTCATCGGCCAGCATTCGTGAGGAAACGCGAAAGACACCGAATGAGACCACTAAGGGACGCCGCTTCCATAACCTGTCGCCGGGCGTGGGCATGATCCCGCAGCTGGTCGTATCCGGTCTTGCGCTCGGCAGCATCTACGCCCTGCTTGCTCTCTCGCTCGTGCTGATAAACAAGG
Source organism: Rhizobium sp. Q54 (assembly GCA_945870035.1). GTDB lineage: Bacteria > Pseudomonadota > Alphaproteobacteria > Rhizobiales > Xanthobacteraceae > Pseudolabrys. The sequence goes on along the minus strand of CAMBQQ010000010.1, from coordinate 32,933 downwards.
CCACTGACGTTGTGAATTTCGCTCAGGGCGAAATGGCGATGGTCGGCACTTTCGTTTGCTTCACGCTGCTGGCCCGGACCGGTCTACCGCTGGTGATCATCCTCGTGCTCGCAGTGCCGATCGGCGGCCTGATCGGCATCGTCACCGAGCGGGTGACGATGCGGCCGCTCCAATCCGCGCCGCCGATCAATTCGCTGATCGCTACCATCGGGCTGTGGATGGTCTTCCATCATGGTGCCGGCTGGATCTGGGGCTACGATCCGGTACGCTTTCCGTCGCTGTTCTCGCCGAATCCCGTCAACATCCTCGGTGCTCGCGTTGCCGAGAACAGCCTCGGCATCGTTGGAGTATCGTTTCTGGTGGTCGCCGTCCTTTACGTATTCTTCGAATACACGCGTGCCGGCATCGCCATGCGTGCAGCCAGTATGAACCGCCGCGCCGCGCAACTCATGGGCGTAAACATCGGCCGTGTATCGCTCACCGCCTGGGGACTCGCCACCGCAATCAGTGTCGTGTCGGGCCTGCTCGTCGCACCACTGACCTTTCTCGATTTCGACATAATGTTTGCGGTGCTGCTGAAGGCCTTCGCCGGCGCTATCCTCGGCGGGTTCAACAGCCTGGTCGGTGCCGTCGTCGGCTGCCTGGTCATCGGTGTGATCGAAAACTTGTTCGCGGCCTATATTTCCGCATCGTTTAAGGACACCTTCGCCTTTGCCATCATCATCGCCGTTTTGATGGTGCGACCGCAAGGCCTGTTCACCCGCCAGATTGCAAAGAAGGTCTGACGATGATGCCCCCCCGCAAGCTCGTAATTTTCCTTGTCGTGGCCGTGCTGGCCGCACTGCCGTTCGGGCTGGGCAATTACGGTTATTACATCCTCGCCAGCGTGATGATTTATGCGATGGTGGGTCTCAGCTTGAACATCCTCATCGGCATGGGCGGACAGATCTCGATCGGCCATGCCGGCTTCTGGGCGCTCGGGGCCTATGCCTCGGCCATTGTCGTCACGAAGGCCGGGCTGCCCTTCCTCGTCGGTGTGCTGGCCGGCGGCGTTGTTGCAGGGCTATTTGGCGCGTTGGTCGCGCTACCGGCCCTGCGGGTGCAGGGCCACTATCTTGCGATCGCCACGCTTGGGTTTGCACTGTTCGTGCAGCAGATGCTGTTTGAGTGGGAATCGTTCACCGGCGGCCGCCAAGGGCTGTTCGTGCCGCGCCCGTCGCTGTTCGGCACCGAAATGCAAAGCGATTTCGGTTATTACTATGTGCTGCTCGCTATCTTTCTTTTGCTGGCATGGATCGCGCACAACTTTGCCAAGTCTCATACCGGCCGCTCGCTGATGGCACTGCGCATGAGCGCCGTTGCCGCCGAGTGCTGCGGCATCCCGCGCCCGAAGCACGTCATCATCGCTTTCGCTACCAGCGCCTTTTTCACCGGCGTTTCCGGCGCGCTGTTCGCCCATCTGCTCGGCCATCTCAGCACGGAAACCTTCTCCCTTGCCGCCTCGCTCTCATTCCTATCGATGGCTGTGATCGGAGGCCTTCATTCGCGCGGCGGAGCGCTGCTCGGCGGTTTTTATCTGGCGCTGGCGCCGGAAGTGCTGCGCGAATTCAAGGATGCCCAGATGGTGATCTACGGGGTGTTGCTGATCCTTTGCGTCCAATTCTTGCCTGGCGGACTCATCAGCATCGTCGACGTCGTCCGCTCGCGGCTCGGGAGGAAGCCCCTTGGCACTCCTTGAGCTTTCCGGCATCTCGCTGTCGTTCTCCGGGCTGCGGGCTTTGTCCGACGTCAGCTTCTCGGTCGCCGAGAGTCAAATCGTCGGCTTGATCGGTCCGAACGGCGCTGGAAAGTCGACGCTCATCAACTGCGTGTCGCACCTGTACCGGCCGGAGCGCGGCAGTATCCTCTTCAACGGCCAAGAGCTAGTAGGGCGCAGCACGCCTGAAGTCGCCGCTATGGGTATCCGACGCACGTTCCAGAACCTCGAACTTTTCCGCGAGGTGAGTGTGCGCGAGAACATAACGCTTGGCCTCGTCTACCGCTACCGCGCCGGCATTCTTAGCGACTTCCTCAACCTGCCTTCGGCGCGCGCCATGCGCCGCGAGGCCAACGCGGAAACGGCCGCCATAATCGAACGTCTGGGGCTCAACGACGTCGCGGACGTTCGCGTGTGCGAGTTGTCCTATGGCCTGCAGAAGTCCGTCGAGATGGCGCGGGCGCTCGCCGGCCGGCCGAAGCTGATGCTGCTCGACGAGCCGGCCGCCGGCATGAATCCCGAAGAAAGCCGGCGAGTCGCCGATACCGTGCGCCGGCTGCGCGACGAGAACGGCATCTCTATCCTACTCGTCGAGCACGACATGCGCGTGGTGATGTCGGCTTGTGATCGTATAGTAGTGCTCGACCACGGCGAGAAAATCGCCGAAGGGACGCCCGCCGAGATTCGCAATTCCCCAGCCGTCATCAAGGCCTACCTCGGCGAGGACGATGATCATGCTTGAGATCAGCGCACTATCCGCGCGTTATGGCGCAGTCACCGCGCTCACGGACGTTTCGCTGTCGGTCGAAAATAAGCAAATCGTCTCGCTGTTGGGATCGAACGGTGCGGGCAAGTCGACCCTGCTGGGCTGCGTGACTAATAGCATCCCGGCGACAAAAACCGGCTCGATTACGCTCGACGGCGAGGAAATTTCGGCGCTGCCGACCGACGCAATCATTGCCCGCGGGCTAGTGCTGGTGCCGGAAGGCCGTCAGCTTTTCGCCGAACTGACGGTCGAGGAGAACCTACGCATGGGGGCCTACGGCTTAGACCGCGGCCGCCGGTGGCGCAGCGATTTGGAGCGCGTCTACGCGCTTTTTCCGAAACTGGTCGAACGCCGCCAGCAGATCGCCGCCACCATGTCGGGCGGCGAGCAACAGATGGTCGCCATCGGCCGCGCCATGATGGCGCGCCCCCGCATCGTATTGCTCGACGAGCCCTCGCTCGGGCTCGCGCCACTTCTGGTGCGGGAGATTTTCAAGCTCATCGAGGAGATTAATCGTGAGGGCGTCACTGTACTCCTTGTTGAACAGAATGCGCGTCAGGCGCTGCGCATCGCGCATAGGGCCTACGTGGTGGAGAAGGGAAGAATCACGCTGTCCGGGTCGGCGGAACGGCTGATGGAAGAGCACAACGTCGTTGAAGCTTATTTAGGTGAAGCCTGATCAAAGGAGAAGAGCATGACCCAGTCACGTAGAACGGTTCTCACGATGCTAGCCGCCGGTGTCGGCGCCGCGGCGATGCCGCGGCTCGCCCTTGCGGAACCCGGCGTTACTAAAGACAAAATTCTGCTCGGTTCGTTTCTGCCGTTGCAGAGCGGGCTCGCCGCCGGCGCGACGCAGATGAAGGAGGGTTGCGACGCCTACTTCCGCTCCGTGAACGAAGCAGGCGGCGTGAATGGCCGCAAGATTGAATGGCTCGTCGAAAATGATTCCTATAATCCGCAGCAGACCGCCGCCGTCGTGAAAAAACTGGTGGATCGCGACGAGGTCTTCGCAATGGTTTCAACGCTCGGCACAGTCACGGCGGTTGCCGTCCTTCCCTTCCTCGCCCAGCGCGGCGTGCCGATTGTCAACCCAGCCGGCGGCCATAAGCTCCTGAACAAGCCGACCGACAAGAACGTCTTTGGCATCCTGCCAATGTCGTCCGAGATCGGGGAGTCGATGGCTCAGTTCGCGGTAAACACGCTGAAGGCCAAGCGCATCGCGATCTTCTTCCAGAACGACCAGTTCGGCAAAGACCAGCGCGACGGTGCCGTCGCGGCGCTCAAGACGCTCAACATCACCCCGGTCGCCGAATCGAGCTATGTGCCGAGCGATGTCGATGTGAGTGCACAGGCAGTGGCCCTGAAACAGGGCAATCCCGACGTCGTTATCCTCGGTGTCATTCCGAAGCACGGCGCGCTCTTTGCCAAGGAAGCTCAGCGCCTGGGCTGGAAGCCGAAAATGGTCGGCCACAACACCATGGCCGATCCGGTCGTCCTCGAACTCGTCGGTGCCGAGGCGCTCGAAGGCATCTACGTCAACCTGATGACCGCCGTTTCGACCATGGATAAACCCGCGGTGAAGCAGGCGAACGCCGTGCTGGGAAAATATTACCCAAATACCAAGCCGGGCTATTACCCTTATCTCGGCATGGCGGGCGGCATCATCGTAGTCGAGGCGATGAAGCGAGCCGGCAGCGATCTCACCCGCGCCAAGCTCATCACCGAATTGGAAGGGCTTGGCCACTTCGAGACCGGAGTGCTGCCACCGATTGATTGGAGCGCCTCGTATCACGGCGGTCCTCGAACCTTCGGCTATGCGCAGTGGAAGAACGGGACGCTCGACGTCATCCAGGGCTGGTAAAGCGGCACCGGATGGAGTCCGCTCGCCGAGAGCGGGCTCCGTTCCTGCGAATAAACTTAAAGGAGTTGAGACATGCCCTACGAAGTTATTGTCCCCAAGGGATCGCCGCCGCCACTCGCGCCCTATTCACCCGGCACCAAGGCGGGAAACGCCGTCTACGTCTCCGGTATGCTGGCGATGGACAGCGACGGCAAGCTGGTCGGCGAAAATGACGTCAAGGCCCAAACGCGGCAGGTGCTCGACAGCATCAAGGCGGTGTTGGAAGCTGCGGGCGGCTCTTTGCGAGACATCACCTTCAATCACATTTTTCTCTCGGACATGAGCCACTATGCCGGCATGAACGAAGTGTACCGCACCTACTTCCCGGCAGACCCGCCGGCGCGCTACTGCATCCGCACCGATCTGGTGAAGCCTGGCTTCCTGGTTGAGATTGCATCTGTGGCTCATCTTTCCCGCTGAATGTTTCATCGGCACCAATGTGACAGCGATTGCTTTGAGGCCACGAGGCTGTTGTCGATTGTGGCTACTAGAGCAGCGAGGCGATTGTTGCCTGCTATCAGCGGCACCGCGGTCTATTCACCGAAACCGGTGACTTGACGGAAGCGATCCGCCCTGATCGCTCGGTTCGGACCAGGCCGGGATTGACGGCGACGAACGAGACATTGTCGCGGCCATTCTGACCGGTACGTTGATTTACAAATTTGGATGCAGCGGCCGAACGCGAATCCGATCCCCCTCTATCGTAAGGTGGGCGCTGAGATGGCTGCTCCGAATAGTGAGATCATCTAGAAAAGGAGTTTCGTTCGCCGGTGGGCTGAAATACGACTCGCTGTTGTCGTTGGCGCGCACCAAACGAAGATTATAGCTCAGGATCCCGCTACTTTCGAGGGTCACGTCGACCAGTAGACCAATCCAGCCCGAGTGCTTGCGGCCGAGATGTCCGGTGTTGAACGTAAGGTTGCCCAAGCCATAAAAAATCGGCCGGTCCCTATAGAATTCGATGGGTAGCGGGTAGTGGGGCCCATGACCCATGACGACATCAGCGCCGGCATCGACCGCCGCACGAGCGATGTCTTTCATGTATTGCAGCGGCTCGCGTCCGAGCCCCCAGTGAAATGACGCCACGACAACATCGACCTGTGGACGTAGCGCTTCGATGTCGTTACGAAGCTCGTCAAGATATGCGGCGTCCGCCCAGGTAAGAATGACCGGCGGAATACCAGGACGGTTGGCAGGCGGGATATCCGGCGAGATACGTCCCATCGGAACATGATAGGCCGTATGCCCCTTAATCACCGCAATGCCGGGCGCGTCTGCTTGGGCCTCGTGATCGGTCGGCCAATAGACCGAACTCCGCTGCAGGACGCCGACGCGAATGCCGTTGCGATTAACGATGACGGGCGCGCGGGCAGCCGCCAGTGTGGCACCGGCCCCGGTGTGCACCAGCCCAATTTTGTCCAGTTGTTCAATGGACGCCGAAATATTCGTCCAGCCATAATTTACATTGTTGGCAATGCCGACGGCATGGATGCCGGAAAGCTTCAGTGCTTCGCTGGCTACTTGGGGGTCGGCGAAAAAGCCTTCATTGACATGCGATTGCTCCGCGAGCCGGAGGCAGCATTCCAGATTGGAAAAGACGACGTCCGCCGAGCGGAGGTCGTCGATGACGTGCCTAAACGGTACCGCCGGATCGGTGGCGCGCATCAGATTGACGTCGCCGGTTAGAATTATCTTGGCTGTCACTGCTATGAACCCTGATTGACCCGCGTCTACGACAGTTCCCGAAGGAACGGGCCTTCGATATCCGGCCATAACCGGATAATCCTCGAGATGCAATCGGCATCCAACAACCAGATAACGCCCGAATCGGGCGCTGGATCAGACTGACCCATCCAGGGCGGGCGCGCACCGGTATGCACATGGGCCAGCCGCACGGCTTGCATGACGCTTAGAAGTGAAGATATTAGAGACCGTCTACGGCGAGCAAGAGACAGTGATGCGATGAGGCGTTGATGCCTCGATGCAGACTGCGTCTGAAATTTTTCATTATTGGTGCGCTGGCATGGCAACCGCAGCAGGTGCTTCCGAATCGTCCGCTCGTTCACTTGCGGAACAGCTTGCCCTTTATGCCGACGGCTTGAGCTTCGATGACATTGACGCGGAGACCGTCGCGCGCGTGAAGACGCATTTGATCGATACGATTGGCTGCGGCATCGGCGCGTTTGCCGAACGGCCCGTCGGCATTTGTCGTGACATCGCACTCGCTGTCGCCGGCGACGCGACGGTCATCGGCACCGATAGGCGCAGCACGGCGGACCTTGCCGCTTTTGCCAACTGCGTGGCATTCCGCTATCTGGATTTCAACGATACCTACATCGGTCGTTTTTCTGTTCATCCCAGCGACCATATCGCAGCCTGCCTTGCCGTCGCGGAAGTCGAAGGATGCAGCGCGCGGGAGCTGATGACGGCGATCGTGATCGCCTATGAGGTTAACTGCCGGCTTGTCGATGCCTGCGATATCTCGACGCGCGGGTGGGATCCGACGGTGATGAGCCCGCCGGCTGTTGCGCTCGCGGCCGGAAAGCTGATGAAGCTGCCGGCTGATCAGTTGGCACACGCTGTCAGCATCGCCATGAACGATCACATTCCGATGGCGCAGACGCGCGTTCAAACGCTTTCGGACTGGAAGGGCCTTTCCGATGCGGAGGCGAGTCGCAACGCAGTCTTCGCTGCCATGCTGGCACGCGGCGGCTTGACCGGTCCGGCGCCTATCTTCGAAGGCAAATCCGGCTTCTTCCAACAGATCACCGGCCCGGCGACCATCGATGTTGACGGATTCGGCGGGCGCGGCACTGAATTTCGTATTCTCCGCTGCAGCCTGAAACGTTATCCGGCCGTGATCTATACGCAAACGGCGATTGTGGCAGGCATCGAACTGGCAAAGCAGGTCGGGTCGCTCGACCGTATCGCGGCGATCGAGATCGCGACAACGCGCCGGGGTCTCCAAAGGACGGCCAGCGAGCCGGAGAAATGGGCCCCGGAAACGCGCGATACGGCCGACCATAGCCTCCCATACATCACGACGCGGGCCATGTTTGACGGCGATATTACCAACGAGACATTTGAGCCGCACATGTTCCGCGATCCGCGAATCCGTGCGTTCATGAAGAAAATCATTGTCAGCGAAGATCCCACCCGCACCGCGCGGCAAGGCGCTTCGTCGCCGACACGCGTGACGGCAATTCTTGTCGATGGCCAGCGAATTTCACGTGAGGTCGACTACGCGCCGGGCTTCGCGAAAAGCCCCATGAGCCGCGTCGACCTCGAGAAGAAATTCCGCGGCAACGTCGGCAAACGCTGGGCGGAGGACGAGATCGAAGCGAATTTGGCCGCGTTGTGGGATTTCGAGCGCGTTGGTGAACTGTCGGCGTTTCTCGGCCAGCTTAAAGTTCGATGCCCATGAGCGCTTGCCGCAGTTGGGCTGTCAGCGCCAGAAGCGGGTGATAGAGGCTGCCAACAACGGCTGCAATAGGCTCTTCAGTCGTCAGGCTGACGTTCAATACATGAATGGGAAGGCCTGCGGACACAAGTGGCGCGGCCATGGCGACAACCTGCGGCTGCCATGACGCCACACAGTAGCCGCGCTGGTCGACGGAAGAGGCTGCCTCTGCGATCTCTCGTTCCAGGGTGCGCCAGCGCTTCCGACGCTTCACTTTCAGTTGGGCCATGAGCGATTTCCGCTCCGCTTCCGGTGCGGCGGCCAACCAAGCACGGCCCAATGCGGTCAATTCGATCGGAACGCGTTGCCCCGACACCACCGAACGCTGGGAGCCTTTGGCGTTGAAACGCACAGATTCAAGATAGACCATGTCTTCGCCGTCGCGGACCGCGAGTCCGACATTGATGCGGAGCCGCCGTGCAAGCGCCGTCATCGGCGGGGTGGCGATGCGGAGGACGGGCGAACCAGACCGCATCGCGTGACCCAGCGTCAGGACTGGGGCGCCTAGGCGATAGGCCCGTTGTGGCGCGCAGTAATCGAGGTAGCCCGTCTCGGTTAGCGTCTGCGTCAGGCGGCTGATACTGGCGCGGGGCAATCCGGTTCGCTCGGCAATCTCGCCGTTGCCGAGCAAAGCCGTTCCGGGCCGGAACGCCCGGAGGACGGCGATGCCCCGGCTGAGCGATCGGTTCGATGGCGAACTGCCTTTGCGTTTCATGGCGGCAGAAATAGCCCATCTCTCAGTATTCCACCAGGTGGAACTGCGGCGGATTGGCTTCGGTGTCCTCATGGTAGGATTCTCGAACCCGAAGTAAGGCAATAACGCAGTCTATTGCACCCCGATGCGGGTTGCCAGCAGCCGCCGCTCCGCCTGAGCGAGGCAAAAACGGAGCAGACGGGATAACAAAATGACAGCACTGGTCGAAGTGACGACCAAAAACAACGTTGGGATCGTCACGCTGAACCGCCCCGATGTGCGCAACGCTATCAACGACGCCATGCGCTCTGAATTGGTCGTGGTGCTCGAACGCCTTGCCACCGATGAGGCCGTGCGGGCGGTTGTTCTCACCGGGAACGGCAAGGCGTTCTGTGCGGGCGGCGATATCGCCGGCATGAAGGAGCGGCTGAATGCTCCGGCCGGAGAGGTCGCGTTCAACGGCTGGCGGCGCCAATTACAAGTGCACAAGAGCGTGGGATTGCTGCACGGCATGCCGAAGCCGGTCGTCGCCGCCGTCAACGGCGCAGCGGTGGGATTGGGCTGCGATCTGGCGCTCGCCTGCGACTTCATTGTCGCATCGGAGCAGGCGGCCTTCACCATGAGCTTCGTGAAGCGTGGCCTCGTGTCAGATGGCGGCGGCATGTATTTTCTGCCCCGGCGTGTCGGTCTGCCGCGCGCGAAAGAATTGATATTCACCGGTCGCGTGGTGGACGCGAAGGAAGCTCAGGCCATCGGACTGGCGGATCGGCTCACCGCGCCAGGCAATCTGATTGCTGAGGCGACCGCCTGGGCGCGTGAACTGGGGCAGGGGTCCCGCGCGTCGATCGCCTTTTCGAAGGCGATTCTCGACCGAACTTTCGAATCGACCGAGGAGCAGGTCTTCGCGCTCGGTCGGGAAGCTCAGGGTATCTGCTATTCGACCACCGAACATCGCGAGGCGGTGACCGCATTTCTGGACAGGAGCGCGCGCTGATGGAGGCTCTCGACTGCCTCATGCGGCCGCGCACCGTGGCGATCATTGGCGCCTCGGCGGATCCGGCAAAGCTAACCGGCCGGCCGCTTGCTTACCTTGATAAGTACGGCTTTAGCGGTGAAGTATATCCCGTCAATCCTCGTTACACGGAGATCGGCGGGCGGAAGTGCTATTCCGAGATCGCGGCCATTCCCGGGCGTCCGGATGTCGCCATCGTCCTGGTCGGCGGCGCAAAGGTAACCGAGGCTGTCCGCCAGCTAGCGGCCATCGGCACGCGCACTGCGATTGTGCTGGCGAGCGGATTCGGCGAAAGCGGTCCGGAAGGCCAGGCGCGGCAGCAGGAACTGAGGCTGGCGGCCGGTGGGATGCGGCTGCTCGGTCCGAACACGATCGGTCTTGTTAACGTCAGCGAGCGCGTCGTGTTATCCGCCAGTAATGCGCTGGTGACGGACGATGTTGTTGCCGGCAACATCGCCCTGGTGTCCCAAAGCGGCGGCATTCTCGGATCGATGCTCTCGCGTGCGCAAGCTGCGGGAATAGGCTTTTCGAAGCTCATCGCGACCGGCAACGAGTGCGATCTTGAGGTGGCCGATTTTATGCACCATCTCGTCGACGATCCGGCGACAAAGGTCATTGCGCTGTATCTGGAAGGTCTGCGCCAGCCGAAGGCGTTTCAGGCTGCCGTTTTCCGCGCCTTCGCGGCCGGCAAGGCGGTCGTGGCCTACAAAGTCGGACGGTCCGATGCCGGCATACGTTCCGCAGTGTCGCATACAGGGGCGATGGCAGGATCGGATGCGGCATACGACGCAATGTTCCGCCAGGTTGGCGTTATCCGCGCCGAGCGGTATTCCGATTTGCTCGACATCTCGCTGGCGCTCAGCGGCGGACGCTCGCTTAAGGGGAAGCGCCTCGCCATCATTACATCGACGGGCGGGGCGGCGAGTGTGCTGGCTGATGCCGCCGGAGTCCTTGGTTTCGAAACGCCGCCGCCGGACGAGTCGACCGCCATGCAGCTCAAGGGGCTCGCGATCGAGGGTGCTGCTCTGGATCGAAATCCAATTGACGTCACGCTAGCCGGCGTGAAGTCGGATACCTTTCGGTCCATTCTCGGACTCGTGACCGCGAGCCCGACCTATGACGCCGTTGCGGTTGTGCTCGGCTCATCGGCGTTGCGCGAGCCGGAGACCGTGGGCGCGCCCTTGCGCGCCTGCGCGGCCACCAGCGAAAAGCCGGTCGTCGGTTTCGTCAGTCCCGATGCGCCGCAGCTCGTGCGGCAGCTAAATCTTGCTGGCGTTCCGACTTTTGCTGCCCCTGAGAGCTGCGCTACCGCGCTCGATGCGCTGTACCGGGCCGGCCAGCTAGCCGAAAGCGGTCATGCCAGGAAGCCGGCGGCGCAACCGCGCGCCGTTCCATGCGACGACGTTCGGCTCTTGCTTCAGCCCGGCGCACTAAATGAAGCCGAGAGCAAGCGGCTTATCGGACACTTCGGCATTCCCGTCACGCGTGAAGCTGTCGTGAAAACCGGTGCTGAGGCGGAGGCTGCCGCGAAGGAATTCAACGGAAACGTGGTCATCAAGATTCTGTCTCGGGATATTTTACACAAGTCCGAGTTCGGTGGCGTCGCCCTCGACGTCGCGCCTGAAGACGTGGCGCGAGTCTGCGCGGACATCGGCGAAAGATTTTCTGCCGCGACCCACCATAAGCCGGAAGGCTTTCTGGTGCAGGAGTTCGTCGCCAACGGCGTCGAAATCATCCTCGGCTTTCGCCACGACGTCCAGCTTGGGCCCGTCATTCTACTGGGCATGGGCGGCGTCGCCGCAGAACTCTTTCGCGACATCTCCCTACGCCTGGCGCCTGTTGCGCAGGACGATGCAATGGCGATGGTCGACGAGCTCAAAACGTCGGCTCTTCTGCGGGGGCACCGCGGCCGGCCATCCGCCGACATCGATGCGCTTACCGGCGCCATCGTTGCTTTCTCAACCATGGTTATGACGATCGGCGACGAACTCTCGGAAGCCGAGATCAATCCTCTTTTTGTTCTGCCGAAAGGTCGCGGCGTCGTCGCGGCCGATGGCGTAGTGCTGGTCAAGGAAATACGAAATGCGGTCACCAAATAGCGGTCTCGAATCATCAACGGAGGAGTCCACCATGAACCGACGCGATTTCTGCGCTCAAATTTTGCTCGGCGGTGTTGCCGCCAGTCTGTTGCCGGGTCAACTGCTTGCCGATTCCTATCCGAGCAGGCCGATCCGGATGATCGTTCCGTTCGCCGCTGGCGGCAGCAACGACATCATCGGGCGCATTATCGGCGAAAAGCTGGGCGAGGTGGTGAAGCAGCCCGTCATCGTCGAGAACAGGGGTGGGGCGGGCGGCCTCCTCGGCACAGAAGCTGTGATCAAGGAAATACCGGATGGCTATTCCCTGATGATAGGCGCAACGAGCACGATGGCGGCCAATCCCAGCCTCTATGTGTCGAAAAATCTCGATCCCACACGCGATCTCAAGGCCATCATGCAGGTTGCGACTGGTCCGTTCGTGCTAGCGGTTCCGTCGTCCTTGCCGGTGAAATCGGTGAAGGAACTAATTGATCTCGCGCGGGAGAAGCCCGGTACAATCAACTTCGGCTCTTCCGGCGTCGGCTCCTCTCTCCAGTTGACGGCCGAACTGTTCAAGTCGATGGCCAAGATCGATATTATGCACGTACCCTACAAGGGGCTTGGTCCGGCGCTGGTCGATCTTGTCGCCGACCGCATCCAGATCATCTTTTCGGATATGGCAGGACTGTTGCCGCACGTTCAGGGCGGCACGTTGCGCGCCCTTGCCGTGACGAGCGCGGAGCGCTGGCCCGATCTGCCGAATATTCCGACGATGGCAGAAGCCGGTGTCCCGGGCTATGAGGCGACGTCCTGGTATGGCGTGCTCGGCCCGGCGAAGCTGCCGCCCGAAATTGTCAGCTACCTCAACGATAAGCTGAGGCAGATCATGACGACGCCGGAAATGAAGCAGAAACTCGCAAGCCTTGGCGTGCTTCCTGTGACCGGGACCCCCGAACAGTTCAATACATATATGACGTCGGAAATCACGAAATGGCGTCAGGTCGTCGAGACGGCCAATATCAAGGTGAACTGACATGGAGCCAGCCGATTACGGTCCGTTTCCCTACGTTCCGATCACTCAGCGTCCGAAGATCGTCTGGCCGAATGAGGCGCAGCTCGCTGTTTGGGTTATTCCGAACATCGAGTTCTTTTCCCTGCGCGATGCACTGTCCGGGCACCCTTTCGAGGCAAAGGGGCCCGTCCCCGGCGTGCGCGCCTGGTCGCAGCGCGACTACGGCAACCGCGTCGGCATTTGGCGTATTATGGACGTGCTGACGAAGCACGGCATACGCGCCTCGGCGACGGTCAATAGCGATATCTGCGACTATCACCCGCAGATCATCGAGGAGGCCGTCCGTTTGAACTGGGAATTGGTTGGTCACAATAAGACAAACACGCAGCGTCTGAATGCAATTCCGCCGGAGCAGGAGCGGGAAGTCATTCGCCATGCCCTACAAAAGCTCCAGAAGGCTAGCGGCCGCAAGACCGTGGGGTGGCTCGGGTCGGCGCTCGCCGAGACGTGGAATACGCTCGACTACCTTATCGACGAAGGGTGTCTCTATGTCGCCGACTGGGTCAACGACGATCAGCCATATCTGATGAATCTCGACGGCCGGACGATCGCGTCCATACCGTATTCGTATGAGATCAACGACTCGCCGCATGTCTACTATCGATTTGGAACCGCGGACGAGTTTGAACGCATGATAAAGAGCCAGTTCGATGTTCTATATCGTGAGGGTGCCGAGTCCGGCCGTGTGATGTCGATCTGCCTGCACCCGTTCATGATGGGCGTCCCGCATCGCATCGGTGCGCTGGACCGAGCACTGCAATACATTCGGTCGCACGATCGCGTGTGGTTCGCCACCGGCGAGGAGATCATTCGTCACTGGCTCGCCAGTGGGAAGACGTTCTAGAGGAACGCAAGGGCGTTCCGGCCCGTCGGGATCGAAGGAGATGGCCTCATGCGACCGGGCGATCGACTGAATGAGCTGACCGCTGGGGATATCGTACGGATAACTTCTTCGGGCGACGCGACCGCGGAAGCGGTGGTGCGGACTTGCCTCGATCGGATCGATGAACGTGAGCAGGCCGTGAATGCTTGGACTCACCTCGATGCCGATCATGCGATTGCCCAGGCGCGCGTAATTGATGCTGGCGGGACACGCGGGGCCCTGCATGGCGTTCCGGTGGCGGTGAAGGACATCATTGCGACCGCGGATATGCCGACCGGCTACGGCTCGCCAATATACGCCGGCCACCGTCCGGCCTGGGATGCCGCCTGTGTGGCGGCCATCCGCGCGGCGGGCGGGATCATCTTGGGCAAGACGGTGACGACAGAGTTTGCATCGAGCCATCCGGGCAAGACGGCGCATCCACAGGACCCGGCACGAACGCCGGGCGGCTCCTCAAGCGGCTCCGCGGCTGCCGTTGCGGATTATATGTCGCCGCTGGCGATCGGTACCCAGACCGGTGGTTCGGTGATCAGACCGGCCAGTTTTTGCGGCATCGTCGGCTACAAGCCGAGCTTTGGATGGGTCAATCGCCACGGGGTGAAACCGCTTTCGGAGTCGCTTGATACCGTGGGGGCGATGGGCCGCACCGTTGCCGATGCTGCCAGGCTCGTCTCGGTCCTTGCCGGTCGGCCGGCCTTACTGGATCTGCCGGGGGCCGCGCGGCCGCGAATAGCCCTGTGGAGAAGCGATACGTTGGGCAAGGCCGAGGACGATATGCTTGCCTGCCTAGAAGACGCTGCCAGCAGATTCTCCACCCACGGCGCCTATGTCGCGGATGTCACGCCGCCCGCAATCTTCTCGGATCTCGATGCCGCGCATCACGAGATCGAATTCTACGAGATGGGAAAGTCGCTCGCGTTCGAGCTCATTGCCCATCCGGGACAAATATCGGCAGCGTTGCGTAGCCGGCTCGAAGCCGGGCAGGCTTGTCCGCCTGAGTTGTACGACGAGAAGCACCGCATCGCCGCCGAAGGGCGCTTTGCGCTGCGGCCGGTGTTTGCAGATTTCGATGTAATTCTCACGCCAGGCGCATTGGGCGAAGCGCCCTTGGGGCATGGCTCGACGGGCAATGCCTTGTTTAACCGCGTCTGGACGCTGCTGTACGGCCCCGCGGTGACAGTGTGTGCCGGACGAGGCCGCCATGGCATGCCGTTAGGGCTCCAGTTTATCGGTCTTTTGAACGACGACCGGCGTGTTTTGGCCGTGGCGCAATGGGCCGAAACCGTTTTGACGCGCTGACGCTTCGTGTTGGCGATCGATAAGCCCGACGAGAACGGCAAAGTGTCGAACATTCTTCGGTTAGGGGTCGACAATCTCGCCATTGACCAGCCGGAAGCATCCGGACGATACGGCGTGGCCGATCGTTTCCGGCGCATTGGTGCCGTGGATGCGGTAAACAGTCGTACCGATATACAGCGCACGTGAGCCCATTGGATTACCGGGCCCGCCAGCCATCAAGCGCGGTAAATAAGGTTGGCGCACAATCATCTCAGGTGGCGGCGTCCAATCCGGCCATTCTTGCTTTCGCGTAATGCGATGGATGCTGCCCTATTGAAAACCGTCACGACCGACGCCGATGGCATACCGCATGGCTGTGGTGCTGCTGCACGACAATGCCTGCCCATGACAAAGGCCTCCCGACCGTGTTAATCTGCACCCTTCGGTTGACGGCCGCTTCGGACCAGTCGAGCAATTGTTGCTACCGGCGCGTTGTTCGGTACGAGCGCATCTTTCGCGACTCGATAGCCGCCGACGCGAAAATACCGGCGCATCAATGGCCGTTAAAGGAGATGTTTTCCCGAATCCATGCGGATCAGTTCTCCAGTCATGGCGGATGCACCCTCGATTAGCCAAAGTGCAAGAGCAGCGACGTCCGCTGGCCACACCGCACGACCGAGCGGAAATTCAGTTACCTGTTCGCGCACTTTTGCTTGATAGGCCTCCTCCGATAGAATCTTTCGGGTCCAGTTGCCGAGCAGTCCGCCTGGGCAGATCGCGTTGACCCTGACCTCTGGCGCAAGCACTCGTGCGAATGAAAGCGTGAGCGTGTTGAGCGCTGCCTTCGATGCGGCGTACGGGATGGAGCTTCCGCCGCCGGTCAATCCAGCGACTGAGGAAATATTCACGACGGCTGCGTTACCGGTGGCCTTTAGATACGGCGCGACGGCTCGCGTCATTTGAAAACAGCCGACCAGGTTTGTGGAATAGATGCGATGAAAATCGTCTGCGCTGAGTGCCTGTAGATCATTGGCGGGAATGACGCGGGTCACTGCAGCGTTATTGACCAGGATATCGATGCGTCCCCAACAATCCATGGCTGCGGCGGCCAGGTTGCCACAATCCGCATCGTTCGCCACATCGGCCTGAACAGAAAACGCGTCGCCGCCGCCTGACTTGCAGGAGGCGACGACTTCTTCTGCGCCGGCCTTGTTGCTCGCGTAGTTCACGACGACATTGCAGCCACGCGATGCCAGCAGTTTCGCTGTTTCTCCGCCGACGCCCGTACCGGAACTGGCCCCGGAGACAATGGCGACTTTTCCCCTGATATCCATGGCAGTTTTCCGTGTTGGAGAGCGCTATAAAATCAATTTGTTAAATGACGCGCTCTTAAGCTGAGGCGTCGCTACTCGCCGATGTATCGTGCCGGCCGCTTTTCGAAAAACGCGGTAATGCCCTCGAGATAATCCTTCGTTCCTTCCAGCGGCCGCCGCAATTTGTCGTTGAGTGCATTGGCTTCCTCGAACGTCAGGTCGGAACCAAAATTGACCATCTGTTTGACGCCGGCAATGCCAAGCGGTGAACTCAATTTGATCTTGTTGGCAATCTCCAGTGCCTTGCTGACGATCTGGTCGCGGGGAACGACCCATTCAACGATTCCCAGTGAAAGCGCTTCATCCGCTGGAACTTTTCGCGCTGTGAAGAAAATTTCTTTGGCGCGGCCGCGACCAATCAGGCGCGGCAAAACTACCGCCGCGCCAGCCCCTGGGTAAGCGCCGAGCGTCATTTCTGGAAATGAGAATACAGCGTTGTCGGCGGCAATGCGGAGGTCACAGTAAAGCGCGATTTCAAAGCCGCCGCCCAGGCAAAAGCCGTGAATTGCCGCAATAACCGGCTGCGGCAGCCGCCAGATCGCTTCGCCCAGTTCCCAAATTCGCGACCGTTGTTGCCATTTCTCATCCGCATCCAGATCGCGACGTTCCTTAAGATCGGCGCCAGCGCAGAAGGCACGGTCTCCCGCGCCAGTGATGACGACGGCGCGGATATCACGCCGCAGGCCGATGTCCTTAATCGCCGCGTGGAGCTTTACCGAAAGTTCGCTGGAAAGCGCATTCATCGCTTCCGGCCGATTAAGCGTTAAAACGACGATGCTGTCTTTTTCTTCTTGAAGAAGAATGCTCATAATTCAATGTCCTGGAATGATCGAGGGCTTAGCCGATATAGGTGCGTATGTTGGTGGCGACGGCAACCGTCTCATTGCGCTGATTGGTGCAGGTCACGTCCGCGAAAACGCGTTTCTTGTCCCAGTCATAACGGGCAATTTTGTATTCCGTCCGAATCGTGTCGCCGAAAAACACCGGTTTGACGAAACGCACCCTGTCGTAGCCGAGTGACACCGTCCGGCCGAGGTAAAGGTTGGCAGAAGCTGCTGACATGAAACCGAGTAACAGCGTCCCGTGTGCGACGCGGCCGCCATAGCTGCCGTCTTTCATGTATTCTTCGTTGATATGATTGGGCGAAAAGTCGCCGCTGATGCCGGCATAAAGATAGACGTCGGATTCCGATACCGTCTTTGTAAAAACGGAGGATGTGCCGATTGGCACATCTTTGAATGACGTATCCTCCATTGCGGATTTCCTTGCTAATCGAATGCGGCAGACGCCGGCCTATCAAAGGCGGCGCCAGGGCGGACAAAATATTGGTAGGACAAGTAGACTTGAGCTGCAAGCCGATGTTATTGTTGCGGACCTGAATTTGGCAGGCAGTAGTTCTTCAGGTGACAAGTTCTTCGGGTAGGCAGCGCATGAGCACCCTGACAAACATGAATGATCAGCCAAATCTCGCAGCTCCACTGCGGCAGATAAAATTGAGCGAACAGATATTTGACGAGATTTTCGGTCTGATCGTGATCGGTGAGTTCGCCCAGAATACCAAACTTCCGACAGAACTTGAACTCGCCGGGCGCTTCGGCGTGTCCAGGACCGTCGTGCGCGAAGCTTTGGCGCGCCTACGCGACGATGGCATCGTGATATCCCGTCAAGGAGCCGGAACATTCGTAAACCGCCGGCCAAACAGAGCTATTTTGGGCTTTCGCCCGATGGCAAGCATCAGCGATATCCTTCGGTGTTTTGAATTTCGGGTTGGCCTCGAAGGGGAAGCGGCGTACGTCGCCGCAATTCGGCAGGACATCGCGAGAATAGAAAGCATTGCTCAGGCGCTTGCAGCGCTGGAATCTATTGTAAAACAGGGCAGTGTGGGGGCCGTCGCGGATTGTGATTTCCACATCGCGGTCGCCAATGCGAGTTGCAATCCGTTCGTCGTCTCCGTGATGGAATCGCTACGGCCGAATATCGATTTTGGAATGAACTTGGCGCGAAACCTTTCTCTAAAAAAGCCCGTGTCGCGCGTTCGCCAAGTGCAGGACGAGCATGGACGGGTGTATGAGGCGATCAGGCGGGGCGATGCCGAGGCGGCCAGAAAGGCCATGCGCGACCACGTTGAAAATGCTCGTACGCGAATTTTCGATGGTGAAACCGACTGATTGGCCACTTTCGCAGGAAAAGAAAGGTTGCAATTTGTCTGATCAATAGACAATATCAGATAGGTTGATCAAAAAACGACGCAAAAAAATGCGTTTTCCCAGGGAGGTTACATGACCAAACGAACCATTTTGCCACCCGGCTCCGCGATGACTTCGCAGCCCCTCAATCGTCGTAAGCTGCTGCTCGCGACGGGGGCGGGTGCTATCTCGCTCGCTATGCCGCACGTCGTCGGCTCCGCCTACGCGGCCGCCACCGAGGCGCCAAGTGTAGAAAAGGCAAAGGCCGAAGGCCCGGTTGTCGTTTGGCACGGTGACCAAGAGCCTGATGTCGTTGAGTTCCTGAAGCTCTTCACAGAAAAAACTGGCGTGCCGGCAGTCCAGCAGCGGTTGTTGCCCGGCGCCGCTTTGCCGAAACTCGAAATTGAATTCCGGACTGGGCAGACCAGCGGCGACCTGTATCTCACGTCCGATTCCGGGATCATGGAGCAACTGCGCAAACAGGACCGTTTGTTGCATTACGTCCCGAAGGAAATGGACGCCTACGGGCCGGAGTATCGCAGTGCCGAGCCTGGCTACTGGACCACTTATTACATCAATGTCGGGCCGATGATGTACGACCCGCGTTTCGTTAAGGAGGCGGAGGCGCCGAAGTCCTGGACGGACCTGCTCAACCCGACCTGGAAAAATCAGATCGGCTTTCAGAACTCGTCGGCGGGAACGTCCTATGCGTTCTGGTTCGTACTTAAAGACATCTTGCCTAAGGATTATTGGGACGAGCTTGCCAAGCAGCAGCCGCGTTCCTATTCGTCATCGACGCAGATTTTGCAGGATATCGAACGCGGGGCCATCAAGCTTGGTGGTCGCGTCAGCATCTTCCAATACGTGAAGTCGGTGCGCAACAAGCAGCCCGCGAAGGCAGTGTTCCCAGCGCAAGGCGTTCCTTCGGTCAATCAGGTAACCGGAATCTTCAGTACCGCGAAGCATCCCAATGGCGCGAAAATCTTCGTCGATTACATGACGTCGAAAGAGGGCCAGTACAACTGGAACAACATCCAGGGTTCGTATTCGGCGCGGAAAGACGTGCAGATCGAGCATCTTCCCGACATCGCGACGCTCAAGCTTCTATTGCCGCTCGATTTTGACGACTATCAGAGGCCGGAGCGCCGCAAGGAATTCGTGGCGATCTGGAATAAGATGACGGGCTTGTAGGAATGCCCGTGATTGCCGACGCCGGTGAGCCGGCCGCCGTTGCGCCTCCGTATTCGTTCAATGTGCGCCCCGAAGTCTGGATTCCACTTGTTCTTTTGTTCGGGGCGCTCGGCTATCCGTTCTTTCTGCTGCTAACGAGTGCCTTCAATGTCGGCGATCCGCAGGCACTTCCGGCGGTCGAGTATGGCCTTGCTAATTTCGTCGCGTTGACGGGCCATCTCGACTGGATCGGCAACACCTTGTTGGTCGCGTTCGGAGGCACGGCGCTCGGCATTTCAATAGGCGTCGTCCTGGCATGGGTCATCCACCGCACCACTTTGCCTGGACGTCGTCTGTTCGAATTATTGATAGCCATTCCCTATCCGCTGGGGCCGCTCGTCGGCGCGCTGGCCTGGAGCCAGCTCGGCGCGCCGCGCGATGGGCTGATCAATCGCGTCTACATGTACATGACGGGATCGAGTAATCCGCTGATCGACATCTACACGCCACTCGGAATCATCTTTGTCGAAGCGATTTTCGAGGCACCGGTCGCGGTCCTTATTATCGGCGCCGCGATGCAGCGCATGGACCCCGCGCTGGAGGAATGTTCTTCGATTTTCGGTTCAGGCAAGATTCGTACTGCCTGGAAGGTGACGCTTCCGCTGATGATGCCCGCGATTCTCAGCGCCGCGCTATTCATGTTCACCTCGATGATCGGCTCGTTCGCGATCCCGACGATGCTCGGCACGTCGTCGCGGTTTTATGTTTCGACAAATGCTATCTATGTTTTGTTGCAGGGCTATCCGCCGAATTATCCGCTCGCCGCGGCACTGGGTCTGGTTCTTGTGGCGATGACGGCGGTCGCGGTGTGGCTTGTGCAGCGGGTTTTGCGCGGACGCACTTATGCGGTGATTTCGGGCAAGAATTATCGTCCGCGGCCGGTCAATATGGGACGGTGGACGTGGCTCCTGTTCGCTCTCGCATGCGCTTATGTTCTGTTGTCGCTCATTCTCCCGCTCGGAACGCTGCTGGTAGCGTCTTTTCAGACCAGCAACGCGATCGTTTTCGACTTTGCCACTTGGACGCTGCGGAACTACGTTTATGTGATGTTCGATTTCCCGACGACACGGGAAGCGATTTTAAACAGCATCCTCCTGGGCATAGCGACAGGGGTAATCGGGGTCGCGTGCGCGACGTTTATCGCCGTCGTCACGCATCGTTCGCGCAGCGCCGGTCGGCCGCTGCTGGAGCAGGTGACGATGTTGCCACAAGCCTTTCCCCGTCTGATTTTCGCCTTTGGCTTCTTGTGGATGATTCTGACCTTGCCCGTGCAGCTATACGGCACATTGGCAGCGGTCCTGCTCGCCTATATTATCGTCTTTCTGCCTTTAGCATATCGGGGCATGAGCGGCGTCGTCGTGCAGATCGACAAAGCACTGGAAGAGGCGGCGCGTATCAGTGGCGCGAACGCAGCCCGCGTTGCACGTACAGTCACCTTGCCGTTATTGCGCCCCGGTTTGCTTGCCACCGGTGTGCTTCTTTTCATGGTGTCCGTCCGCGAAATCAGCGCGTCGCTGTTTTTATCCGGCCCGAACAGTCCCGTGTTGGGGCCGGCGATCTTCAGCTTCTGGGATTCCGGCGGTATGCCGCGTGTGAGCGCACTCGCAGTCGTTCAGGCAGTCATCATTCTTATTGCGCTCACGGTTGTGCGGTATCTGGCTAACCGTAACGCCAAGGTTTGAACGGAGTATTTGATTATGCTTGCTGCCAATCTACGGACTGACGACGCCGTCGACAGTGCCGCGACGGACGCTGCGCAGCCTTATATCGAGGTGCGTAATCTGACCGCTGCCTTCGATGGTAAGGTTGTGGTCAAAGACATCTCTTTCTCGGTTGCCCAGGGCGAGCATTTGTCGCTTTTGGGTCCGTCTGGGTGCGGAAAATCGACGACATTGCGCTGCATCGCGGGATTGGAAACGCCGGTGGCCGGCGAAATCGTTATTGATGGGATTCCGGTTTTCTCGTCGACCAAAGGCATTAGTGTCGCGACCGAGAAGCGAAAATTGTCGATGGTGTTTCAGAGCTACGCCATTTGGCCGCATATGACGGTCTTTGAAAACGTCGCCTACGGTTTGCGCGTGCAAGGCATCAAGGGCAGCGAATTGCAGCAGCGCGTCGCAGACGTCCTCAAGATGGTCGGCATGGAGGATTATATCAGCCGTCCCGCGACCGATCTAAGCGGCGGCCAGCAGCAGCGCGTGGCCTTGGCGCGCAGCTATGCATCTCGGCCTAAGGTGATTTTGCTCGACGAGCCGTTGTCGAACCTGGATGCCCGCCTGCGCGTGCGTATGCGAGAAGAAATAAAAGAACTTCAATTGAAATTCGACCTCTCGACGATCTACGTAACACACGACCAGGAAGAGGCGATGGCCATTTCCGACCGTATCATCATCATGCACGATGGTGTCGTCGAGCAGACTGGGAAGCCACTCGAGATTTACGATACACCGCGAACGCGTTTCGTTGCCGATTTCATCGGCGCGGCTAATATCATCGCCGGGACCGCGCAGGGGGAGGCAGGAAACGGAGCGCCAATCCTTAAAGTGGGGGAGGCGCTGGTGGAGTGTGCGCCTCGATCGAAATTGCTGAAGCCAGATGGATCAGGTCAATACCTTGCCGCCGTTCGCACGGTGTATCCCGAGATCCGACGTGGCGGGCCCGACGGTCCCAATCAATGGTCGGCTACTGTACGCCGACGTGTATTGCTTGGCGACATTGTAAACTACACGATCACATGGCCGGGCGGTTTGTTGCGGCTTCACCGTTTGCCGAGTGATCTGTTTGAAGAGGGTGAGACGGTTAAGCTTCATATTCCGGCGTCGCGCGTGATTCCTGTCGTCGCCGACTGACGCCCGCTCGCCCGCGACTGCGCTCGCTGGTTTCCGATGGAGTCTTTAAGTTGAATATAACGAGAGTGGAAGCCGACGTGCTTGTGCTTGGCGGCGGCCTTGCCGGCTATCGTGCGGCGGTAGCGGCGCGGCAAAAGGGCGCGTCTGTGACGATGGCGTACCTTGCACGGGGTGCATCGCCGTACGTTATCGGCTGCAACTCGCCGATCGCGCATACTGACAGCCGGGATACACCGGAGATATTTTTCGACGACATGGTGCGGGGTGGTTACGGACTGAATGACCGTCGTCTGGTGCGGATCATGTCGACCGAAGCCATTGATGCGCAGCGCGAGCTTTCTGCGCTGGGCGTGCCTTTTCCTTTTGATGATAACGAGAAAATCACCCAGCGCCACCTTTCCGGCAACACCTACCCGCGCTCCTTATTCATTCCGGAAGGTACAGGGAAAATTATTCTTGAGTATCTTTCGGCGTACGCCGAGAAAATCGGTATTCGTAGTGTGACGGGCGTCAAGGTCGTCGATCTGTTGAATGACGGCGGCGAGGTCGTCGGCGCGTTGCTGTGGGACCGGCGCACGCAGGAGTTCACGGCCATTTCCGCGCGCGCCGTCGTGTTGGCGATGGGCGGTATTGGCCGTATCTACAGCGACAGCACGTATCCGGCGGATATCGGTAGCGACTCCTACGGACTTGCGTTGAAGCACGGTGCTAGTCTCATCGATATGGAATTCGTGCAATTCGAACCGGTGGTGACGGTATGGCCTGAATCCTGCCGCGGCATGGAAATGCCGACCGCAATGCTTGGCGACGGCGCGCATCTCATCAACTCCGAGGGCGAGCGTTTCATGTTTCGTTATAACCCAGAACATGGCGAAAAGCTGATTGAGAAGGCGCGCATGGCCCTGTGCGTTCAAACCGAGATCGACGAAGGCCGTGGTCTTCCGGACGACACGGTGATATTCGATACCACGGTGCTCGCAGCTGAAAGACTTGAAAGTTACAAAACTCATGTCCGTCGCTTGCGCAACGCGGGCGTCGACCCGCTCGTAACCCCGCCTCGTGTGCGTCCGGCATCGCATAGCCAGATGGGCGGCGTGCTGATCGACGAACACGGCTGGTCGGGCGTGCCTGGTCTCTATGCCGGCGGCGAAAGCGCCGGCGGCGTTCACGGTGCCAGCCGCCTCGCAGGCAATGGTTGCGCCGATACGCTCGTTTTCGGTGCTCTTGCGGGCAGGGGCGCTGTGGATGGGATGTCAGCGAAGGCGGCGCGGGATTGGCCGGCCATCATCGCCGCGTCCGCGCAGGCAATCGAGAGCAAAACCGGACGAAAGGGTCAGGCTCGCGCGGCCGATATCAAGGAGACCCTCCGCCACACGATGCTGCGCGCGGCGGGCCTGTGGCGTCACAAGGATACGTTGTTCGAGGGCCAGAATGCGCTGTCAGATCTTGCGCGCACCGCATCGAGCGATATTGCGACCGGCGGCATTGATCAAGCTATCGAAGCTTGCGAGCTCGATCATATGCTATCGACGGCCCAAATGATCGTGAAGGCTAGCCTTTTGCGGACCGAAAGCCGCGGCGCCCATCAACGCCGGGACTACCCGGAGCAGAATGACGTGGATTGGCTCAAGCATACTGCATTTCAGAGCGACGGCGCCGGCGGATTTACGCATCAAACCGTTCCGATCCGTTAGCTCACTCAAAGGATAGAATAATGTCACAGCGAAAGCCACTGACCGGCATCAAGGTGCTGGACTTTACGCGCCTGTTTGCCGGGCCGTTCTGTACGATGCTGCTCGGTGATCTCGGCGCGGACGTTGCAAAGGTCGAAGCGCCGGAAGGCGATCCCATTCGTTTTCAGGGACCGCCGTTCTTCAAGGATCACAGCTTCAGCTTTCTCGCCGCCAACCGGAACAAACGCTCTATTACCATCGACATGAAAGCGGTGGAGGGCAAAGCGCTCGCGCGTAAACTGGCGCTGGCCGCCGACGTTATCGTGGAAAATTTCCGACCCGGCGTGATGAAACGTCTCGGGCTGGATTTCGAAAGCCTTTCGGCCAAACGCCCTGACTTAATTTACGTGTCCATGTCCGGATTCGGTGGCAATGGACCATATAGCGAGGTGGGCGCGTTCGATCTCACAATTCAGGCCGAAGGCGGATATATGAGTCTAACCGGCGAGCGCGATGGGGAGCCGATTAAGCTTGGCACCTCCGCGTTTGATCTGGTCTGCGGTCAATATGCCATGGGGGCGGTGATGACCGCGTTGTTCGACCGTACTCGAACCGGCAAGGGGCAGTTGATCGAAACCAGTCTGTTCGAGGGCGAGATATCGTTTTTAGTTGATGCCGGCATACAATACCTGACGACGGGTGTCAGTAAGGGGAAGTGGGGATCGGAACACGCGCAGCTCGTACCTTACAAGGCTTTCGAGGCGAGTGACGGCTGGGTAGTCATTGGTGCTGGGGTGCAAAATCTTTTCGAGCGGCTTCTGAAAGTCTTAGGACGGGTCGATTTGCTCACTGACGCGCGGTTCGCCGAATTGTCGGGCCGGGTGACCAACCGCGATGCCCTTTACGAAATTCTCGACAACGAAATCCGCCGATTTACCGTCGCTGATTTGGTGAGGAAGTTGGCCGATGCAAACGTGCCGTGTTCCCCAATCAATAACATGGAACAGGTCTTTACCCATCCGCAGGCACTGCATCGCGGCATGGTGCAGAAGGTCGAACATGCTGCCTATGGTCCGCTCTCGGTCATTGGTCCGGCGGTGAAGTACAGCGGATTTGACATTGCATCCGAGTGGCAAGCGCCGCCACTTCTCGGCGAGCATACAGAAGCCGTGTCCAAAGATTGGCTTGGCTGACTTACACACGATCAGGAGTAGGCAGTGGATTTTTCGCTAACCGAGGATCAGCGACTCTTACTTGGCGAATGGCGCAAAGCCATCGACCGAGACATAGAACCTGTCACTCGTCAGCATCTCGACGGATTTATCCCCCAAGAAGCTGCTCGAGCGCTGCTTAAGAAGACCGGGGAGTTCGGAATCGGCAATGGTTGGGTTGCCGAGAAAGATGGAGGTCTTGGGCTCGACTTTCTGACAAGCGGCCTATTATACGAGGAATTGTCGCGAACGTCGCCGGATCTCGCGGGCCTTGCCTTTGTTGCCGAAGGCGCGATGCTCAAGCTCTCGCGCGCCGGTTCGGACGACCTGAAGGCACGCTATCTGCCTCGATTGCTTGCGGGTGAACTGATCGGATGTTCGGCGATTAGCGAGCCGGGCATGGGCTCGAGTGTGCGGGAAATGCGGACCCGCGCCGTGCGCGACGGCAAACACTATCGCATCTCCGGCGAAAAGCTCTGGATATCGAATGCCAGCATTGCCGATATCACCATTCTGGTGGCGAAGACGTCGGAAGACGAATTTACGATGTTCCTGGTGGACCGCGAGGAGCACGGGTTCAAGACTGGCGAGATATCAAAACTCGGGTTGAATGGCTGGTCTCTCGGCCAGATCAGCTTCGACGATATTGTCGTATCCGAGGAGAACATTCTCGGCGGCCTTGGTGGCGGCTTGCGCGAAACCATGAAAGGGTTCGAGCGATCCCGCTGCTTCATTTCCACTTTGGCGTTGGGCATTGCGCAGGCGTCGCTCGACGAGGGTTTGAAATACGTCAAGGAACGGCACGCCTTTGGCAAGGCCATCGGTGGGCATCAACTGGTGCAGGCGCTCCTGGCCGAGATGGTCAGCGACGTCGAGGCGTCACGCCTCTTATTGTATCGTGCCCTCTGGATGCTTTCGGGCGATCAACGCTGCGAACTCGAGGCCGCGGTCGCAAAATCCTTCGTGACCGAAGCCGCGCAACGGGTTACATCCAAGGCGATCCAGCTTCACGGCGCATTCGGCATCAGTAAGGAATTTGCGGTCGAACGGCATTTCCGGAACGCAAGGATGCTGACGCTCCCTGATGGGACGACACAAATCAATCAGCTGATAATCGGACGCAAAGTGACGGGTATCGATGCGTTCAGTTGAAAGCCGTGGTCAGGCCATAAGCCATACTTCAGGGAGAACCACTTTCCAGAGGGCAGACCAATGCGCGGTCGTATGAACCTGTGCCTCTCCTCCTGCCAGGTGGTGTAAATCGGCGCCGAACTTGGCCACTTGAAGTAACAGTCACAACGGATTGCGGCGAGTAGAGAAATTTGCGTTCAGGTAGGGTCACGGTCGGCGCCGATAGTGCCCCCCCCTGACAACAAATTTCGTAATTTTTATCAGAGCGTTACTGCCGGTACTTCCAGCGCTGTGACCCCGGCGCCGATTCACAGTTTACCTAGGCTCGATCGGAGTCTCTAGGCGTCCCAGCGCCGCTTCCGCCGCACGCAGGGCCGCGAGGAGCATTGCTTCGCCGCAAAGGGGCGCGACCACCTGCAGTCCCAGCGGCAACCCGTCTGGGCTGCGTCCGCAGGGAATGGACGCGGCAGGCTGACCAGTCAAATTGAACGGATAAGTGAAATACGACCACACGCCGCGCTCGTGTCCGGGCGGAACGCCAGCGTCGATGTTCCACGCCGTGCAGGGCGTTGTCGGCGTCAGCAATAGGTCATACGTCTCAAAGAACACTCGAAGCCGCTCGCGATGAGCGAGCCGGCGGCGCAGCAGGCGCGTATAGCGGTCGCTACCGGTCTTCCGGAAGTCGCGGATGGCAGCGAGGAGCGGGGGATCGATCAGGTCGGGTTCTCTGTCGACGGTGTCGCCGAGCCGTGCGCTGCAGCCACCGATGAACTCGGCCGCAAGGATGTCGCCTTCTTCCTCGCAGACCTGTTCGACCAAATCGATCCGTGGAAAGACACTCGCGAGCGTTTTCACGGCCGCCGCCGTCGCTCGCGCCACGTGCTCATCGACCTTCGCATAGCCAAGCGTTGGCGAGAACGCCACGCGCAGTTCCCGCACCCTAGTGGAAGCCTGTTCAGCCCCTATCGGCGTCATAAAGGAGGAGGGGTCGCGCGAGTCTGACCCGGCGCATAGCTGTAGGAGCAGCGCCGCGTCTTCCACCGTGCGGGCGATCGGTCCAACATGGGCGAGCGTTGGCGTCGCGCTTGCCGGCCACACTGGAATCCGCCCGGCATTGGCCTTGATGCCGACCAGTCCGGTTAGCGAGCACGGCGCGCGAATCGAGCCGCCTCCGTCTGTTCCAAGTGCGATTGGCGTGACACCGGCCGCGACCGAGGCGACCGCGCCTCCCGAGGAGCCGCCCGGTGTCCGACCGAGATTCCACGGATTTTGCGTGTTGCCGTGTGCAAGGCTCTTCGTGTAGCCGCGGTACCCGAACTCAGATGTTGTAGTTTTGCCGAGGATGATGGCGCCGGCACGGCGCAGGCGTTGGACGGAGGGCGCATCGGCGCTGGCGACATTCCCTCGCAATGTCAGCGAGCCGTATTCAGCCGGCAGCCCGGCGACGTCGATTAGATCCTTCACCGACGCCGGAACGCCGTGTAACGGGCCGAGCAGGTCGCCTCTTTTCACGGCAGCATCGGCCTCGCGCGCGGCCCGGCGGGCGCCGTCGCGATCGACTGTGGCGAAGGCGTTCAGCGCGGGCTCCGTCTCGTTGAGACGGGTGAGTGCGGCCTCCGTCACCTCGACGGCTGAAAGGCTCCGCCCGGCGATGCGAGACGCGATCTCAGTCGCAGATAGGCGATTGATTTCATTGAGCGCCATGAACGCCTCTGCTTTAACTTTTGCGGCCGTTCGTTAGTCCAAAATCGCGATGGCGCGAACTGGCGAACCAGAGCCGCCCTTGAATTTGAGGGGTATGGCCTGGAACTGGAATACGCCCTTGCCGATAAGCTCCTCAAGTTCGCACAGCCATTCGACATGTGTCATCCCGCGATCGCGACAGGCACGGTGGCTGGGAAACTCGGCATGGTTCGGCCTGTCGGTGGAGGGGCCCTCGACGCCATGCAGCGGGGACTTGCGATCGGCAAGCCAGTGAGTCGCCGCGGCCGTGAGACCAGGATTGGAGAACATGACGCTATCCCGCGGGTAGTGCCGACGGTGCAGGCCGGTATTGATCAAAACGATGTGGCCATCGACAGTTACACCGGCCTTTTTTTCTGCCGCTTCAAGGTCGGCGACGTCGATGTCGCCGAGATCGGGGATGTGCCTAAGATCGAGGCAGATTGCGCGACCCATGAACATTGAGAGTGGCATCTCGTCGATCGTCTCACCATCGGGCTTCATATGATAGAAGGCGTCGACGTGGGTGCCTACGTGGTTGAGCATCCCAAAATATTCGATAGGGGTCGTGAACGGGTCGCCCGGGACGCCTTGATTCAGCGCAAGGCAGCTCTCGTGTGTCATCCATGGGAGGTAGACCGGACGTGGCATATTCTTGTGCGCTGGCATGTTGTTTTCGATGGTAACGGAGAGATCGACGATACGCGGCATGGCAAGGCTCCCGGAGAAATGGGTCTTATTGGAAGATTAGACGCGGCAGGGCGAGTGACACCCATGGGACGAAAGTTACGATGAGAAGAACAGCGCCGAGGGGCACAAGAAACGGCGCGCAGGCGCGGAACGTGCTCCAGAAATCAATGCCGCCAATCTTCGACATGACGAACAGTAGGAGCCCCACCGGCGGCGTCATCAGCCCGATCATCAGGTTCAAGACCATGATAATTCCGAATTGGACGGGATCGATTCCGAACTGCGTGACCACCGGCATCACGATCGGCACTGCGATTAAGATCACCGCAATCGTCTCAAGAAACATTCCGGCGACTAATAAAAGCAAATTTAGCGCGACCAGTGCCGCCTCCGGCGAACTGGCATAGGTCAGCATAAACTCTGAGAATTGCTGCGCGGCGTTCTCCCGCACAAGCACCCAGCCGAAGAGGGTCGAAGCCGCAACCATCAGCATCACGGTAGCGGTCGTCTCAAAGCTCTCCCGCAGCACCCGAAGGAAGTTCGTGAGGTCTAGCGTGCGATAGAGCAGGGCGCTGATGAGCAGCGCGTAGCCCGAGGCTACAGCGGCCGCCTCGGTCGGTGTCACAATGCCGAGGATGATGCCGCCCATGAGGATCACTGGCATCAGCAAGGCGGGTCCGCTCTTGATCAGAGCTTGCCAGCGCTCGTGCCAGCTCGCTCGGGGCTCGACCGGATAGCCACGCCGGCGCGCGTACCAAGCCACCATCAGATGAAGCGATGCGGCCATCAGCAGGCCGGGAACGATGCCGGCGACGAAAAGCTGGCCAACCGAAACCTGCGCGGAAAATCCGTAGACGACCATCGGCAGACTCGGTGGGATTACCGGACCCATCGTGGCTGAAGCCGCAGAGATGCCGACCGAGAATTCGGTGTCGTAGCCGCGGTCCCGCATAGCCTTGACTTCGACCTGTCCAAGGCCGCTCGCGTCGGCCACGGCGGTCCCACTCATGCCGGAAAAGATCACGCTGCCGATGACGTTGACGTGGGCGAGCCCGCCTTTCCAGTGTCCGCAAAGGGAGTGCGCGAAACCGAATAGCCGGTCCGTGATGGCGCCGGCATTCATCAGGTTTCCCGCTAGCACGAAAAATGGCACCGCGAGAATCGGGAAGCTATCGATACCTGACACCATCTGCTGGATGGCGATCAGAGGTGGAATGCCATATGCAATGAGATAGATGACGGCGGCGCCACCGATGGCGACGAAGATCGGTGCGCCGACCAGCATCAGACCCGCGAGCGTCAGAAACAATAGTGTCAACGTCCGCTCCGTACGGCGCGCAGACCGATCCAGAGCAGCCGCAGAATTCCCATTGCGATGCCGGCGGCGACCAGCCAGTAGAGCCACGCCATTGGCAGCTCAAGGGCCGCGCTTCGCGAGGTTCGCAGCACCTTGGTGATTTCCACCGCCTGAACCAGCAGGAATGTCAGAAAAGTCAAGCTGATCAGCCAGTTGACGACGCGGAAGGTGGGCGCCAGTCGCGGCAGCATCAAGTCGACCATATCGATGCGGATATGCGCCCGGCGCCGAAAGCCAGTAGCAATGCCGCAGTACACCAGGCCGACGAAACCATAGCGCACGAGTTCCTCGGCCCAGGTGAGGCTGTCATTGAGCAGATAGCGGAATAGCACCGCCGCCAGCATTACCGTAAACACGACGAGCAGCAGCACGACGCCCACGGCATCTTCCGGGGCGTCGAGCGCCTTGCCGTAATGGCGCAGTTGCTGCCTCCACATTCTCTGCGGCCTTACGAATTAAATGCCGCGGAACTTAGCGAGAAGCTCGGGAGAGACGCCGAGATCCTTTGCCATCTGGTCGATCACGCTGGCGGTAGCCTTCTGGAAGGCTGCAATGTCGGGATTGGTGAACGCGATAAGTTTCTTGTCTTCCATCTCTTTGCGAAGGTTCTTTTCCTGATCGACGATCATCTTCGTCGAGGATTCCGCGTAGAGATCGGCGCTCTTCTGCATGCAGGTCTTGTCCGCCGCATCGATCTTCGACATGACGTGATTGCCCACCACCCAAAACACGTATTCGTGCATGTGAGCGGTCGGGTTCACATATTTTTGCACTTCGTAAAACTTGAAGGCATAGGTGATCGGAACCGGATTGGCGGATGCCGTCACGACGCCTTGCTTCAGCGCGAGATAGACTTCGGCGAGCGGCACCGGCGTCGGATTTGCGCCAACCGCCTTCGGGAAGGCGAGCCAGATCGGCGCGTCGGGGACGCGAATCTTGAGGCCTTTCATATCCTCAGGCTTCTCGATTGGAGTGTTGGAAGTGACGTTGAAGGCACCAAAATAGCCGGCTGAAAGAATATGCTGACCGGTCGCCTTGCCCCAGCCTTCCCACAGTTCCTTAAAGACCGGGCTCGTTCGATAGCGGAGTGCCTGTTCCTT
The DNA here is from genome assembly GCA_945870035.1 of Rhizobium sp. Q54. Taxonomy (GTDB): domain Bacteria; phylum Pseudomonadota; class Alphaproteobacteria; order Rhizobiales; family Xanthobacteraceae; genus Pseudolabrys. The sequence goes on along the minus strand of CAMBQQ010000010.1, from coordinate 1,512 downwards.
GTCCTTGAAGATAAAGGGCGCGGCGCCGATCGCGAGCGGCTTGTATGTTGAGGAAGCGAAAATTTGTCCGGTGAAGACGATATCGATGCCGCCGAATCGGACCTGTTCATTAATGGCGTTCTCGCTGCCGAGTTGCGAGGACGGATACACCGCGATCGAATGCCGACCGCCGGTGCACGCTTTGAAGGCGGCCGCCGCTTCTACGGCAGCTTTGTGCATAGGATGCGAGACATCGTAGACGTGGCCGAGCTTAAATTCGGTTGCGAAGCTAGGCGAGGCCGCGATCGCTGCGGCGGCTGCACCGGCCATCGCGGGGATATATGTGCGGAACAGCGAGGATAGCAACATGACTTTTCCTTTCACTGCAAGTGTTCTATAGGAAGAACGATGTTCTAACTGCAGGTATGCTGCCGATGCTCCAAACTGTTGTCAAGCGCTCCGCCGCGAGAGCGAAGCGCCCGTTGCGTCCGACTGCACCGCGTATTGCCCGCCCTAAAGTGCCGGCCCTCAAGCGCGGGCTTGCGGTTGTCCGGTTCCTAAACGGCTCGCTCCGCCTTTCGGCTGGCGTCACCGAGGTTTCGCACTCGTTGGGGCTCACTAAGAGCGTCGCCTTCAACATTCTGAAGACGCTTCAGGAGGAAGGCTGGGTCGAGTTCGATATCGAGCGCCGCAAATACGTACTGTCCCCAAACTCGCTGTCGGATTTCTCGAATCTTCTGATGCGCTCGACCCGGTCCACCGCCATCCATGAGGAACTAGTCAATCTGTCGCTGAAGATCCGAGTGCCGTGCGTGTTAAGCCGGATCGAGCCCGACGGAACCTTCGTGACTATTGACAAGGCGGAAGAGGCTTCGGAGCTCTTGGTGTCCGTTCCAATCGGCCATCGCTTTCCCGATGATGCGCCGGCCCAGATGCGGGCGCGGCTCGCCTGGTCGAACATCCGCACGCGGCGGGAGGCGCTCAAACGTTGGAAACCGGTCAAGCACACGCCGACCACAATCGTTGACCGTAGGGCGCTCGAAAAGGAACTCGAGGCGACGCTGGCGCGCGGTTATTCGATTAGCCGCGCTGAATTCACGCCGGGGGTGGTGAGCCTTGCGGCGCCTATTTGTTCGAAAGCAGGTCGCCCGCTGCTGGTGTTGCAATGTCCCGGCGTAGAACCGGACATTTCCGCTCGTGAAAAAGATATCGCCGCTGAATTGCTCGCGACCGTACGGGCAGTGGCAGCGATTCTTGCGGCGCCGTGAAACGACCAGATGGCAGAAAATTTCTTTGAGGCGCCGAAAGCCAGCGAACTGCAGAGCATTGCCTGGAACAGGTATGCACCTGCTAAGCTTTTCGTGTTCCGCGAGTTCAGGGACTAGATGTCACATCCCGGTAGGTGATATGGCTGTTTTCTGAACAACTCCGGTTTCAGGCTATGCCAGTCCTTCATGGCCTGCAAGGGTGTCTTGCTGCCCAAGGCTGATTGCGGAAGCTGCTGGTTGTAAAGCAGCACGTAACGATGCAGCG
>CAMBQQ010000009.1 GCA_945870035.1 Rhizobium sp. Q54 | reverse complement strand
TCACAGGATCGAGAATATGTTCGGCAGGCTCAAAGACTGGCGACGTATCCATACCCGTTACGACCGATGCGCCCACACCTTCATGTCAGCAATCTGCATTGCTGCAGTCGTCATCTTCTGGCTGTGATCAATGAGTCCTGACCCTAGTTACCCGGCACAGGTTTTTGGCTGTCCACCCGTTCATTGAATAGGCCAAACACGAAAATGGACCGGTTTTCCCGATGGCGGTTGCTAACGCGACATGGATGACAGCGACGAAGCGCTTATGGCCCGCGTGGCGACGAGGCGGCGTACCGAAACCTGTCCCGCCGTCATGTCCCTGCCATGCTGGGGCTCGCCCGCCGCATTCTCGGCAATGCCGCCGACGCCGAGGACGCGGTGCAGGAAGCCATGTTGCGGGTCTGGACGCATGCGCCGCGCTGGCAACCTTTGGCGGCATTCCGCACCTGGCTTACCCGGATCGTGGTCAACCTTTGTCTCGATCGAAAAAGACGTGCGCCCTGGGTCGAACTGGAAGCCGCCGGCGAGATCGTCGATCCAACGCCGGATGCCGCAGAACAGGCCGAGCAAAGCGAGCGCGACCGGTCCGTCGCCAAGGCAACGGCGGAATTGCCCGAGCGGCAGCGCGCCGCCATCGTGCTGACTTACGGTGACGGCATGAGCAACGCGCAAGTGGCGGAAATTCTCGACACCACGGTGTCGGCGGTCGAGACATTATTGGTGCGGGCAAAGCAGAATTTACGGCGGGCACTCGACAGTACGGGTGAGGAGGACAGCTAAATGACAAACCAGCAATTTCCGGAATTGCTCGACGCTTCGCTCAAGCGCACGCTGCAGGCGCAGCCGGCGGACCCAGCCGCGGTCAATCGCGTGCTGGCGCGTCTCGCACCGCCTTTGCCGCGTCAAAAAATGGCGCTGTGGCGCCTGCCCGCCGTTCTGCTCGACTGGCAATTCGCGCCGGCCTGGCCGCGCGTCGCGGCGCTGGCCGCCTGTGCCGTGCTCGGCTTCTATGTCGGTATTGCCGGACTGGACCGCCGCTTCGATCAACTCGATGGCCGTTTCGCCTCTGCCGCTAACGCGGATCTCGGTTCCATCGTCTTCGAGCCCGAAACACTGACCGGAGCGCGGCCATGAGCCTGGCGCAGCTCGCCCCCACGATAACAAGAGGCTCGTCGCGCTGGCTTCTGCTCGGCTCGCTGGCGCTCAATTTGTTTTTCATCGCCTTCGCAGTCGCCTTGGCGGTCCGTCCGCCGCCCACAGCCTCGAACTGGGACCGCGACGTGTTCGTGCGTACCGAGCGCATTGCCGACACCTTGCCGGAGAGCGATGCCGGCATCTTACGTGCGCGGATTAATACCGACCGCGGCACCATCGAAACTGCGCAGCAAAAGTACCGCTCCGCCCAGGCTGTCATCCGCACCGCAATGCGGGCACAACCGTTCGACGCCGAAGCCTTGCGCACAGCGATGGCTAATACGCGCACGGCGCGGCAAGCCTTCGATCAGACAATCCAGGGTGCGTTTGCCGACGCTGCGGCGCAAATGTCTCAATCTGGACGACAAGCGCTCGCCGATTGGCCCCCCGGCCGCAAAAACGCAGGTGCCAAGCCGTAATGTAGGCTAGCGTTATCGCTGGCCTCAATCAGTCGATTTGTAAGAGTTTATATTATGCGTTGCAGTGGTATTGGCTCGCGTTCCGGAACGAAAACAGCATGGCGCCCGTTGCGGAGCATGCTGACGGGAACTTGCCTGATGTTGACACTCGGCGGTTGCCTGCTGACTGACAAACCCGAGCCCGCGCTCGACATTCCACAATCCTATGAAGGCAGTTCACGCAATCCGCGGATCGCGGAAGCAGCGCTGCCGCCGCTCGACTGGTGGCGCGGCTTTCGCTCGCGCGAACTCACCCAGATCGTCGAAAGCGCGCGGGAGGCCAATCTCGACATTGCCGTGGCGATTGCCCGCATCGTCCAGGCCGATGCGCAAGCGCGCGTTTCCGGCGCGGCCTTGCTGCCGAATATATCGCTGGATGGCAGCGCGACGCGGTCGCGCACATCGCAAAGCACAGGCACTGCGACCGGCGGTGCATCGGAGCGGGACAGCCTGTCCACCACGATGAGCGCCAGTTACGAAATCGACTTCTGGGGCAAGAACCGCTCGGCCTTGCGCGCGGCGGAACAAACAGCCGTCGCCAGCCGCTACAACCGCGAAGTGGTCAGCCTGACCACCGTCGCCAGCGCTGCGAATGCCTACTTCAACCTTCTGGCGGCGCAGGACCGGCTGAAGGCGGCCCGCGAAAATCTGGCCAGCGCCAGCCGCGTGCTCGACCTCATCAAGCAGCGCGTCAACGCCGGTACGGCATCCGCACTCGAAACCGCGCAGCAGGAGTCGGTGGTCAACCAGCAGCGCGCCGCAATTCCGCCGCTCGAGCAAATCGTCAAGCAAAACCGCAATGCGCTCGCCGTATTGATGGCGCGCTCGCCGGAAAGCGTCACGGTGCGCGGCGGCACCCTGCGGTCGATTTCTTATCCGCGCGTAACGCCCGGCCTGCCATCCGAACTGATCACCCAGCGTCCCGACATCCGTCTGGCCGAGGCGCAACTCGCCGCCGCCAACGCCAATGTCGAAAACGCCCGCGCACAGATGCTGCCGTCGATCACCTTGACCGGGCAAGGCGGCTATTCGAGCGCGATCCTGCGCACGCTCCTGCGCCCGGAATCGGCCTTGTTCTCGTTCGGCGCCGGCCTCGCCCAGCCGATCTTCGATGGTGGCCGTTTGCAAGGCAATCTCGATGCGCAAAAGGGGCTGCAAGACGAACTGCTTCAGGCCTATCGCAAATCGGTGATTTCCGGCTTCTCCGATGTCGAGAACGCGCTCGACGCCATCCGCCAGACCGCCGTGCGCGAGAGACTGCTCGCCGATGTCGTCACCAGTTCTAGCCGCGCCTTCGACATCGCCGAACAGCGTTTGCGCGAAGGCACCGTCGATCTCGTCACGGTACTGCAGACGCAGCAGACGCTTTATACCGCCATCGACTCCCAGTTGCAGGCGCGGCTCGCTCGTCTACAGGCAATCGTCAGTCTCTACCAAGCGCTGGGTGGCGGCTGGCTGCCTAAACCAGTTGAAGCCAGTAATGCACGGTGAAATCCCGAAGAAAGACGCGGTGGCGGCGCCGGTCAAACCTGGCCGGCGTAACCGTTACCTCGTCTATGGCCTGGTGCTGATCGGCATTGCCGGCGCGCTTTACTACGTCTTCGGCACGGAGGCGCAACAGCAGCAACGGCGCGGCCGCTTCGGCGGCGACACCGGCCCGGTACCGGTGCTGGCCGCGCCGGCCAAGCTGGCCGATGTGCCGGTCTATCTCGATGCGGTCGGCACGACCCGCGCGATTAACTCCGTCACCGTGCGGCCGCAGGTCGACGGCAAGCTGATCAACATCGCCTTCAAGGAGGGCGAGGACGTCAAGAAAGGCGACGTGCTGGCGCGGATCGATCCGACGACTTTCAAGGCGGCGCTCGATCAGGCTGTCGCCAAGAAGGCACAGGATCAGGCGCTGCTGAACAATGCGCAGAACGATCTGGCGCGCTACGAGCAGCTTGCCGCCACCAACGCCATCAACCGCCAGCAATCCGACACGCAGCGGTCCTTGGTCGCGCAATACACCGCGCAGGTACAGGCCGATCAGGCGGCCATCGACGCCGCGCAGGCGACGCTTGCCTATGCGACCATCAGGGCGCCAATCGACGGCCGCACCGGCATCCGCGCCGTCGACGAAGGCAATATCGTGCGCGCGTCTGACTCGACCGGCATCGTTACCATTACCCAGTTGAAACCGATCGCGGTGCTGTTCAACCTGCCGCAGCAATATCTGTCGCAGGTCAACGATGCCTTCGCGAAGGGCGCGCTCGCCGTCGATGCCTTGCGCTCCGACAACGACGCGGTGGTCGACCGCGGTACCTTGTCGGTGGTCGATAATCAGGTCGATGCCTCGACCGGCACGGTGAAACTGAAGGCCGACTTCCCCAATGCCGATCTGCAACTGTGGCCAGGCCAGTTCGTCAACATCCGTTTGCTGATCGATACGCTGAAGCAAGTCACGGTCATTCCCACCGGCGCGGTACAGCGCGGACCGACAGGGACTTTTGTCTATGTCGTCAAGGACGACAACACCGCGACCATCCGCCCGATCGTCGTGCAGAAGCAGGACGAGACGCAAACCGTGATCAAGAGCGGCGTGACGCCGCCCGAGCGTGTCGTCACCACCGGCTTTGCCCGGCTTACCGACGGCGCGAAGGTTGCCGTCAGCACCGGCGATGGCACACCGGCGCCCGCCGCTCCCGCTGGCCAGCGGCAGCGCGGGCAACGCGGCAACGGCGCCCCCAGCGGCGCGAGGCCGGCGCCACCGCAATGAGCGTCTCCTCCCCCTTCATTCACCGCCCGATCGCCACATCCCTGCTCGGCGTCGCGGTGATGCTGGGCGGCGCGCTCGGCTATTGGTGGCTGCCAATCTCGGCACTGCCGCAGGTCGATTTCCCGACCATCCAGGTGACGACGCAACTGCCGGGCGCCAATCCCGACACCATCGCCTCGCTGGTGACCGCGCCGCTGGAACGACAGTTCGGCCAGATTCCGGCGTTGCAGGTGCTGACGTCGTCGAGCTCGTTCGGCATCAGCCAGGTGACGCTGCAATTCGATTTGAATCGCGATATCGACGCCGCCTCGCAGGACGTGCAATCCGCGATTAATGCCGCCGGCTCGACGCTGCCGAAGAACCTGCCCTACCCGCCGCTTTATTCGAAAGTGAACCCGGCCGACGCCCCGATCATCACTTTGGCGATCACCTCCGATAATATCGCGCAGCGCGCCTTGAGCGACATGGCCGACACCATCATGGCGCCACGCCTGTCGGAAGTCAGCGGCGTCGGCCGCGTGTCGGTGCAAGGCGGCATCCGCCCGGCGATCCGCATCCAGGCCGATCTGTCGCGGCTGGCCGCTTACGGCATTGCGCTGGAGGATCTGCGCACCGCCATCGTCGGCGCCAATGTCGCCGGCGCCAAAGGCGCGCTCGACGGCGCCAGCCAGTCCTACACCATTGCCGCCAATGACCAGATTTCCTCGCCCGACGCCTACAAGGCGATCACCGTCGCCTTCCGCAACGGCGCGCCGGTGCTGCTGTCCGATGTCGCGGACGTGGTCGAGGGTCTGGAGAACAGCAAGGTCGGTGCGTGGTACAAGGGCAAGCCCGCGATCGTCATCGATGTGCAGCGCCAGCCCGGCGCCAATGTCATCGCCACGGTCCAGCGGGTGCGCGCCGAACTGCCGCGCCTGCAACGCTCGATCCCGGCCGGCGCGACCTTGACCGTCGTTACCGACCGCACCACGACGATCCGCGCCTCGATCCATGACGTCCAGTTCACCCTGGCGCTCGCGGTCGGGCTGGTGGTTCTGGTGGTGCTGATCTTCCTGCGCACCATCCGCGCCACCATCATTGCCGGCGTCGCGCTGCCCTTGTCGCTGATCGCGACTTTCGGCGTGATGTGGTTCTGCGGCTTTTCGCTCGACAATCTGTCGCTGATGGCGCTGACCATCGGCACCGGCTTCGTCGTCGACGACGCCATCGTCATGATCGAGAACATCGTCCGTCACATCGAGGACGGCGAAGACCCGCTGGAAGCGGCGCTGAAAGGCGCGCGGGAAATCGGTTTCACCATCATCTCGCTGACCTTGTCGTTGATCGCGGTCTTCATCCCGCTGCTGTTCATGACCGGACTGGTCGGCCGCATGTTCCGCGAATTCGCGTTGACGCTGACCATCGCCGTGGTCGCCTCGGCCGTGGTGTCGCTGACGCTGACGCCAATGATGTGCGCGCGCCTGTTGCGCCGCGAGCCGGAAGTCGGGCGCAACAAATGGGCGCAGAAATTCGAGGACTACACAGACCGCACCATTGAATATTATCGCCGCAGCCTGGTCTGGGTGCTGCAACGGCAGCGTGCCACTTTGATACTGACGTTCGCCACCGTGGCGATGACGGTTGCGCTCTACCTCGTCATGCCGAAGGGATTCCTGCCCTTGCAGGACACCGGGCAAATAACCGCCGTGACGGAAGCAAGCGTCGATGTGTCCTTCGCCGAAATGCAACGGCGGCAGAGCCAGATCGAAGAAATTTTGCGCAATGATTCCGATGTTTCCGGGGTTGTCTCACTTGTCGGCGTCTCGCCGCTCAATGCCACACCCAATGCCGGTCGCCTCGCCATCAGCCTGAAGCCGCGCGAGGAACGCGTCGCCCGCGTTGCGGAAATCGTCGAGCGGCTGAAGGAGAAGGTCGCCGGCATTCCCGGCATGATCGTCTATTTCCAGGCGACGCAGGACATCCAGATTTCAACGCGCGCCAGCCGCGCCCAGTATCAGTACACTCTGGTCGGCAGCGACGCCGCCGAGGTGGTCGCATGGGCCGACAAACTCGCCCGCGCCTTGCGCGGCAGCCCGGCGTTGCGCGAGGTCGCTTCCGAGGCGCAAGAGGGCGGCCCGCGCATCATGATCAATATCGACCGCGAAAAGGCCGGACGCCTCGGTGTCTCGATGCAAAGCGTCACCGACACGCTCAACGACGCCTTCGGCCAGCGGCAGATTTCGACGATCTACGGCCAGTCCAACCAATACCGCGTCATCCTCGAAGCGCAGCCGCGCTACCAACAGGACCCGGCATCGCTGTCGAAGATCTATGTCACCGGCGCTTCGACCGCCACCGGCACGGCGGCGACCGTCGCCAATACCGCGTCGGGCACCACCAACACCAATACCAGCGCGACGCCGAACGCGGTGACCGGCTCCAACCAGGTGCCGCTCGCTGCCTTCGCGCGCTTCGAGTACATCTCGGCGCCGCTTTCCATCGCGCACCAGGAGCAATTTCCCTCGGTAACGGTCAGCTTCGACCTGGCGCCAGGCTATGCGCTGAGCGACGCCGTCGATGTCATCACCGCCGCGCAGAGCGACATCGGCATGCCGACCTCGGTCACCGGCAGCTATTCCGGCGACGCCTCGGAATTCGCCAAGTCGCTGGCGGGCCAGCCCTGGCTCATTCTCGCCGCGGTGATCGCCATCTACATCGTGCTTGGCGTTCTATACGAGAGCTTCATCCACCCCCTGACCATTCTGTCGACGCTGCCCTCGGCCGGCGTCGGCGCGCTTTTGGCGCTGATGCTGTTTGGCTACGATCTTTCAGTGATCGCGCTGATCGGCATCGTGCTGCTGATGGGCATCGTCAAGAAAAACGCGATTCTGATGATCGACTTCGCCATCGACGCCGAGCGCAAGCAGGGCCTCACGCCGGAAGAGTCGATCATGCAGGCGGCGCTGCTGCGCTTTCGCCCGATCACGATGACGACGCTCGCGGCTTTGTTCGGCGCGCTGCCGTTGGCGCTGGAATCCGGCACCGGCTCGGAGCTGCGCAATCCGCTCGGCGTCACCATTGTCGGCGGCCTGCTGCTCAGCCAGCTGCTGACGCTGTACACCACGCCTGTCATCTATCTCTACATGGAACGGCTGCGCGCGCCTTGCACCAGCGCCGCCGCCGACACCGACGCCGTCGCCGCCACGGCTGGCGCCGGGCCCGGCGGAGTAGCGCCGCCATGAGCGCACGATGAACTTTTCCTGGCCCTTCATCCGCCGTCCGATCGGCACCACCTTGATGGCGGCGGGGCTGTTCCTGACCGGCGCGGTGGCCTACGATTTCCTGCCGGTCGCCAGCCTGCCAAGTGTCGAATTCCCGACCATCAGCATTACCGCCTCGCGGCCCGGCGCCGATCCGAACATCATGGCGGCGACGGTCGCCGCGCCGCTTGAGCGCCAGATCGGCAGCATCGCCGGCGTCACCGAAATGACCTCGACCAGTTCGACGGGATCGACGCGCATCTCGGTGCAGTTCGACCTGTCGCGCAACATCGAAGGCGCGGCGCGCGACGTCCAGGCGGCGCTCAACGCCGCATTGACCGACCTGCCCGGCGACATGCCGACGCTGCCGAATTTCCGCAAGGCCAATCCGGCCGCCGCGCCGGTGCTGATCCTGGCGCTGACCTCCAAGACCATGCAGGCCAGCGACATCTACGACGCCGCCGACAGCATCATCGTGCAGCGGCTGGCGCAGGTCGATGGCGTCGCCGACGTCACCGTGGCCGGCTCCGAACAGCCGGCGATCCGCGTCCGCGTCGATCCGGCGCGGCTTGCCGCCATGGGCCTCGCCATGGAGGATGTGCGCACCGCGATCGCCAATTCGAATACGGTCGGCCCGCTCGGCACGTTCGACGGCACCAAGCGCGCGGTGTCGATTGCCGTCAACGATCAGTTGCGCAAGGCCGACGAATACGACCCGGTCGTCGTCAAAACCGTCAACGGCAATGTCATCCGCCTGTCGACGGTGGCCAGCATTCAGCCGGGCGTGCGCAACAGCCGCTCGGCCGGCTGGTACAACCGCGATCCGTCGGTGCTGCTGATCATCACCAAGCAGCAGGACGCCAATGTGATCGACACCGTCGACCGCATTTACGACCTGCTGCCTGAACTGCGGCAATGGATCCCGGCCGGCCTCGAAATTTCCGTCCTGACCGACCGTACGCAAACCATCCGCGCCAGCGTGCACGACATGCAGCTCACGCTCGCCGCCTCGGCGGTGCTGGTGATGCTCGTCGTCTTCCTGTTTTTGCGCCGGACGGCGGCGACCATCGCCGCCGGCGTCACCGTGCCGCTGTCGCTGGCCGGCACCTGCGCGGCGATGTGGGCGGCCGGCTTTTCGATCGACAACCTGTCGCTGATGGCGCTCGCGGTCAGCATCGGCTTTGTCGTCGATGACGCCATCGTCATGATCGAGAACATGTTTCGCTACATGGATAAAGGCTATTCGCCGCTCGCCGCCGCCTTGCGCGGCGCCAAGCAGATCGGCTTCACCGTGGTGTCGATTTCGGTCTCGCTGGTCGCTGCCTTCATCCCGCTGCTGTTCATGGGCGGCGTGGTCGGGCGTCTGTTCCGCGAATTCTCGGTGACCTTGTGCTTTGCCATCGCGGTATCGACCGTGCTGTCGCTGTCGGTGACGCCTATGATCTGCGCCTATTTCGTCAAGGAAGCGCCGCACCCGAACGCCACCTGGCTCGACCGCCGCGTCGAAGGCGCGCTGTCGCGCTTGCTCCGCTTCTATGACCGAACGCTTGCCTTCGTCATCGCGCACCGCACTTTGGGCCTCGTCGTCTTCGTCGCCACCGTCGCCCTCACCGTCGGCCTCTATATCAAGATCCCGAAAGGCTATTTCCCGCAGGACGATACCGGTTTGATCTTCGGCGGCACGCAGGCCTCGACAGATATTTCCTACGATGCGATGCTGAAATTGCAGTTGCGGGCGATGGACATCGTGCTGGCCGATCCGGCGGTGGCGGGGCTCGGTTCATCGATCGGCGGCGGCAGCGGCGGTTCGGTCAATCGCGGGCGGCTGTTCATCAGCCTGAAGCCGATCGGCGAACGCAACAATGTACCGACGCAAGCGGTGATCGGCCGGCTGCGCGCAAAGCTGAGCAACATAGCCGGCATTCGCGTCTTCATGTTCCCGGCGCAGGATCTGCGGGTCGGCGCGCGGCAGAGCGACTCGTCCTACCAGTTCACATTGTGGAGTTCGAACATCGAGGCGCTGCAATCCTGGGTGCCGAAGGTGGTCGATCGCGTCAAGACGCTGCCCGAATTGACCGACGTCAACACCGACCGCGAGCAAGGCGGCCTGCAAGCCGACATCAGAATCGACCGCGAAGCGGCGGCGCGGCTCGGCGTCCGCATCCAGGACATCTCGAACGCACTGAACGACGCCTTCTCGCAACGGCAAGTTTCGACGATCTACACGCAGCGCAATCAGTACCGCGTCATTCTCGAAGTCGACAAGAAATATCGCCGCGACCCGACCGACCTCGCTTATCTCTATGTGCCCGGCAACGGCAACAACCAGGTGGCCTTGTCATCGGTCGCCAGTGTCGAGCGCGGCATCGCACCACTCGTCGTCAACCACCAGGGCCTGTTTCCGTCGGTGACCATCACCTACAACATCAAAGCAGGCGTGCCGATCGAGGAAGCCACGGCGGCGCTGTCGCAAGCGGTTGCCGAACTGCACATGCCCGATGAAATCCGCGCCGACTTCGCCGGCGACGTAAAGGCGTTCCGGCAGGCGACCAGCGCGCAGCCGCTACTGCTGCTCGGCGCGCTGATCGCGGTCTATATCGTGCTCGGCATTCTATACGAGAGCCTGGTGCATCCGCTAACAATCATCTCGACGCTACCGTCAGCCGGGCTCGGCGCGTTGCTGGCGTTGCAGGTGACCGGCACCGAGCTGACGGTGATCGCCTTTATCGGCATCATCCTCCTGATCGGCATCGTCAAGAAGAACGGCATCATGATGGTCGACTTCGCGCTGGAAGGCGAAAGGCGGCGCGGCCTGACCCCGGTGCAGGCCATTCACGAAGCCTGCCTGGCGCGCTTCCGGCCGATCCTGATGACGACGCTCGCCGCGCTGCTGGGCGCCGTGCCCTTGATCATCGCCACCGGGCCCGGCGCCGAACTGCGCCGCCCGCTCGGCATCACCATTATCGGCGGGCTTTTGGTGTCGCAGATTTTGACGTTGTACACGACGCCGGTGATTTATCTGTGGCTCGACAAACTGCACCACCGGCTCGGCGGCGGCGTGCCGACGTTCATCCGGCGGCGGCGGCCGGATGCGCCGAGCATTCAGCCGGCGGAGTGACTTCTTGTCGTCCCCGCGAAGGCGGGGACCCAGTAATCACAGGCGCCTCGATTCAATCTGCAATGCTGCGGCGTACTGGATGCCCGCCTGCGCGGGCATGACAGCCGAGATCAAACCCCCAGATACCGGTGCTGCACATCCGGATTGGCGGCGAGTTCGACGGAAGCGCCCGACCAAACAACGCGGCCGCGCTCGATCAGGAAATGCCGGTCGGCGATTTTCATCAGCGCATCGACATTCTTGTCGATCACCAGCACCGACAGACCGGACTCCTTGAGCCGCGCCAGGCAGCGCCAGATTTCCTGCCGGATCAAAGGCGCGAGGCCTTCGGTCGCTTCGTCAAGAATGAGCAGACGCGGATTGGTCATCAGCGCACGGCCGACCGCCAGCATCTGCTGCTCGCCGCCGGACAATTGGTTACCCATGCTGGTTTCGCGCTCGGCCAGCCGCGGGAAAAGCTCGTAGACGCGCTCCAGCGTCCACGCGCCGCCATCCCGTTTCACCGCGGTGGCCACCAGATTTTCGCGCACGCTCAAATTCGGAAAAATCTGACGACCTTCCGGCACCAGGCCAATGCCAAGCTGCGCGACGCGATAAGGCGGCAGGCCGCGGATGTGCTGGCCGAGAAAGCGCAAAGTGCCGGCGCGCGCCGGCGTCAGGCCCATGATCGAGCGCACGGTCGTGGTCTTGCCCATGCCGTTGCGGCCCATCAACGTCACCATTTCGCCGGGCGCAATAGACAACGAGATGCCGAACAGCACCTGGCTGAGGCCGTAACAGGTCTCAACGCCGTCGAGTTCGAGGATGGCGTCAGACATGGACGCCCCCCTTGTCGGCGTCGCCGAGATAGGCCTCGCGCACCTGCGCGTTGGCGCGGATGTCGTCCGGCACGCCGGAGGCAATGACGCGGCCATAGACCAGCACGGTGATGCGATCGGCGAGCGCGAACACCGCTTCCATGTCATGTTCGACCAGAAGGATGGTCACCTCGTCCTTCAATGCGCGCAGCATCGCCACCATGCGCGCGGATTCTTCCGGACCCAGGCCCGCCATCGGCTCGTCGAGCAGCAGCATGCGCGGATGGCCGGCCAGCGCCATCGCCAGTTCGAGCTGGCGATGTTCGCCATGGCTGAGCGCCGCCGCCGGGCTATCGGCGCGGCCGCTCAGGCCGGCGCGCTCCAGCGCGGCGCGGGCCGGTTGGCGCAAAGCGTCGTCTTTGCGCGCGTCGTGCCAGAAGTGAAACGAGTGCCCGGCATGGGCCTGCACGGCGAGCGCGACATTGTCGAGCACGCTGAGATCGAGAAACAGCGACGTGATCTGGAACGAACGCGCCAGTCCCTTGAGGCTGCGCGTGTGCGGCGGCAGCGCCGTGATGTCTTCACCGGCGAACTGAATGCGGCCGCTGTCGCAGCGCAACTGGCCGCTGAGCTGCGTGATCAAGGTGGTCTTGCCGGCGCCGTTCGGGCCGATGATGGCGTGCAGTTCGCCGCGCGCTACCGTGAGCGACAGATCGTCGGTGGCGACGATGCCGCCGAAGCGCTTGGACAGGCCATCGACCTTGAGGAGCGCATCAGTCATGGCGCGCCCTCTCGGCATCTGCGCCGCGCCGCGACAAGGCGCGCAGCATGCCGTCGATGCCGCCGCGCGCGAACAAAACGACAAACAGCAGCAACGGTCCGAGCACGAGCTGCCAGTACTCGCCGGCCTTGGCGGCGCCGGCCGGATTGAACGGCTCCACCGCGGTGCTGATCAGGGCCGGCAGGAACTGCTCGAGAAACAAAAGCGCCAATGCGCCGAAAACCGGCCCGAACAAGGTCCCCATGCCGCCGAGCACAACCATGACGATGAGGTCGCCGGAGCGGGTCCAGAACATCATCGACGGGCTGACGAAATCTGTGTGGTTGGCGATCAGCGCGCCGGAGAGCCCGCACAAAGTGCCGGCGATGACAAAGCCGGTCAGCTTGTATCGAAAGGTCGGATAGCCTATCGCGCTCATGCGCGTCTCGTTCGACCGCACGCCTTGCAGCACCATGCCGAAGCGCGAATTGGTCAGCCGCCAGACCAGCATGATGCTGGCAAACAGCAGCAGCAGACAGAGATAATAGAACGTCGTCTTGTCAGACAGATCGATGAGACCGGCAAACGTGCTGCGCGATTCCAGCGAGAGCCCATCGTCGCCGCCATAGCGCGCCATGCCGGAGGCGAGATAATAGGCCATCTGCGCGAAGGCGAGCGTGATCATGATGAAGTAAACACCGCGCGTACGCAGCGACAGCGCACCGACAGCGAGCGCGAACAACGCCGAGACGGCGATCGCGGCAGGCCATTGAATGAAGCCGCTATGCACGCCCTCGAAGCTGAGAATGGCGGTGGTATAGCCGCCGAGCCCGAGATAGGCGGCATGGCCGAAGCTCATCATACCGCTATAGCCGAGGATCAAATTGAGGCTGACCGCCGCCATCGCCAGGATGACGATGCGCGTGAACAATGTCAGCATGAAGCGGTCGCCGGTCAGCGCGACGTAAAGCGGCAGCAACGCCAAGCCGATCAGCAGCGCGGCGGTCACAAGATTGCGGGGCGTCAGCGCGAATTTCATCGGGAATTCGCCGAGAACAGCCCTTGCGGCTTCACGATCAGGATCACCGCCATCAGGATGTAAATCAGCATCGAGGATAAAGCCGGTGCAGCGGTCGAGCCGGCCTGCCGGCCGAGCAGCTCGACGAGAATTTGCGGAAAGAATGCGCGGCCGAGCGTATCGATAAATCCGACCAGCAGCGCCGCGACAAAAGCGCCGCGGATCGAGCCGATGCCGCCGATCACGGTGATGACAAATGCGAGGATCAGGATGTTCTCGCCCATGCCGATCTGCACCGTCAGGATCGGCGCCTGAATCATGCCGGCCAGACCGGCGAGTGCGGCGCCAAGGCCGAAGACCAGTGTATAGAGCAGATTGATGTTGACGCCGAGCGCGCCGACCATTTCGCGGTTGGAGGCGCCGGCGCGGATCAACATGCCGACCCGCGTGCGCATGACGAGGATGTAAAGAAACGCGGCGACCGCCAAAGTCACGATAATGATGGCAAAGCGATAGGCCGAGTACTGAACCCCCGGCAGGATTTCGATGGATCGGTTGAGCCAGGCCGGGACCGGCAGGCTGAGCCCGCCCGGCCCCCAAATCAGCCGCACCGCTTCGTCGAAGAAAAGAATAAGGCCGAAGGTGCCGAGGACGTGATCGAGATGGTCGCGGCCATAAAGCCGCCGCATGGCGATCACCTCCAGCGCCATACCGACCAGAAGCGTGGCGATAATCGCCAGCACCGCACCGATGACGAAACTGCCGGTCCAGGCGGCGAAGGTCGCGGCGAAATAGGCGCCAAGCATGTAAAGCGAGCCGTGCGCCAGATTGACCAGATCCATGATGCCGAACACCAGCGTCAGGCCAGCCGCCAGCAAAAACAGCAGCAGGCCGAACTGCAAACCATTCAGGCATTGCTCGATAAAAAGCGTCATCTCACCCCCGAATGCATCACCGTTCCAGCGGCGCGCAAACAAATGGCGGCAGCCAAGGCTGCCGCCATTCACATTCTGGCAGAATTTACTTCATCGAGCACTGCTTGGCGTGCGGATTCGGCACGTTCTTTTCGGCAGTGGCGATGGTCTTCTGGGTGTAGCTGTCGCCGGTCTTGACCACTTCCTGCATGTAGAAGCTTTGCGTCGGATAATGGTTGCTGCCGAACTTGAAGTCGCCGCGGACCGATTTGAAGTCCGCCTTTTCGAGGGCCTTCTGGACGGCCGCCTTGTCGCCAAGGTTGCCCTTGACGGCCGTGACCGCCGAGCCGATCAGCATGGCCGCGTCGTAGCTCTGCGCGGCGTAGAACGAGGGCTCGGAACCGAACTTCTTCTTGAAGTCATCGACGAACTTCTTGTTGGCGTCGTTCGGAAGATCGGCGCTCCACTGCAAGGCGCTGATGACGCCAAGGGCGGCATCCTTCTGGCGCGGCAGGCTGAGCGAGTCGATCGAGAACGTGGTGTAGAGCGGGATCGAACCCTTGAGCCCGGCCTGCGCATACTGGTTGAGGAACTGCACG
This sequence comes from Rhizobium sp. Q54, assembly GCA_945870035.1. GTDB lineage: Bacteria > Pseudomonadota > Alphaproteobacteria > Rhizobiales > Xanthobacteraceae > Pseudolabrys. The sequence goes on along the minus strand of CAMBQQ010000009.1, from coordinate 39,551 downwards.
CCGGCGGCGCCCGGATAGAACATGTAGACGGCGTCCGCCTTGGACGCCTTCGCCTTTGCAAGTTCCGCCGAGAAATCAAGCTGCGACGGCCAGGTCGTGTAATCCTCGCCGAGCACCTTGCCCTTGAAGGCCGACTTGAAGCCGGCGAGGTTTTCCTTGCCGGCCGCGTAATTCGGTCCGATCAGATAAACCGATTTGACGCCCTTCTGATTCATGTAGTCGGCGACCGCGATCGGGTTCTGGTCGTTGGTCCACGAGGTCGAGAAAATGAAAGGCGAGCAATTCTGGCCGGCGAGCCGGGTCTCGCCGGCGTTGGCGATGATGAGGAAGGTCTTGGCGTCAACGATCGGCTTGTACGATGCATAGACGACGTTCGACCAGATGAAGCCGGACACGAAATCGACCTTGTCGCTTTCGACCAGCTTTTCGGCCTTCTGCTTGCCAACTTCCGGCTTGAGCGTGTCGTCTTCGTAAATCATCTCAACCGGCAGGCCGCCCATCTTGCGGCCCATATGGTCGAGGGCGAGTTCGAAGGCGTTGCGCATGTCGTTGCCGATCGAGGCGACGGGACCGCTGAAGGTCGAGACGAAACCGATCTTGACGGATTTCTGCTGCGCCCAGGCCGGCGAAACCACCGGGCCGGCGGCGAGCAGCAGCGCCGCGCTCGCGGCAAGGAAAGTCTTTTGCATGGTCGTCCTCCCAGAAAGGGCCGTTCGGCCCTATTGCTTGAACCGTCAATGTACCGGGATTGCAGCCGCAAGGTCTACCGCAATGACGCCGCAACCCTGACCGGTCGAGCCCGGCGCTGGCCGCGCAAAGCCATGCGCCGGCGGCCATTGACCGCGTCCGGGCGGTCCCGGCACTCTCACCGCAACGCCGGGCGAGGCGAATTATAATTCTTGAGGAAATGTCCCGTGGCCAAACCCACCCATGCGCTCGACAAGACCTATGACGGCATCATTATCGGCGCCGGTCACCACGGCCTGATCCTCGGCAGCTATCTGGCCAAAGCCGGGCTCGACATCCTTTTGGTCGAGCGGCGGCTGACCTATGGCGGCGGCCTGTGCACACGCGAAATGACTGAGCCGGGCTTTTATCACAACCTGCACTCGATCAATCACTTCCACATCAGCGAAACGCCCTGGTTCAAGGACTTAGAGCTCGGCACGACCGTCAATTACATCACGCCGCGCTACGAATTCGGCCAGGCGCACAATGACGGCACCGCGCTGGTGCTCGGCCGCGACCTGGAAGAATCCTGCGCCAATATCGCGCGCTTCTCCAAGAAAGATGCGCAGACTTTCCGCGAATGGAACCTGCGCGCCGAACGCATCACCCGCGACATCTTCATGCCGGAGCGATTTTCCGAACCGCTGCCGCAAGCCGAGCGCGAAGCGCTCTTGAAGCAGACCGCCGACGGCCGCGAATTCCTGCGCGTCGCCGCGCATCAGCCGCTCGATCTGGTGCGGGAACTGTTCGAAAACGAACATGTCCAGTTGCTGTTCCTGTTCAAGGTGTCGCTGTTCGGCACCTGGCTGGTCGATACCACGTCGAAGACGTCGCCGATGGGCTCGCTGATCCGCGCCTTCGATCTGGACAGCGGCTATCAGCTCTGCGAAGGCGGCTCGTTCAATCTGGCGCGCGGATTGATGGAGAGTTTCATCGCCAATGGCGGACATTTCCAGCCGCAGGTGAGCATTGAAAAGATCGTCATCGAGAACGGCAAGGCGACCGGCATTGAGCTCGCCGACGGACGCACGGTGCGGGCGCGCCAGTTTGTCGCCTCGACGCTCGATGTGCACCAGACTTTCGAAAAACTGGTTGGCCGCGCGCAACTGCCGGCGCCGTTTCTCAACAAGCTCGACAAATTCCAGTACACCGCCTGGAGCCTGTTCGGCGTGCACTGGGCGCTCCATGAAAGTCCGCGCTTTGCCGCGGAAAAATTCGATCCCAACATCAACCGCGCCATGAAGTGGTCGCTCGGCGCCGAGACGATGGAAGACCTGTTTGAGGCGCATGAGGACACCAAGGCCGGCCGGGTGCCGAAATTGGTGCAGTTCGGCTCCGGTCCTTTGAGCCTACTCGATCCGACGCAAGCGCCGCCCGGCAAGCACACGACCTATGCCTGGCATGTCATGCCGCTGAACCCCGAACTGAACGGGCAGATCTACGAGAATTTCAAGGAGGAATTCTCCGACAAGATCGAGGAGACCTTTGCGCGCTATTGTCCGAACATGAACGACGACAACATCATCGGCCGCTATATCTACACCGGGCGCGAATACACCGAAGAACTCGTCAACATGCACGGCGGCGACATCTTCATGGGCGCGTTCAACGCCGAGCAGGTGATGTACAATCATTTCGGCTATCGCTCGCCGATCCCGAACCTGTATACCGCCGGTTCCGCCAGCCATCCCGGCGGCGGCATTTCCGGCGGCTCCGGTTACATCACCGCCGGCATCATCGCCGACGAACTCGGCATCAAGCCATGGTGGAAGCCCTGGAACGCGCGCGAAGCGCTTGAGAAACACGCCAAGAGTGAGAAATAGTATGAGCGATCAAGATTTGCAGAACATCGTGTTTCCGTCGCTGAAGGACCGCGTCGTCATCATCACCGGCGCAGGCCAAGGCATCGGCCGCGTTTTTGCCAAGGCGTTCGGACTGGCCGGCGCGCGCGTCGTCATTGCCGAACGCAATGAGGAGAAAGCCGCTTCAGTTTCGGCCGAGGTGATGCAGGCCGGCGGCCAGGCTTTGGCCATCACCACTGACGTTTCGGACGAAGCCTCGATCAAGCAGATGGTCGAACTGGCCACCGGCGAATATGGCGGCATCGACGTTCTGATCAATAATGCCGGGATTTTCTCGACGCTGGAAATGCGTCCCTTCGATCAAATCCCGGTCGCGGAATGGGAGCAAGTGTTGAAGGTCAACCTCACAGGCCCGTTTTTATGCGCGAGGGCCGTGCTGCCGGCGATGCGCAAGGCCAAATGGGGCCGCATCATCAACATCGCCTCCGGCGCGGTGCGTCTGGGACGGCCGAATTACCTACACTACATCGCCACCAAGTCGGCCTTGATGGGCATGAGCCTGTCGATGGCGCGCGAACTGGGACCCGACAACATCACCGTCAATGCCATTCTGCCGGGCGCGACCTTCACCGAGATCGAGCGCAAGACGGTGACGCCGGAACAGAAGGTCCGCATCGTCGCGTCGCAATCCATTCCGCGCCCGTCGGTGCCGCAGGACCTGGTCGGCGCGGCTTTGTTTCTGGCGTCGGAAGCGTCAAGCTTCGTGACGGGCCAGAGCCTCAACCTCGACGGCGGCGTGACCGGATCGTGACGTCTAGACCGTCGGCGCGTTCTGCATGCGGCGCATCTCGCGGAACGAGATCAGTTTCTTGTTGCTCTCGTCCCACAGCACCAGACGCACGCACTTGATGCTGTCCCACAAAGTCACCCGGCCGATCTCGCCAAGCTCGGGATTGTCTTTCAGGACGCGGCCCAGACGGTAATAGGGAATTTTGCTGCACAGATGATGCACATGGTGGATGCCAATATTGGCGGTGAACCAGCGCAGCACGCCGGGCAGTACATAGTACGAACTTCCGTGCAGCGCGACATCGTGCAGCTTCCACGTCGCGTTGTCCTCCCACAAGGTGTGCTCGAACTGGTGCTGCACGTAGAACAGCCAAACGCCCATCGTCGCTGCCAGAATGATAATCGGCAGATGCACCAGCAGAAAAGCGCCGAGGCCGATCTGCCAGATCAGCAACCCGGCGATCAGCGCCAGTACCGCGTTGGTCGCCTGCGTGCTCAGCCAGGGACCCCAACCGGCGCGCATGAAGCCGACCGGGAAACGGTGCTGAATGATGAACATATAGGCCGGGCCGACGCCGAACATGATCACCGGATGCCGATACAGCCGGTATTTCAGCCGGCCCCAACGCGACAACGCCAGATATTCCTTAACCGTCAGCGTATCGATGTCGCCAATGCCGCGGCGCTCGAGATTACCCGAAGTGGCGTGATGAATGGCATGGCTGCGCCGCCAGAAATCATACGGCGTGCAGGTCAGCACGCCGAGAACGCGGCCGGTCCAGTCGTTGAGAAGACGATGGCGGAAAAACGAACCGTGGCCGCAATCGTGCTGGATCATGAACAGCCGCACCAGAAAACCCGCGGCCGGAATCGACAGCAGCAAGGTCACCCACCAGAAGCCGTAGCGGTACGAAAGCCACATCGTCACCCACAGCGCGGCCAGCGGCAAAATACTGATGACGATTTCGACAAGGCTGCGCCAGTTGCTCGGTTCGCGGTAGCGCAACAGCCGTTGGGTCCAGGCGCGCGCATCGGTTGGCCCGGCCATCCGGGCCGGTGCGATATGTTGCTGCAAGCTGATGTCCTTTGCGTCTAAATGTGCGGTACAAACCGGCTGGCTGGGGACTGCTCTCGGACTTTCCTGGCTGCCGCTTGCGCACGTTTCGCAAGTTGAAGGAAACGCTAACCTGTACGACGTCGAGGGCTTTTCTATGTCGGCATTTCGACATAGCAGTATCTGCGGGCGAGTTCCACCGTTCGCCGCCGGAGTTTCAACATGATACCGACCGTCGCCATCATTGCGCAGGGCAGCATGGGCGCCGGCGTGGCCCGCCGGCTTGTCGATCACAATGTGACAGTGCTGACGTCGCTAACCGGACGCAGCGCAGCAAGCGCGCAGCGCGCCAGTGACGCTGGAATGCAGGCCGTCGACGAGCACCAGCTCGCGGAGGCCGATTTTCTGCTGTCGATCGTACCGCCGGGCGAAGCCCTGGCACTGGCGCGGCGGCTGGCACCGGTTTTGGCCGCCGCCAAGCACAAGCCCGTTTATGTGGAATGCAACGCAATTAGTCCGCCGACGATGCGCAAGGTCGCGGAAACGCTTGCGCCAGCCGGCTGCGCCTTTGTCGGCGCCGGCATTATCGGGCCGCCGCCCAGGCCGGGCTCCAACAATACGAAGTTCTACACCTCCGGGCCGCTCGCTCAGAATATCGCGGTGCTGAACGATTACGGCCTTATCGTGCACGTGCTGGACGGCCCGCTGACCGCCGCGTCGGCGTTGAAGATGTCCTATGCCGGCATCACCAAAGGCTTCACCGCGCTCGGCGCGGCGATGATGCTGGCGGCGACGCGCGGCGGTTCGGCCGAGGCGCTGAAAGTGGAGCTTGCCGAAAGCCAACCGGAACTGCTGCGCTTTCTCGACCGCTCGGTGCCGGGCATGTATGGCAAGGCCTATCGCTGGGTAGCCGAAATGGACGAAATCGCCGGTTTCATCGGCGAGGAATTTGCCGAAAGCGAAATGCTGGCCATGTCGGCGCGATTTTACGAGCGCATCGCCGCCGACAATGCCGGGCGCAAGGATGAGATCGCCGTGTTGGAAAAATTTATTGCGAGGAGGAGCGCAAAGCCATGAGCGAACCCCTCGTCCTCACCCAGATCGAAACCGGCTACCGCATTGTGACGCTAAACCGGCCGGACAAACTCAATGCCTTCAACGACGCGATGCACGAAGCCTTGCGCGCGGCGATCGACGACGCCGAGGCCGACGAAACCTGCCGCGCGCTGCTGCTGACCGGCGCCGGACGCGCCTTCTGCGCCGGACAGGACCTCAACGATCGTGTGCTCAAGCCCGGCGAAGCACCGGTGGCGCGCAACTCGATTGAGCAGCACTACAACCCGCTGGTGCGGCGGCTGCGCGGCCTGCCCTTCCCGGTCATTTGCGCGGTCAATGGTGTTGCCGCCGGCTCAGGCGCTAATATCGCGCTGGCCTGCGACATCGTCATCGCCGCGCAATCGGCGCGATTCATCCAGTCGTTTGCGCGCATCGGCCTCATCCCGGATTCCGGCGGGACATGGTTTCTGCCGCGGCTGGTCGGCGACGCGCGCGCCCGCGCGCTGGCGCTGACCGGGCAGGACCTCGCGGCCGAGAAAGCCGCGGAATGGGGCATGATCTGGCGCTGCGTCGATGACAAGACACTGATGTCCGAAGCGCGGCTAACCTGCGAGCGCTTCGCCATCGCGCCGACACAAGGCCTGGCGCTGATCAAGCGCGCGCTCGATGCGTCGGCGACCAATTCGCTCGAAGCCCAGCTCGATCTCGAGCGTGACCTGCAGAAGCAGGCCAGCGTGCTGCCAGACTATGCAGAGGGCGTGCGCGCCTTCGTCGAAAAGCGAAAACCCAGTTTCAGCGGACGCAAGGGCAAATCGGAATGACGACCGGCAAGGCAAGAGTCCGCGCGCTGCGCAGCGTCGAAATTGCGGTGACCGATAGGTCGCAAACGGTGAAATTTTTCAGCGATGCATGGCTTTTGACGCCGGTCTTTGAGACCAAAGGCGTGCATTATCTGCGCGGCACCGGCGCCTTTCATCACATCTTCAGCATCCGCCAAGCGCCGGAAACGGCGCTGGTCCGCATCGTCTTCGACGCCGCCGACCGCGCGGCGGTCGATGCCCTTCACGCGCAGGCGCTGGCGCATGGCTTGAAAGCCGTTGAGGCGCCGCGCCCGCTGAAGCAGCCCTTCGGCGATTACGGCTTCGGCTACAAGGACCCGGAAGGCCGCAACATCGCCGTGGTCTGCGGCGTGGCGGATCATGCGAGCGCTGCCGACAGCGCCGACCGGCCGCGCAAGATTTCGCACATCAACCTCAACAATTCCGATCCCGACGCCACCTTCGCCTGCTTCCGCGACGTGCTCGGCTTCAGGCTCACCGACACGACAAAAAAGATGCGCTTCATTTCCTGCGGGAGCGACCATCACAGCGTCGTGCTCGGCTTCGGCGGCGGCACCACGCTCAATCACATCGCCTTCGAGATGTCCGATCTGGATTCCGTCATGCGCGGCGCCGGCCGCATGCGCGATCACGGTCACGGTATCGAATGGGGCCCGGGCCGGCACGGGCCGGGCAACAACGTGTTCTGCTATTTCCTTGGCCCCGAGAACATACCGATTGAATATACCGGCGAAATGCAGCAGATCGACGCCAGCTATCGCGCCGGCGAACCGGACGACTGGAAGTGGCCGCCGGGCCGGCTCGATCATTGGGGCATCACGGCCCGCCCCAGCGAACGCATGGAAGTGGCCGGGCAGAATTATCGTTTCACCGAAGACGGCTGGCGTCTCGACGAATGGACTTAGGAGCAACGCATGAACAAGCAACCTCTCCGCATCGGCATTGCCGGACTTGGCGCTGTCGGCCTCGACGTCGCGCGCCGGCTGATCGACGGCGTCATCCCAGGCATGAGCCTCACCGCTGTGGCGGTGCGTGACGCCGACAAGGCGCGCCGCCTGCTGCCGCAGATCGGAGACCTGGTCGCGCTGCGCACGCTTGAGACGCTCGCCGACGATTGCGACGTCATCGTCGAGTGCCTGCCGCCGGCTCTGTTTCGCGACATCGCCATTCCGGCGATCGACAAAGGCCGCATCTTCATGCCGCTGTCCGCCGGACAGCTTCTGCATCATGGCGACCTGATCGAACGCGCCAAGGCGACCGGCGCGCGCATCATCGTGCCGACCGGGGCGCTGCTCGGCTTCGACGCCGTGCGCGGCGCCGCCGAGGGCACGATTCATTCGGTCGACATGGTGACGCGCAAGCCGCCGGCCGGGCTGGAGGGCGCGCCGCATCTTGTCGCCAATAACATTTCAGTAAAGGGGCTGACCGAGCCGCTGAAAGTATTCGACGGCTCGGCGCGCGATGGCGCCAAGGGCTTCCCGGCCAACGTCAATGTCGCGGCGGCGCTGAGCCTGGCCGGCATCGGCCCGGACCGCACCCGCCTGCAAATCTGGGCCGATCCGACCGTAACCCGCAATACCCATAGCATCACGGTCGATGCCGACACTGTGCGCTTCACCATGACGATCGAGAACGTGCCCTCGGACAATCCGCGCACCGGCAAAAGCGTCGCGCCCTCGACCATCGCCGCGTTGCGCGGGCTGGTGTCGGAACTGAAGATCGGTTCCTGACGGCGGAACTTTCGTCCGAGACGCACTGCTCCATTGCGCGCGGCGTTGATTGCGCATGTGCGCGAACAACGACGCTCGGCGTCATTAAGCATAGAGCGGTTAAACATTCTCATTAAGTTTATACCCAATTTATACGCCGCTAACGTGAGCACGGGGACGACGATACGGATGAACTGAAGGAGGCAAGCGGCATGGTCATGTCACGCTTTGCATTTTCCGCCCTTATCGCAATCACGCTCACGCACGCTTTGCCTGCGCAAGCGCGCCCGGTCAGCATCGCTCTTGTCGGCGATTCGCTGGCCAACGATCTGGGCAACGGCATGGAGGATATTTTCGCCGGCCGGCGCGATGTCCACGTCATCAAGCGGACGCAGTTTGCGACCGGCCTGGTGCGAACCGATTACTTCAACTGGGACGCCACCGTCGACAATGCGCTCAAGCACGGCGACGCGAACATCCTTGTCGTCGTGCTCGGCGGCAACGATCACCAGCCGATCCGAGTCAACGGCAAACGGCTCGATCCGCTCAGCAATGCCTGGCGCGCCGAGTACAGCCGGCGGGTCGCGCGCTTCATGAAAACGGTGAAGCAGTCGCGCGCCAAATTGTATTGGGTCGGCCTGCCCGATGTCCGCTCGGAAAAGCTCGCCAACGGCTATCGCGTCATGAATCGGATTTTCAAGCAGCAGGCCGCCAAAAACGGCTTCACCTATATCGACATCTGGAACAAGTTCCACACGCCGCACGGAGCCTATTCTTCGTTCGGCAAAAGCCTGGAAGGCGTCAATCGCCGCATCCGCAAGGAGGACGGCATGCATTTCACCGAACCGGGTCGCAAGCTGTTCGCCAACTACGTCGCTCGCTCCATCGGACTGCGCTGACCGCAGCGCCAATCCAGGAAAGGCAGGCGCATGCTATTCCCGACGCCACAATTCGCGCTGTTCTTCTTTGCGGTGTTCTGCGCCGCATGGCTCACGCGCACGCGCACCGAACCGCGCAAGCTCCTGCTGCTGGCGGCGAGCTACTTCTTCTATGGCTATTGGGACTGGCGCTTCATGGCGCTGCTCGCCGGCTCGTCGCTGTTCAACTACGGCGCCGGATTGGCACTGGCCGCAAGCAACAATGAAACGACCCGCTATCGACTAGTCGCGCTCGCGACCGCCGCCAATCTCGGCCTGCTCGGCCTGTTCAAATACTACAACTTCTTCATCGACAGCCTGACCGACCTGACGCTGGCGCTCGGCATCCAGCGCGACATGCCGTTCCTGGAGATCATCCTGCCGATCGGCATCTCCTTCTTCACCTTCCAGGGCATCTCTTATGTCGTCGATGTCTACCGGCGGCAGATCAAACCGGTCGCCTCGCCCCTTGACCTCGCCCTATACATCTCATTCTTCCCGCAATTGGTGGCCGGGCCGATCGTGCGCGCCTCGCACTTCCTGCCGCAACTCGAAAAGACTCCCGTGCTGACGCGCACCGCCGTCACCTTCGGCTTCCTGCTGATCGTCAACGGCATCTTCAAGAAGACCGTGGTCGCGCATTATCTCGCCGCCGATCTGATCGACCCGCTGTTTGCCGCACCTGAACAGGCAAGCAGCCTCGATCTCATCGCCGGGCACTATGCCTATGTCATACAGGTCTATTGCGATTTTTCCGCCTACAGCGATATCGCCATTGGCGCCGCGGCGCTGCTCGGCTACCGCTTCCGCAAGAATTTCGACCGTCCGTTCGGCACCACCTCGCTGCAACAGTTCTGGCAGCGCTGGCACATTTCGCTGTCGACCTGGTTGCGCGATTACGTCTATCGCCCATTGCGCGGCGACAAGCGCGACGCCGGCTGGCGCATGTATCGCAACATCTTCCTGACCATGCTGATCGGCGGATTGTGGCACGGCGCCAACTGGACCTTCGTCATCTGGGGCGCCATCCACGGCAGCGCACTGATTGTCGAACGCGCGATCAAGAATCGTTGGCATGACTGGCGCATGGCGCGCACCCGCCTCAATTCGCTCGGCGCCACCGCCGCGACCGGCCACGCGACGCCTGCGCCGATGGCCACCTTCGCCGCCGCCTTCACCGGCTGGTTCGTCACGTTTCATTTGTTCACGCTGGCAGGTGTCTTCTTCCGAAGTCCCGAGGTCGGAACGGCGCTGGACTATTTCGGCGCGATGTTCGCCTTTCAGGGCAACGCTCAATTGCTAACGCCGTTCCTGCTGCTGTTGATCGCTGGATCGGTCGCGGTGCACTTCGGCCCCGGCAATGTCATCGACCGGCTGGCTGAGCGGATGCGCGACTGGCCCGCCGCGGCTCTCGGCCTCCTGCTCGGCCTCGGACTGCTGCTGACCCAGGCCATCGGCCCACAGGGGGTCGCGCCCTTCATCTACTTCCAGTTTTAAGGGACCACGGCCATGACCATGACAAGGCCCCACGAAAGCGTCGCCTTCGAGGAAACACGAACCGGGCTCTTTGACCGCGCCTTTGGCGGCCGATGGCCGGCGATACGCTTTCGGCGGACGCCGGACGGCAAAATTCCGGATAGCGCCGCCAATGCGCGCTCGGCCGCTTTCGCCATGCTGATCGCCTTCGCGTTATTCGCCCTGTTCGATTCGCAGGGCATTCGCCATTTCAGCCGCGATCTGCCGGGCAATGCGTTTACCGACCTGCTGGTCAACGCCGCCGACAAATGGCACGGCCTGATGGTGCGCCTCGGCCCGGCGCAGGTGCAACCGGCGGTGCGTCAAAACTTCGAGCGGATCAGAGATTTCGGCTGGTAGGCTCCGCCCCGCGTTGACTTGGCCGATCCGAGATCGTTAGCATACAAGCGATTTCAGGAACCGCCGCGCCCGCCAACGCGCAGGAAAGCCGATGAAACCAGCGCCCTTCGTCCGCCATGTGCCGCGCACGCTTCAACAGGCGCTGGCAATGCTGTCGCAGCTGGCCGGCCAGGACGGCCGCATTCTGGCCGGCGGCCAAAGCCTGGTGCCGATCATGGCGTTCCGCCTCGCCAAACCGGCGCACCTCATCGACATCAACGAGATCGCCGGGCTCGACCGGCTCGATAGCGACGGCACGGCGCTCACCATTGGCGCGCGGGTGCGGCACGCGGCGTTTCATGGCCCGGCCGTCGATAATCCGCTGGCCGCCCTGCTGAGCTATGTGGCGCGCCACATCGCTCATTACCCGATCCGCATGCGCGGCACCTTCTGCGGCAGCCTCGCCCACGCCGATCCGGCGTCGGAATGGTGCCTGACCGCGGCGACATTGGGCGCAACCATGATCGCCAAAAGCCAGCGCGGCGAGCGCGAGATCGCGGCCGCCGATTTCTTCGAAGGCATCATGTCGACCGCTTTGGCCGAGGACGAATTGCTGGCCGAAGTCCGCCTCCCCCTGCTCGCGGCCGACGCCAAATTCGGCTTCAACGAATTCAGCCGCCGCGCCGGCGATTTCGCCATGGCGTCGTCGCTGGTCACCTATCGCGTTGCCGACGGCAAGATCAGTGAGGCACGTATCGGCGTCGGCGGCGCCGAATCGTCGCCGCGCCGTATTGAAGAAGCCGAATCGGCTTTGAATGGCCAGCCGCCGGGCGACCCCGCCTTCCGCGCCGCGGCGCTTGCGGCGAGCGACGCCGTCGATCCGCTCGAAGATCACCAGACCAATGCCGAATACCGCCGCGATCTGGTGCGCGCGGTTGTGAGACGAGCGCTGGAGCACTCTCTCACATGAATGCCCCAACCAAAGGCTCGCACGGCGATGCGTTGAAATGGGTCGGCCGCGCCATCAGGCGGCTGGAAGACCCGGCTTTGGTGACGGGGCAAGGCCACTTCACTGCCGATCTCGCCGCCACACATTGGGTGCGCTTCGTGCGCAGCCCGAATGCCGCGGGCACTATCGGCAACATCAAGGCGCCGGACGGCGCGCTGGTCATCACCGCCGCCGATCTGAAGGCGGTGAAGAAGATCACGCCGATGCTGCACAAGTTCGAGTACAAGGCCGTCGGCCAGCCCATTCTCGCCGAAGACGTCGTGCGCTTTGTCGGCGAAGCGGTGGCCGCTGTCGTCGCATCGAGCGAGGAAGAAGCTGAAGACATCGCCGATCTGGTTGAACTCAATATCGATGCGAGCATGCCGCTGGTCGATTCGCGCGATGCGCTGGCAAACGGCGCGCCGCAGATTCACATCGAGGCGCCTGGCAACGTCATTGTCAAAGGCACCGTCAAAACGCCAGGCTTCGACGGTGTCTGGGCCAGCGCCGCCAAAGTCGTGAAGATCGACGCCCGCTCGCACCGCCAGAACGCGACGCCGATGGAAGCGCGCGCGGCGCATGCGGCATACGACAGGACCAACGGCCGCGTCACCCTCACCTGCACGACGCAAATGCCGCATCTGATGCGTACCGCCATCGCCGACCTTCTCGGCATGCGCGAGAGCGATCTGCGCGTTATCGCGCCGGATGTCGGCGGCGGCTTTGGCCAGAAGATGTCGCTGTGCAGCGAATATGTGCTACTGGTCTGGCTGGCGCGCAAACTGAAAAGCACCGTGGCCTGGACCGAGGACCGCCGCGAAAACCTGATCGCTTCGTTCCATTCGCGCGACCAGTACGTCACGCTGGAAGGCGCCTTCGACAAGGACGCCAAGCTCTTGGCGCTGCGCGCCGATGTCGTCTCCAATGTTGGCGCCTATTCCTGCTTCCCGACCACCTGCGGCGTCGAGCCGCTGATGGCGATGGCGGAAATGCCGGGCCCTTATGACGTGCGGCACTATCAATGTCTGGCGCGCGGCGTACTGACCAACACCTGCACCATGGCGGCCTATCGCGGTGTGTCGCGGCCGATCATCACCTTCACGATTGAGAGGCTGATGGACAAGGCCGCCAAGGCTTTCGCGCTCGACCCGGTCGACATTCGCCGCCGCAACCTGATCGACAAATTTCCTTATACGTCCGCGACCGGCCTCGTTTACGACGAAGCCACCTATAAAGAGACGCTGGACATGGCGGTGCACGAGATCGGCGTGCCCGCCTTCCGCGCGCGCCAGAAAGAGGCCCGCGCCAGGGGCCGCTATCTCGGCATCGGCTTTGCAACGTTCTCGGAGCGCACCGGCTACGGCAGTCCGGCTTTTGCCGCGCGCGGCATGGCGATCACGCCGGGCTGGGAAACGGTGCATGTCAGCGTCGATCCGTCCGGCTATGTCGAGGCGCGCATCGGTTCGTCGCCGCATGGCCAGGGCTTGCGCACCACTTTGGCCCAGATCATCGCCGACGAACTCGGCATTCCGCCCGACCTCATCAAGGTCATACACGGCGACACCGACACTGCGCCTTATGGCTGGGGCACGTTCGCCAGCCGCTCGCTGGTGATTTCCGGCGGTGCCACTCTGATCGCGGCGCGCAAGGTGCGCGCCAAGCTGGTCAAGATCGCCAGCCACATGTTGGAAGCGGCGGAAAACGACATCGTGCTGGAAGGTGGCCACGCCAAGGTCGCCGGCACCGACCGCACGGTCAGCATCGCCAGCATGGCGCGTGAGATTTACACGCAGGCGCATCGCTTTAAGGGCGAGTTGGAGCCCGGCCTAAATGAGAGCGGCACCTACGATCCGCCCGGCACGTTTTCCAATGCCTGCCATGTCGCCATTGTCGACCTCGATCCGGACACCGGCTTCGTCAAGGTCGAACGCTATCTGGTGGCGGAAGACGCCGGCCGCATCATCAATCCGATGATCGCCGACGGCCAGGTGCATGGCGGCGTCGCGCAAGGCATCGGCAACGCGCTGCTCGAGGAGATCGTATACGACGGCGACGGCGGCATTCTCACCGCCAATCTAGCCGACTACATGCCGCCAACCGCGCATGAAATGCCGAATATCGAACTGCATCACATCGAAACGCCATCGACGCAATCGATCACCAAGGCCAAGGGCCTCGGTGAAGGCGGCACCATCGGCGCGCCGGCCGCAGTGCTCAACGCCATCAACGATGCGCTGACGCCATTTAACGTCGAGATCGACATCATTCCGGCAACGCCGCAACGGATCAGGGCGGTGTTGCGCGAGGCCGAACAAGCCAAAAAGAAAATCGCATGACCGAAAAAACCGCCCTCACCCTCAGTATCAATGGTCACGCCCACGCGATTAATGTCGAAGCGCGCCGCACTCTGGCCGACGCCATCCGCGAGGATTGCGGCCAGACCGGCACCCATATCGGCTGCGAACACGGCATCTGCGGCGCCTGCACCGTCATCGTCAATGGCGAGCCGGTGCGCTCGTGCCTGATGTTCGCCGTGCAGGCCGAGGGCAAGAAAATCCGCACCGTCGAAGGCCTTGCCGATGGCGACACGCTGCACGTCATGCAGCAGGCCTTCATGGACCACCACGGCCTGCAGTGCGGCTTCTGCACGCCCGGATTTCTGATGCTGGCGGTCGGTGTACTGGAGCGCGAACCGAATATCAGCGATGACGACCTTCTCGACGTGCTGTCGTCGAATCTGTGCCGCTGCACCGGCTATCAGAACATCATCAAGGCTGTGCGCGCGGCGGCTGAGCAGATGCGCGGGAAATGACCGCCCCTGCCAAATTCGTCGGCCGCTCCGTTCCGCGTCTCGAAGACCGTCCTCTATTGCTCGGCCAGGGCCGCTTCGCCGCTGATATCTCCTTCCCCGGTCAATGGCACATGCGCGTGGTCCGCTCGCCGGTCGCGCATGGGAAGCTGCAAGGCATCAATGCCGCGGCGGCGCTGACGTTGCCCGGCGTCCACGCCGTATGGACGCGTGACAATGTCGCGCACATCCCGCCGATCCCGTTTCGCCTCACCGGGCTGGTCGAACTGGAGCCCTACCGGCAACCGATATTGGCGAACGATTATGTGCGTTATGTCGGAGAGCCGGTCGCCGTCGTCTTCGCCGCCGATCCCTATATCGCCGAAGACGCTGCCGAACTGGTCGAATTGAACATCGAAACGCTCGCGCCGGTGATGCACGCCTCCGGCGATACCGGCCCATTCGATGCCGAGCGCGCCACCGAGCCGAGCATCATCCGCAAATCCTATGGCGATGTCGACGCCGCGTTCAACGCCGCGCATGCGATCGTCACGCTGGAGCTTTCGATCGGCCGCCATTCCGGCGTGCCGCTGGAAACGCGCGGCGCAATCGCCCGTTACGACGAGGCACGCGACATTCTCGAAATGCACGGCGCCGCCAAGGTACCGTGGTGGAATCGCGATCACATCGCAAAGATGATCGGCCGCAGCCGCACCAACATGCATTTGCTTGAAGGCCATGTCGGCGGCGGTTTCGGCATTCGCGGCGAAATCTATCCAGAAGACGTGCTGGTTTGCGCCGCCGCCTTGCACTTCAAAAAGCCGGTCAAATGGATCGAGGACCGCCGCGAGCATCTGATCGCCGCCAACCATTCCCGCCAGCAGCAGCACAATATTCGCGCCGCTATCGATGCCGCCGGCCATATCCTGGCCATCGATGACAAATTCTATCACGACAACGGTGCCTACATGCGCACGCATGCCGCCACCGTGCCAGATCTCGCCGCCGCCATGCTGCCGGGCCCGTATCGCGTGCCGGCCTATCGTGTCGCCGGCCACATCCGTCTCACCAACAAGACGCCGTGCGGCACCTATCGCGCGCCGGGACGCTATGAATCAAGCTTCGTGCGCGAGCGGGTGCTGGATGCCATTGCCGCCAAAGTCGGCATCGATGGCGTCGAAATCCGCCGCCGCAACCTGATCGCCAAGAGCGCGATGCCCTACGACCTGCATCTTGAAACGCTCGGCACGCATATTGTCTACGATTCCGGCGACTACGCGCTGCTGCTAGACAAGACACTTGAACGCGCCGGCTGGCCTGCGTTGCAAGCAAGTCTGAAGAAGCGCCGGGCTGCCGGCGAAATGGTCGGCGCCGGCGTCGCCATGTTCGTCGAGAAGAGCGGGCTGGGCCCGTCCGACACCGTGCGCGTCGAAATCAAAAACGACGGCAAGGTCGAGGTTGTCACCGGCGTCGCCTCCATCGGCCAGGGCGTCGAAACCGCGATGGCGCAGATCGCCGCCGACGCGCTCGGCGTCGACTATGCGACGATCAATGTCGTGCACGGCCAGACCGACCGCATCGACCAGGGCGCCGGCGCATTTGCCTCAAGAGTCACCGTGATGTGCGGCGAAGCCACCCGCCTCGCTTCGGTGAAACTGCGCGGCAAGGTTTTGCGCCTCGCCGCCGAACTGATGCAAACCGATGCCGCCGCGCTCGATATCATCAATGGCGAGATCGTCCGCCGCGACAACACCGGCCCGTCGATGACGCTCACCGAGCTGGCGCAAGCCCGGCCCGGAGATCTATCCGCCGAGGACACCTTCCTTTCGTCGCACATGGTTTATCCTTACGGCGTGCATGTCGCCGCCGTGAAAATCGACAGCGACACCGGCGGCGTTGCCATCGAGCGCTATGTCATCGGCTATGACATCGGCAAGGCCGTCAATCCGCGGCTGGTCGAATCGCAAATTGCCGGCGGGCTGGCGCAAGGTCTCGGCGGCGCGCTGCTCGAGGAGTTCGTCTATGACGACAATGGCGAGCCGCTGTCCGTCACCTTTGCCGACTACCTGATGCCGACATCGCGCGAAGTGCCGCAAATGTCGATCCTCATCACCGAGGACGCGCCGAGCCCGCTCAATCCGATGGGCCTGAAAGGCGCCGGCGAAGGCGGCGCTAATCCGGTCGGCGCGGTCATCGCCGCGGCAATCGACGACGCGCTGCAAAGACCGGGCACGATCGCCGAACTGCCGGTGACGCCGCAGCGGCTCAAATCAATCCTGAAAAAAACCGGTTTGCGCTAACGCTCAGACATTGTCGCCGAAGCGCTGCCGATAGGCGCGGATATAGGCCTGCGCCGCCGGCTTGAGATGACGCCGCGTTAGCGCAATCAGGTCGTCGCGGCGCGAATGGCGCAGCGCCTCGATCATCTCGACATGGTCGCGGCGCGTGGCGTTCAGCGCCGCCGGATTGGCGTGGGCGTATGAGCGGATGCCGGACACCTTTTGCGCCAGTTGCTCGATGGTCTCGATCAGGCAGCGATTGCCGCACAGGCCGAACAGCGCGCGGTGGAAATGCACGTTGCTGTAGTACACGCCGAGCAGATCGCCGGCATCGACCGCTCTGCTGTGCTCGGCCTGCAGCGCCTCAAGCCGCTCGATGTCGTCCTTCGGCACCGGGAACGGCAGGATGCGCACCGCCATCACCTCGAGCTCTTCGCGCACGCCGTAGATCTCGGTCACCTCGCCGGGCGAGAGGTCGCGCACGATGGCGCCGCGATTGGGGATGCGCTGGACGATGCCCTTCTTCTCAAGCTCGAACAAAGCCAGCCGGACGTCGCCGCGATGGGTGTTGAAATTCTCGCACAAGTCCTGCTCGACCAGGCGTTCGCGCGGATGGCGGCGGCCGAGCACGATGTCTTCTTCCAGCTTCCGGGTGATGCGGCTGACGACCGATGGCTCGCGCGCATGATCCGGCCCTGCCGGGGCGTCGGCAGCGGCTTTTGCCGCTTCCTTGCGCGCGGCCGGCTTTCTCGATGCTTTCGACGTCGCCATGGGGCTTAAATTGCCACCCGTCCCGATAGTATACAATCTTAAAAACTATCTTGTGAACAAATTCGGACTGGGCGATAATGCCGCGCCGCGCCTCGAAAGGCGGGCAAAAAAGAGCCGACAACAGCGGCAAAACACACGGGAGGATATAATGTCCGTTTCACGGTATCTGCCGCTTTCGCGCGGCATTCTGCTTGGCGTCGCGCTGGCGCTGTCATCGACCGCGGCGCTGGCGCAAAATCGCGCCTTCTCCTTCGCCTACGACCAGCCCAAGACCAGCGGCTACGGCGTCGGCGCCGAAATGTTCAATAAAAAGCTGATGGAACTGAGCAAGGGCACGCTGTCGATCAACCAGTATCCCGGCGCCCAGCTCGGCACCGAAGCGCAGACCTTGCAGAAGGTGCAGACCGGCGACATCGACTTCGTGCTGATGTCGACTGCCAACGCCTCGACGGCGCAGCCGGAGTCCGGCGTCTTCTCGCTGCACTTCATCTTCCGCGACGAAAAGCACAACATCAAGGTGCTGGGCGACCCGACCGTCATCGCGGCGATGAAGGAATTGTACGCCGCCAAGATGAAGGGCGCGCACATGATCGGCCTCGGCTCGCAGGGCCTGCGCCACATGTACGGCAAGAAGGGCGTCGAAAAAGTTGCCGACATCAAGGGCCTGAAGATCCGCGTCCAGGCCACCGTCACCGAGGATACCTTGTTCCCGGCCTATGGTTCACAGGTCGTGCACATGCCGTTCGGCGAGGTCTATACCTCACTGCAAACCGGCGTCGTCGACATGGCCGAGAACGGCATCAACAACTACCTGATCAACAAGCACTATGAAGTGGCGCCCGTGCTGTCGCTCACCGAACACGAGGCCAATGCCTCGGTGCTGTTCGTCAGCGACAAGGTGTGGTCGAGCCTTTCCGCCGACCAGAAGAAGTGGGTGCAGGCCGCCGCCGACGAAGTCAGCCAGAAAGAGCCGACCGAAGCGTTCCGCCTCGAGCACGAGGCGTTGGCCAAGCTCGAAAAGATCGGCGTCAAGGTCATCAAGACCGTCGACAAGAGCGGCTTTTCCGCGATCAGCAAGCCGATCCAGGACAATCTGGCCAAGGATCTCGGCCCGCACGCCGTGAAGGTTCTCGAACTGGTCCGCAACGTCAAGTAGACTGAGCCTCGGCGAGGCGGGGAGGCAATCGCCTTCCCGCCTCGTTCCTTCCTGGTTGCCTGGCCTGGCCGACACGAAAGAAATGCGCATGCGCAAATTCAATGGGCTGGTCTTGGCGGAGCAGCGCCATCTGAAATGGCCGGCGCTCGACCTGCTCGAACAGGTCTTGATGGTGTTGTGCGGCATCGCCATCACCGGCTTCTGCATCCTGGTCATGTGCGACGTCGTCACCCGCACCATCGGCCATCCCTGGCTGTGGCTCCAGGAAGTGACGATGACGTTCTTCATCTACGGCATCTTCATCGGCGTCGCCGCGGCGACCCGCCGCAACGACCACCTTTATCTTGCCGTGCTCGCGGAATCGCTGACCGGCAACCGCCGCCTGTTCTTCGAAATCTTCAACCGCATGGTCGTGCTCGCCGTCGCGATCTGCATGATCTATTTCGGCTATCTCAATTTCCTTGACGGCTTCAAGAGCCTGCGCATGCCGTCGATGACGCCGCTCGCCAGCTTCTATGCCGCCATTCCGCTGTGCGGCCTGCTGGTCGCCATCTTCACGATCGAACAAATGGTCAATGGCTGGAAGAACGGCTTTGCCGCCCCGAAAAGCGCGCCGCATCATGAGAGCCTCGGGAGCGAAGTGCTGTGACAACCAATGGCGCGCTGATCTTCTTGATGGGATTTCTGTTCCTGTTTCTCGGCTATATGGGCGTTCCAGTGGCGTTCGCGCTGATCGGCTCGGTGCTGGTGGTGACGGCGTTCACCTCCGTCAGCATCGCCTCGATGATGGCGCAGCTGTTCAACGGCATGGACACCGAGGCGCTGCTGGCCATTCCGTTCTTCCTCCTGGTCGGCGACCTGATGACGTCGGCGAACGTCACCGCGCGCATGATCCGCCTGTCGCAGACCATGGTCGGCCATTTCCGCGGCGGTCTCGCCCAGGTGGTGACCTTGTTCAGCATGTTCTTCGCCGGCATTTCCGGTTCGTCGGCGGCCGACGTCGCGGTGCTGACGCGCACGCTCGGACCGGAAATGAAGCGCGAGGGCTACGACCTCGCTTTCACGGCGGCGCTGATCGCCTCGGCCGCGACCATGGCCAATCTTATTCCGCCGAGCATCATGGCCGTGGTCTATGGCGCCACTGGCAATGTCTCGATCGGCGGCTTGTTTCTCGGCGGCGTGGTGCCCGGTGTGCTCGTCGGCATCGGGCTGATGATCTATAGCTATTTCTTCGGGCCGGTCGGCTTCAAGCACAAGCGCGCCACCTTCGGCCAGTTCACCGCCGCGACACGCGAAGCCGCCATCCCGCTGGTGATCCCGGTCATCATCATGGGCGGCATTCTCACCGGCCAGTTCACACCGACCGAGGCCGGCGTCATCGCCGTCGCCTATATCGTCTTTTTCGCCATTCCCGTTCTGAACCGCGCGCATCTGGTCAACCTGCCGCGCGACATGGCGATGACCGGGCTTTTGTATTCGATCCCGCTGATCACCATTGGCGCGGCCTCGATGTTCGGCTGGATGCTGGCCTATTTGCGCGGCCCGGCCGTTGTATCGGGCTGGATTTCCAATACCGCGGGCGGCGACCCGTTCATGATCATGCTGCTGCTGGTGGTGCTGTTCATTGTCGTCGGCGACTTCATCGACGCAATTCCAGCGATCATCATCTTCATGCCGATCATTACTGACCTGACGGTCAGCGCCGATATCAACCCTGTGCACATGGGCGTCGTCATCATCGTGACCTTGGCCTTCGGCCTGATCACCCCGCCCTACGGGCTGTGCCTGCTGATGGCGTCGAAATTCATCGGCGTGAAGTTCAGCAAGGCGATGTTCGCCTCGTTGCCGATCTACATTATCTTCTTCACCGCCATCGCGTTCTGCATCTTCTTCCCGGAAGTGGTGCTGTGGCTGCCCAAGCACCTGTTGCCGGAATCGGTCGGATGCTTCAAGAATCCGAGCGGCGCGGGCTATATCTGCCCCTGACGCCTTGCTTTACGAAGGACCGACCATGACCGACCAGAGCGCGCCGAAGCTGAAAGCGCCGCCGAATTCCTGCGACTGTCACATCCACGTCTATGACGCCAGCTATCCGACGGCCAAGACAGCCAAGGTGCTGCCGCCGCCGGCCTCGCTCGCCGATTATCTGGTGGCGCGCGAAGGCCTCGGCATCGACCGCACCATCGTCGTGCAGGCCTCCGCCTACGGCAAGGACAACTCGCTGCTCTTGAAGACCATGGCCGACATCGGGCCCGGCGCGCGCGGCATTGTCGTGGTCGACGACACCGTCACCGACGCCGAGCTGGATCGCCTGACCAAGCTTGGCGTGCGCGGCATCCGCTTCTTCATGTTGGCCGGCGCACCGTTGCCGATCGAATTGCTCGAGCCGATGGCGGCGCGGGTCGCGCCGTTCGGCTGGACCGTCAACTTCCAGACCGACGGCCGCCTGCTCGGCGACTTCGAGGCCCTGCTCAAGCGCATCCCGACCACTGTCACCATTGATCATGTCGGCAAGTTTCTCGAGCCGGTCGAGCCCGACCACGAAGGCTTCAAGGCGCTGCTGCGCCTGATCGACACCGGCAAGGTTTGGTACAAGCTCGCCGCGCCTTACGAGACCTCGAAGGTCGGCCCGCCATTCTATGACGACGTCGGCAAGCTCGCCAAAATCCTGGCGAAGCACGCGCCCGACCGCGGCCTGTGGGCCAGCAACTGGCCGCACCCGATGGCCGGCGAACGCACGCCGCAGCATGCCTGGATGCTCGACATGCTGCTCGACTGGGTGCCGGACGAGAAGACTCGGCACAAGATATTGGTCGAAAACCCGGCGGAGCTGTACGGGTATTAGTTCTTCTTCACCTCTCCCATTGGGAGAGGTCGGCACACGAAGTGTGCCGGGTGAGGGGTTAGGAACTCAAGAGAGTCACTTGCCCCCTCACCCCAACCCTCTCCCCCCAGGGGAGAGGGAGCGCGCCGCATGCGCTGGACCTCTGGATTTCTCTTGACCTAGCTCAACTTCTTCAACAGTTCGCACGCCGCGTGCCGCTCCTGCACCGTCAGCGGCGCCAAGGTCGCCGCGGTGATCTCGGCGGCGACAACCATCGCCGCTTCGGTCACTTCACGGCCGCGCTCTGTCAACGCCACGGCGCGGCGGCGGCGGTCCTTCGGATCGGCCAGCGCGGTGACGAAGCCGCGCACGCCGAGACGGTCGACCACGCCCTTGATCGTCGCGGCGTCGAGAAATATCAGCCGGCCGAGATGGTTCTGCGAACAGGGCCCGACTTCGAACAATTTGGCGAGCGCGGCGAACTGCGTCTGCGTCAGTCCCTCGATCATGCGCGCGGTGAAAATCGAGGTATGCCGCTGCACGGCAACCCGCATCAGAAAGCCGACCTGCTCGTCGAGCACATAGCCTTGCGCGCCCGGTTCGCCCGGCGGCACGATGACCTTCAACTTGTCGCGCGGCATTGCCATTCCTTTTCGCTTTGGCAAATCATGACCGGGAAAGCGCGCGGACGAAAGCCCCCTTCGGCGTTTTAAACGGTCAGATAAGCGCGCTGAATGTCGGGGCTGGCGGAAAGCTGCGCCATGGTGCCGTGCCACTGGATTTGGCCCTTCTCCAGCACATAAACCCTGTCCGACACCAGTTGCGCGAAATGAATGTTCTGTTCGGAGAGCAGAATCGACAGGCCCTCTTTCTTCAGCTCGACGATGGTGTTGGCCATCTGTTCGACGATCAAGGGCGCGACGCCCTCCGACGGCTCGTCGAGCAGCACCAGCAACGGATTTCCCATGAGCGTCCGCGCAACGGTCAGCATCTGCTGCTCGCCGCCGCTCATGCGGCCGCCGGGGCGGTCCTGCATTTCGGCGAGATTGGGAAACAGCGCGAACAGCCGCTCCGGCGTCCACAGCGGCGCCGGTGCACCGTCGGGAAACTGACGCGGCGGCTGGCGGCCGATGTCGAGATTTTCCAGAACTGTCAGGTCGGAAAAGATACGGCGGTCTTCCGGCGTGAAGCCGAGGCCGCGCCGCGCGATCTGGTACGGCTCCAGCTTTGAGATGTCGGCATCGTTGAAGACGACCTTGCCCTGGCGCTGCGCGATCAGGCCCATGATCGCCTTCATCGTCGTCGATTTGCCGGCGCCGTTGCGGCCCATGAGAGCGACGACCTCGCCACGGCCGACCTCGAACGAGAGATCGTACAGAATGCGCGCCGCGCCATACCAGGCGCTCAAGCTTTCGACGGAGAGCATGGCGTTGCTCATGCAGAGGCTCCCGCGAACGTCTTGCCGGTGCCGAAATAGACCTCGCGCACCTGCGGGTTGTCGCGGATCGTCGCGGCATCGCCGTCGGCGATCAACTGGCCGCGCGCCAGCACAATGATGCGGTCGGCGAAGGCGAACACCACATCCATCGAATGTTCGGTGAACAGCACCGAAATACCGCGCTCGACCACCAGCCGCTTCACCAGTTCGATCAGGCCATGGCGCTCGCTCGTGCCCATGCCGGCGGTCGGCTCGTCCATCAATAGAAGTTTGGGATCGTTGGCCAGCGCAATCGCCAGTTCGACGCGCTTGACGTCGCCATAGGCGAGCTCGCGGCTCGGCCGGTCGGCGGCGGCTTCCATGCCGACATGCGCCAGCAATTCCAGCGCGCGGGCGCGATGATGCGACGCAGCCGGCCGCCACAGGCGATAGATTTCGCGGCCGTGCGAGATCAGCGCCATTTGCACATTCTCGATCACGGTCATTGAGCCGAAGGTCGCGGCCACTTGAAAAGTCCGTCCGACGCCGAGCCGCCAGATGTCGCGCGGCGCAAGGCCTGCGATGTTGCGGCCGTCGCACAGGATCTCGCCGCTGTCGGGCTTGAGCTGGCCGTTGATCATGTTGAAGCAGGTCGATTTGCCGGCGCCGTTCGGCCCGATCATGGCGAGGAACTCGCCTTTGCCAATCGCGAAGCTGACATCGCGCACGGCATGGACACCGCCGAAGGATTTGCTGAGGGCACGGAGTTCGAGCACGCTCATGTGCGCCCTCCCATCCTGCGCCACAACGAGGCAAAGGCGCCGACAATGCCCTGCGGGAAGGTCAGCACCAGCAGCAGAATGATCGCGCCCATCAGCGCGCGCCAGTATTCCGTCTGCCGCATCACCGTGTCCTGAAGCAGCGCGAACACCGAGGCGCCGGCAATCGGCCCGGTCAAGGTCTGCACGCCGCCGAGCAGGACCATCACCAGGCCGTCGATCGAGCGGTTGATGTGGATGGTCTCCGGCGAGATCGAGCCCTTGGCAAAGGCGAACAGCCCGCCGGCGACGCCGCAGACGAGGCCGGCAATGGCGAAGCCGAGCCAGTGCACGCGCTTGACGTCGATGCCGATGGCCTCAGCGCGCAACGGGGAATCGCGCCCCGCCCGCATCGCGTAGCCGAACGGGGCGAACAGGAAACGGCGCAGCAGGAGCACGGCCGCCACCGCGAGCGCGAGCGTCAGCAGGAAATAGACCCACGATTTGTCGAACGGCGGCGGCGGCCAGACGCCGATAACGCCGTTACTACCGCCGGTGAAACCCTCCCATTGGAAAACCGCGGCCCAGACGATCTGCGCGAAGGCAAGCGTCAGCATGGCGAGATAGACGCCGGAGAGACGGACCGCGAACCAGCCGAACAAAAGCGCGCCGGCAACAGCCAGCACGGGCGCGGCGACCAGCGCCGCTCCCATCGGCCAGGCAAGCCATTTCACCAGCAATGCCGCGCCATAGGCGCCGAGGCCAAAGTAAGCGGCATGGCCGAACGAATGCATGCCGCCCGGCCCCATGATGAAATGCAGCGAGGTGGCGAAGATCACCGCGATCAGGACGTCGATGCCGAGCACCAGCACATAGGGCGAGCTTTGCGCCAGCAAGGGCAGGCACACCAGAACGGCGAGTACGGCCACGCCGAAGGCTTTCAGCAACGGCGTTGCCGGACGGAGCGGTTCTTCCGGCTCGGCGATCGAGCGCACCGCGCCTTGCGCCTTGCCGAGCAGGCCGTAAGGCCGCGCGATCAGGACAATCGCCATCACCAGGAATTCGGCGACCAGCGTGAATTTTGAGAAGTTGATTGTGACGAAGCCGAAATCGACCGTGCCGATGCCGACGCACAAGGCCTTCACTTCGGCGATGATGACGGCAGCCAGATAAGCGCCCGGAATCGAGCCCATGCCGCCAACCACGACGACGACGAAGGCGTCACCGAGCGCGATCAGATCGGTTGCTAGGTTTGCTGGCTCTCGCGCAATTTGCAGCGCGCCGCCGAGCCCGGCCAGCGCGGCGCCGAGCGCGAACACCGATGTGAACAGCACCGCCTGATTGACGCCGAGCGCGCCGACCATTTCGCGATCCTGCGTCGCGGCGCGGATCAGCCGGCCGAAGCGGGTGCGCGTCAGCGTCAGATGCAGCGCCAGCAGCACCAGCGGCCCGATGACGATGAGGAACAGGTCATAGCTCGGCAGCCTTCGGCCGAGAATTTCGACGGCGCCACGAAAACCCGGCGCGCGCGGGCCGAGCAGATCGGTCGGTCCCCACAGCCACAGCGCAAAGTCGTTAATGACCAGCACCAGAGCGAATGTCGCGAGCAGCTGGAACAATTCCGGTGCTCGATAGATGCGCCGCAGCAATACGAACTCGATCGCCGCACCAAGCGCGCCGACAATCAGCGCGGTGGCAACAATGCCGCCCCAGAAGCCGGTGACGCCGCCGATCTTCGTTGCGAACGTGTAGGCAATATAGGTCCCCAGCATATACAGGGACCCATGCGCCAGATTGACGATGCGGGTGACGCCGAAGATCAGCGACAGCCCGGCCGCAATCAGAAACAGACCGGAGGCCGACGATAGTCCGTTGAGGACCTGAAACAGGAAGGCGTTGAGGGTCATCTTGTTAGCGCCGCCGCTCTTCTTCTTACCCTCTCCCCTTGTGGGAGAGGGTGGATCGCGCGAAGCGGTAGCGTAGCGCGAGCCGGGTGAGGGGTCGGAGCTTTATATCTGACACTGACCCCTCACCCGCCTCACTCACTTCGTTCGTTCGGCACCCTCTCCCACAAGGGGAGAGGGAAAGTAAGCGCGGTCCGAAGCCCAACCCTCAATCCGCCGCCGGCCGCAGATTCTTGGTTTCGGCATCGCTCGGCAGCACGCTGGCGCCATCGACATATTTGATGTCGGTCATCGTGCCCTTACCTTTTTCAAGCGCAAGCTTGCCGACATAGGCGCCCATCGTCGCCTGATGGTCGCTGGCGCGGTAGGTGAAGGTGCCGAACGGACCGGAGACGGACAGGCCCTTGAACGCCTGCACCAGTTTCTCGGTGTCTGTCGATTTGGCCGCGGTGATGCCCGCTGCGATCGACTTGATCGTGGTGTAGCCGACGATCGAACCGAGCCGCGGATAATCGTTGAACTTCTTCTGGTACGCGGTGAGGAAGGCAACGTGCTCCGGCGTCTTGATCTTGTCCCACGGATAGCCGGTGGCGATCCAGCCGACCGGCGTTTCCTCGCCGAGCGGATCGAGATATTCCGGCTCGCCCGACAGCAGGCTGACCACGGTGCGGTTCTTGAACACGCCGCGGGTGTTGCCTTCGCGCACGAACTTGGTGAGGTCGGCGCCGAACAGCACGTTGAAGATCGCGTCCGGCTTGGCGTCGTCGATGGCCTGCGCCACCGCGCCGGCATCGACCTTGCCGATCGGCGGCGCCTGCTCTGTGACGATTTCCGCGTTGGGCTGCGCTTTCTTCAGCATCTCCTTGAAGGTCGCGGCGGCCGACTGGCCGTATTCGTAGTTCGGATAGACGATCGCCCAGCGCTTGGCGTTGGCGGCCAAAGCCGCCGGCATCAGCATCGCCGTCTGCATGTATGTCGAGGCGCGCAGGCGATAGGTATACTTGTTGCCGTCAGCCCAGGTGATTTTGTCGGTCAAAGGCTCCGAGGCGAGGAAGAACACTTTCTTCTGGCCGGCGAAGTTGGTCACCGCCAGGCCGATGTTGGACAGGAACGTGCCGGTCAGCATGACGACGCCTTCGCGTGTCACCAGCTCTTCAGCAACGCGCACCGCTTCACCGGGATTGGCGCCGTCGTCACGGATGATCAGCTCCAGCTTCTTGCCGAGCACGCCGCCTTTGCCGTTGATCTCCTCAAGCGCCAACTCCATGCCGCGCTTGTACGGCTCAAGGAAGGCCGGCTGCGCCTTGTAGCTGTTCAGTTCGCCGATCTTGATGGTGCCTTGCGCAAAGGCCGGCGCGGCGAAGGCGCAGGCAAGCGCGGTAGCGAGAGCAAGCATGTGGCGCGTGGATCTCATAGCAAACCTCCTTGCGGGGCGGCGGCGCGCGCAATGCGAACCGCGTGTCAAAAAAACCGGATGTCGCACTTTGCGGTCGAGTGTTTGTACGCAAATAATCCGACCGCAACGCGCTCGTTGTCAAGCAAGGGCTATGACACGAAATGCGGCACGACAGCGCATTTTGTTTGCATAGTCCTTGTTCTTAAAACTCAACTCCATGTTTGCACACGTTGGATAGATGTCGTGCGTTCGTCGAACGATTTTAAGCTTTTGGCCGGTCGCGGAAGCGGTCCATCAAGGCCTTGTCCTGACCGCCGTCGATTTCGATCATGGTGCCGTTGACCATTTCCATCATCGGCGACGCCAGCATGACGACGAGATTGGCCACCTCTTCCACTTCGGCGATGCGGCCCATCGGGATCGATGCCGGGGCAAGCTTGTCGGCCTGCTCGCGCGGGATTTTCATATCGCGCGCCATGGCATCGACCAGGCCGGCCCAGCGCTCGGTGCGCACGGGGCCCGGATTGACGGCGACGAAGGATATATTGTCGCGGCCATATTGGCCGGCGAGCGAAAGCGTCAGGTTCTGGCCCGCGGCATTGGCCGCGCCGGGGCAGATTTCCCAGTAGGACGGCTTGACGCCGTCATTGCCGATCAGATTGACGACGCGGCCGCCGCCCTGCTTGACCATGATCGGCAGCGCGTAGCGCAGGCAGCGCACATAGCCCATGAACTTGAGTTGCAGGCCTTTTTCCCAATCGTCTTCGGTGAGATGCTCGATGACGCCGCCGGCGGCCGAGCCGGCATTGTTGATCATGATGTCGATGCGGCCGAGCGCCTTGTGCGCGGCTTCGATGAAGTTCTTGGCGTCGGCGTCCTTGCGCAAATCGGCGGGGATGGCGACGATCTTACGGCCGGTCGCCTTGGCGATTTCGGCGGCAGCGGCCTCCAGCGGCTCCTTGCGCCGCGCGCAAATGGCGACGTCAACGCCTTCCTTGGCAAGTGCTAGCGCAATGCCTTTACCGATGCCTTCCGAACCGCCGGTGACCAGCGCCGTTTTGCCTTTAAGTTTCAGATCCATTGCACGTACTCCCTTGCAATCCTACGGAGCGCGGTGAGACATCCATCTCCCGGCTTCGACATTGGCGATCAGATCGGAAAGCGCGGCATTGAACGCCGCCGGCTCTTCGCTAGTAATGGTGTGGCCGGAGCGCGGGATGACGACGAGGCCAGCCGTCGGCACGGTCCGTTTGAGAAACACGCTGGCTTCGAGACACCAGTCGTCCTCATCGCCGACCAGAACCAGCAGCGGCGGCTTGAACTTCTTGAGGTCGGCCTGCATGTCCCAGAGCGTCGGGCGCTTGGCCTGCAAATGCAGCATGGTCAGCGAATGGCCAACGGACGAGTGTTCGCTCAGCATCTTGATGAATTCGGCGTAGCCGCGCGGGTCTTTGTACTTGTGCGTCTGGCGCGTCGGGCCATCGCCATAACGCGCCGCCATCACCGCGATGTCCTCCTTGGCGAAAGCCTCGCCGGTGGCGCGCGAGGCGGCGCGGCTTTCCTCAACGATTTTCGCATCGGGACTGGAGCCGTAGCCGCATCCGGCGGCGGTCACGGAAATACAACGATCCGGATAATGAATGCCAACATGAAGCGCTGTCGCCGCGCCCATGGAATGGCCGACGACATGCGCCCTGTCGATCTTGAGAGCGTCCATCACCGCGATGACGTCATCGCGGGCGATGTCCTGACCATATTTGGCGCCGTCTTGGGGAATGTCCGACGGCGGATACCCGCGCTGGCTGTAGGTGATGCAGCGATGCGACCGCGAGAAATACCGCATCTGCGGCTCCCAGGTGCGGTAGTCGCCGGCATATTCATGAACGAAGACGATGGGCGATCCCTGGCCCGCCTCTTCGACATACAACCGGGTGCCGTCTCGCGCGCTGATATGCGGCATCGATCCCCCATTCGCTGGAGATGAATTATATGCACGCAAACAAATAACGGTAAAGCGGATATTTGCGCCGGACGCCCCTAAAGCAAGCCGCGCAATGCCAGGTGCCCGCCGAGGGCCAGCAGGCCGAGAAAAAAGAACAGGCGGAAAGTTTGCGGCTTGATGACGCCGCGCACCAGTTGCCCTAGCCCCATGCCGGCCACCGCGACGGCAAGACCGACAAGCGATGGCACGATCAGCGACATGTTCATCTCGCCGGCATGCGACAGCGCCATCGCCAAGGTCACGGTCGAAACCGTGAAGGCCAGGCCGAGGGCCTGCACCATCCTGTCGCGTTCCATTTGCAGCGCCTGGACATAGGGCGTGCCGGGCAGAGCGAAAACGCCGGTCGCCACCGTGACCGCGCCGGTAGCAACGCCGACAAGCAGGCCGAGCCAGACCTCGTCCCGCGGCCGCACCGCAAAATGGACATTGCAGAGGCCAAGCACCGCATAGACGATGAGCGCGACGCCGAGCCAGATCGTCGCCTGGCCGCCGTTGCTGTGCGGCAGCAGCACCGCGCCGATATAGGTGCCGATGCAAATACCGAGCAGCATCGGCCACAGCCGCCGCGTCAAGGCCAGCAGGCCGCCGCCGGCAAGCATCTGCCAGACATTGGTGACCATCGACGGCACGATCAAAATCGCGGCGGCTTGCGCCGGCGACATGACAAGACCAAGCAAGCCGATCGCCACGGTCGGCAGGCCGAGCCCGATGACGCCCTTGACGAAACCGGCGAGGAGATAAGCGCCGGCAATGGCGATCAGGATCGGATAGGAGTCCACCGGCGGTCTTTCTGTTCGTTGCGGCCGGACCATGCGCGAAGCCCCTGCCCTTCACAATGCGAAAACACGCAAGGCTGCATTCAGAATTTGCGAAGGCTGCGCGCCGCAAGCCGCTCGCGCGCAGGCGCGTTGCGGCACCGGCGCATTCGGTGTCATACTTTTCCACAGTCACGGTCCGGAACACGCCATGCCCGATGTCTTCGTTGCAAAGTTTTCGGAATTTCCCGAAGGCGACCGCCGCATCGTCAGCGCCGGCACGACCGAGATCGGCGTGTTTCATTGGGCGGGACAGTTCTATGCGTACGAGAACCTCTGCCTGCATCAAGGCGGGCCGGCTTGCGAAGGCGTGATGATGCACAAGGTCGAGGACGTGCTCGGCGCCGACCGCACCTTTCAGGGCCAGACATTTTCCAAGGGCGAGATGCATTTCGTCTGTCCGTGGCACGGCTACGAATACGACGTGAAGACCGGCGAATGCGCCGCCGACCGCAAGTTAAAGCTGAAGAGCTTCGAAGTGGTGCGGCGCGGGGAGGATATCTATGTCGTCGCAGACTGACATGACCAGACTGAGCGATGCCGAGGTGCAGGACATGCTGGTGCGCGCCGTCAAGCAATACGCCGAGCGCGTCGAGGAAAACGGCGCCCTCGCCGCGTTTCCATCCGAACAAAGCGCCACCGCAACAGAGGTGATGATCACCGTGACCGCGATGCTCAAGGCAGTGAACCTGCAATTGTTCGAGCTTGGCATGTGGCAAAGCTGGGCGGGCCGGTAAGGAAAACAAAAATGGATCTCCCGCTTTCCGATTTCCGCAAAATGGAGGTCGCCGAATTCGACACCTCCAAGCTGCTCGCCCATGCGTCGAAGCAGGCGGAAGAGCGCGGCTATCACCGTTTTCCGATCGTCGATGTCGACTCGCATCACTATGAGACCGAGGCGATCGACGAGATTCTCGA
Organism: Rhizobium sp. Q54; assembly: GCA_945870035.1. GTDB lineage: Bacteria > Pseudomonadota > Alphaproteobacteria > Rhizobiales > Xanthobacteraceae > Pseudolabrys. Next base: position 8,786 of record CAMBQQ010000009.1, on the reverse strand, counting down.
CTACATGGACGACCCTGTGATCCAGCAACTGGCGCGCAGCGCGCGGCAGGCGACCGCGAAAGGCCCCGGCGTGCTGTCGCCGGGCGGAGTCGGTTATCAGGACATGGGCGGCCGCGTCATGCGCTACGCGACGCGCGGCATGGAGAAAACGCCGAAGGACCGCCACCGCGACATTCACCTGGCGCAGCGCTGGATGGACGCCATCGGCATCGACATCGCCATCATGTTTCCGACGCCGATGCTGCAACTCGGCCTGCATCCGCAGGTCGAAGTCGAGGTCGCTTTGGCGCGCGCCTATAACCGCTGGCTGTGCGAGCGCGTGCTGGCGCACGAGCCGCGCATCCGCTCGATGCTGTATCTGCCGTTCAACGACGCGGAAGCCTCGTACAAGATGGTGCAGGAATTCGGCGCCACCAAAGGCGTCGTCGGCTTCATGGTGACGTCGGCGCGCTACCGGCCGGTGCATCACAACTCCTACATGAAAACTTACGCGCTCTTGGAGGAGATGAACCTGCCGCTGGCTTTCCATGCCGGCTATAACTGGAACGACCAGACCGTCGGCATGATGAACAAGTTCATCTCGGTGCACGCGCTCGGCTTCGTGTTCTACAACATGGTGCATCTGGCCAACTGGATCACCAACGGATTGCCGGAGCGCTTTCCGAAACTCAAAGTGCTGTGGATCGAAAGCGGGCTGGCCTGGGTGCCGTTCATGATGCAGCGCTTCGACAACGAATACATGATGCGCTCATCGGAAGCGCCGGCGCTGAAGAAACTGCCGAGCGACTACATGCGCGACATGTTCTTCTCGACGCAGCCGATGGAGATCACCGATATGGGCATGCTGGAGCAGACCTTCCGCATGCTGAAAGCCGACACGCAGCTTCTGTATTCGTCGGACTATCCGCACTGGGATTTCGATTTGCCGTCGACGATTTACGATCTGCCATTTCTCGATGAGACCGCCAAGCGCAACATTCTCGGCGGCAATGCGATGCGGCTGTTCAATCTGGATATGCCGGTGGGGAAGATGGCGGCGGCGGAGTAGTAATCGCTGTCGTCCCCGCGAAGGCGGGGACCCATAGTCCGTGCATTTTAATATGCACGCAGGCGGTTACCTTCTTCGCCACGAGCTTCGACACGGCGTATGGGTCCCCGCCTTCGCGGGGGCGACAATGAATGTGCCGCATTCGCCGTCGCATCCCCGATTCAATTTTCAAACAGCCCGGATGATTTCAGTCGCGCGTCATCGCCCCTGTTATTAGCGGCGCGGGGACGCCGGTCTTCCTATTCCGCTCCCGGCAAGAATGCCGGGGGATGGAGCGCCGCGTGGCGCCACATCACTCGCACCTCGCGGTGCGCGCGCCCTCTGGCGAAGGACGCTGCGCCCCGCGGCGCTCCATGGCGGTGTCTTCCGGCGTCCGGGCCGCGCTTCTGGCGGCGAGCTTCCTTAATCTGCTTCGCACAATCAGCGAGCTCCTCGCGGCAGGTCATAGTGCCTGCGGGCGGGGTCCGGCGCCGCCCGGGGGCCAAGGGTTGCGTTTCCCTAAGCCCGCAGGCACCGCATCCAGTCCCGTCTTCAAGACGCCTCGCGAAGACGCCCCCGACCGGACCAGACGAGGCATAAAAGCATAGGATGATAGATTGGTCAAGCGGGCTTAAAGAAAAAATGCCCGTTGCCGGAACCGGCGGGCCGCCGCATGATCCTTGGCTGTTGCGATTGAAACCGACAATAAAAATCCGGGAAGAAACACCATGGCCAAGTTCGTCATCGAACCGCATTTCCGTTTGCAGGAATGGGTCGCCGAGGAGAAGGACTACTTCCGCCAGGAAGGGCTCGATTACGAATTCCGCGAGCTGATGCGCTCGAGCGACGGCAAGCAGCACGACAAGGGCTCGAAAGGCGCGTTCCAGTCTTTCGAGGAAGGCCGCAAGGCCAGCGTATCCTGCGCCTGCCACTGGACCGTCAACGTCGCCGCCTCGAACGGCCATGGCCGCATGATGACCGACGTCTATTCGGTGGCGCCGGCGGGCATTTTCGTGCCGCCCGATTCCAAGATCATGACGCCGGAAGACCTCGCCGGCGTGCCGGTGTCGGTCGGCTATCAGTCCGGCAGCCATTATGCGTCGGTGCAGGCGCTGGAATCCTATCTCAAGCCGGAACAGATCAACCTGCGCTACGAGACCGGCATGCTGTTCAAGCGCATGGAGCATCTGTTCGACGGCGAGGCGCCGGCGGTGCATTTGTTCAACGGGCCGTATTATTTCGCCGAGCAGCTCGGCTACCGCAAGGTGATCGACGCCACCTTCATGATCGGCACCATGATCCATGGCGACCCCGACAAGGAAGACCTGCGCAAGTTTTTCCGCGCCCTGCGCAAGGCGCAGCGCGACATCGATCTGCGGCCGGAGCTCTATACGCACTACTACAAAAAGGAATTCCCCGACCGCTTCCACGCCAAGATGGACACAAGGCGCTGGGGCCCCGGCGAGCGGCTGGTGTTCGAGCCCTACACCAGAGAAACCTATGAGGAGTCCTTCGAGTGGATCGCTGCCCACGGGATCTTCCCGGAAGGCGGCATGGGCAGCGGCCAGTACGAGCGGGCGACCCTGACTTTAGGGTAAGGGAACACAAAGCGCCGAGCCTCGCTTCTTATCCCTCCCCCGAAGGGGGAGGGTGGCTCTGCGCGATAGCGCGGAGCCGGGTGGGGTTTTGCAGGCGATATTCGTGAACATCGCCCCACCCGGCCGCTCGCAAATGCTCGCGTCCACCCTCCCCGTTACCGGGGAGGGATAAGGAAGCACCGCGCCCGGGACACTGAGTCGCTTTTCTTCTGGGCCAAGGTCGGGCATTCTATCCGCCAACGATACGCATAAGGGTATCGCAGGGGAGGATTGACCATGAAACGTTCGATTATCGCTGCTGCTGCACTGCTCGCGGCGGCCGCTTTGCCAAATGCCGCCGGCGCCCAGGGTACCGTCAAGATCGGCGTCATCAGCGCCTATTCCGGCCAGTTCGCCGACACCGCGGCCCAGATCGACAACGGCATCAAGCTGTACATGAAGCAGCACGGCGACACCGTCGCCGGCAAGAAAATCGAAATCATCCGCAAGGACACCGGCGGTCCGAACCCGGACGTCGCCAAGCGCCTGGCGCAGGAACTGGTGGTACGCGACAACGTCGACATCCTGGCCGGCTTCACGCTGACGCCTGAGGCGCTGGGCGCCGCCAGCGTCGCCACCGAAGCCAAGAAGCTGATGGTCGATATGAATGCGGCCACCTCGATCATCACCGAGCGCTCGCCCTACATCGTGCGCGTGTCGCTGACCCTGCCGCAGATCGGCGAAACCGCCGGCACCTGGATGGCGACCAAGGGCGGCGCCAAGAAGGCCTACACCATGGTCAGCGATTTCGGTCCCGGCATCGACGCCGAAGGCGCTTTCCAGCGCGCCTTCAAGGCGGCGGGCGGCGAGATCATCGGTTCGGTGCGCATGCCGATCGCCAATCCGGATTTCTCGGCGTTCATCCAGCGCGCCAAGGATCTCAACCCGGAATCGATCTTCGTGTTCGTGCCGGGCGGCGCCCAGCCGGCGGCCATCGGCAAGGCATTCGCCGAACGCGGCCTCGACCCGGCCAAGGTCAAGATCATGTCGACCGGCGAAGCGGTCGACGAACAGGCCATCAAGGCGATGGGCGATGTGTCGCTCGGCCGCCTGTCGGCCTGGCATTACGATTACAACCTCAAGACCAAGAACAATGCCGCCTTCGTCAAGGCGTTCAACGACGAGTTCAAGCGCAACCCCGACTTCTTCGCGGTCGGCGGCTATGACGGCATGCATTTGATCTACGAAGCGCTGAAGAAGACCGGCGGCAAGACGGACGGCGATTCGCTCGTTGCAGCCGCCAAGGGCATGAAGTGGGAAAGCCCGCGCGGACCGATCTCGATCGATCCGGCGACCCGCGACATCATCCAGACCGTCTATATCCGCAGGGTCGAGAAGGTCGGCGGCGCGATTGTCAATGTCGATTTCGACAAGGTCGAAAACGTCAAGGACCCGACGCATAAGTAGGCCGGGGCTTTCAGCGAGATGTTGCCGGATGGGGCGGCCGATACGGTCGCCCCATTTGCAAATTGTGCTACAAACTCCGCTCATTCCCGCGCAAGCGGGAATCCAGTTATAGTCGTGAAGTTCTTCTTCCTGGTTCTGGATCCCTGCTTACGCAGGGATAAGCGGAAATAGCGCGGATCAAGTTACAAGCAAGGCCGTCATGCTTCCTCCCATTTTCGGTGTCCTGTTCGACGGTATTGCCTACGGGATGCTGCTGTTCGTGCTGTCGGTCGGGCTGTCGGTGACGCTCGGCCTGATGAATTTCGTCAATCTGGCGCATTGCGCCTTCGCCATGCTCGGCGGCTACGTCACCGTCACCTTGGTCAATATTTTCGGCTGGCCGTTTCTGGCGACTTTACCGATCTCCTTCATCGCCGCCGCGGTCACCAGCGTCGTGCTGGAACGCCTGCTGTACCGGCGGCTGTACCGCGCCAGCGATCTCGACCAGGTGCTGCTGACCATCGGGCTGGCGTTCATTTCCGTGTCGGTCGCGGCTTACATTTTCGGCACCATTCAGCAGCCGATCGCAACGCCGGCGGCTTTGCGCGGCTCGATCGACTTTTTCGGAATCGGTCTCGGCAAATACCGGCTGTTCCTGATTGCCGTCGCGCTGCTGGTGACCCTGGCGATGGTGATCGGGCTGGAATACACCCGCTTCGGCGCGCAGGTGCGCGCCTCGGTCGATAACCAGCGCATGGCGCGCGGCCTCGGCATCGATGTCGACTGGACCTTCGCCTCGACCTTCGCGCTCGGCTCCGGCCTCGCGGGCCTCGGCGGTTCGCTGGCGATCGAGATCGTCGGCCTCGATCCGAATTTCTCCTTCACGTATCTCGTCTATGTGCTGATCGTCGTCTCGGTCGGGGGCTTAGGCTCGATCGCCGGATCGTTCGCCGCCGCCATGCTGATCGGCATCAGCGACATTGCCGGCAAATATTACGTGCCCGAGCTTGGCGCCTTCCTCATCTATCTGGTGATGGTGGTGGTGCTGATGTGGAAACCGGCCGGCCTGTTCGGGAAACGCTGACATGGCCAACCCGACACCGCTCACCCCCCAAGGCTATCTGCTGGCGCGCACAGACTGGCATCCGCTGGAAATCATGTTCTGGCTGGCGACGCTGCTGCCGTTCCTGGTGTTTCCGAACTATCTGTCGCTGGCCAGCCAGATCGCCATCACTGCGCTGTTCGCGTTGTCGCTCGATATCATCCTCGGTTATGCCGGCGTGGTGTCGCTCGGACACGCGGCGTTCTTCGGCATCGGCGCCTACAGCGCCGGCCTGTTCTCCAAGTTCGTCTGGGGCGAACCGTTCTCCGGCCTGCTGGTCGCGGCGACTTTGGCCGGCCTGTTCGGCTATGCGACCTCGTTCATCATCTCGCGCTTCCGCCATTTGCCGCTGATCATGATCACGCTCGGCCTCGGCCTGTTGGCGCACGAAGTGGCGAACAGCGCGCACTGGCTGACCGGCGGCAGCGACGGCTTTCAGGGCGCGCGCACCGATCCGGTGTTCGGCCTGTTCCGCTTCGATCTCTATGGCAAGACGGCTTACGCCTATTCGCTGGGGGTGCTGTTCATCGTGTTCCTGTGCGCCCGGCGGCTGATTCATTCGCCGTTCGGGCTGGCGCTGCGCGGCATCCGCGAGAACTTCAACCGGATGCCGGCGATCGGCGCCGACAGCCGCGCCCATATCCGCAAGGCCTACACCATCGCCGCCGTCATCGCCGGCATTTGCGGCGCGCTGCTGACGCAGACCACCAACAGCGCCTCGCTCGAATCGATCAGCTTCCAGCGTTCCGCCGACGTCTTGGTGATGCTGGTGCTCGGCGGCGCCGGACGGCTGTATGGCGGCCTGATTGGCGCGGCGATCTTCATGATCGCGCGCGACCAATTCTCCGGCATCGCACCGCAGTTCTGGTATTTCTGGATCGGCGTGCTGCTGGTCGCGGTGGTGATGTTCCTGCCGAACGGCATTCTCGGCGGGCTGTCGGCCATCGTCGCACGCTGGAGGCGCAAATGAGCGCCATCGATACCAGCGCTTCGGCGGGATTTGCGTTATCCACGCGCGGGCTGTCGCGCTCGTTCGGCTCGCTCGTTGTCGCGCGCGACATCGAACTCAATCTGCCGGTCGGCGCGCGCTATGCCCTGATCGGGCCGAACGGCGCCGGCAAGACCACGTTGATCAATCTGATGACCGGCATGCTGGCGCCCAATGCGGGGCAGATCATGCTCGGCGGCCAGGACATCACTGACTTGAGCCCGCAGGCGCGCGTCAAGCTCGGCCTGGCGCGCACGTTCCAGATCAATTCGTTGTTCGCGCATCTCAATCCGCTCGAGGCGGTGACGCTCGCGGTGTGCGAACGGCGCGGGATTTCGCCGCGCTTCTGGCAGAACATCGCCGTCAACAAGGACGCGATCGAGGAGGCCTACGACATTCTGGTCAGGCTCAAGCTCGGCGACTGCGCCTATCAGCCGACGCGCGAACTGCCCTATGGCCGCCAGCGGCTGCTGGAAATCGCGCTGGCACTGGCGACCAAGCCGAAAGTGCTGCTGCTCGACGAGCCGGCGGCCGGCGTGCCGCAGGAAGAATCCGGCGACATTTTTGAAGTCGTCGCCAGCCTTTCGAACGATTTGACGCTTTTGTTCATCGAGCACGACATGCATGTCGTGTTCCGCTTCGCCACGCACATCATCGTGCTGGTCGGCGGCGCGGTGTTCACTGAAGGTTCGCCGGCAGAGATCGCCGCCGATCCGGGCGTGCGCGAAGTCTATCTCGGGAAGCGCCATCATGGGTGATTATTTTGGCTGACGCCTTGCTCAAACTGCAGCAGGTCACCGCCGGTTACGGCGACGCCGTTGTGCTGCACGACGTATCGCTGGAATTGCCGGAGCACGGCTCGCTCGCCGTGCTCGGCCGCAACGGCGTCGGCAAGTCGACGTTGCTGCTCACCATCATGGGCTTCACGCAGATGCGCGCCGGCCATGTTTACTGGCGCGGCAAGGATATCTCGAAGCAGCCGCCGCACTGGCGCGCCTCAAATGGACTGGCCTGGGTGGCGCAGGAGCGCGAGATCTTCCCGTCGCTGACGGTGGAGGAAAACCTCACGGTGGCAGCGCGGCCCGGCGACTGGACGCTTGCGAGCATCTACGCGCTGTTTCCGCGCCTCAATGAGCGCAAGCGCAACATGGGCAATCAGTTGTCCGGCGGCGAACAGCAGATGCTGGCGATCGCGCGCGCCCTGATGACCAATCCGTCGCTGCTGCTGCTCGACGAGCCCTTCGAGGGTCTCGCGCCGGTGATCGTCGACGAGTTGATCGCGGCGGTGAAACTGATGCTGTCGAGCCGCAAGATCGCCATCGTGCTGGTCGAGCAGCACACCGAAGTGGCGCTCGAACTGACCGCCGATGCCGTCGTGCTCGAACGCGGCGCCATCGCACATCGCGCCGGGTCGGCGCAGTTGCAGAATGACACCGCGACGTTGGAACGGCTGGTCGGCTTGCGCGTCGCCGCGACGCCTTAGAAGGAGCCCGCGATGCCCCCCATGATCCCGCGCGAACGCAGCGACTATTCCGCCATCGTCGACCGGCCGCCGCTCAAGCTGCCCGGCAAGGCGCGCATCGTGTTCTGGACCATCGTCAACTATGAGGTCTGGGACATCGGCAAGCCAATGGCGCGGCAGCAACTCCCCGCGCCGACCGGCGTGCCGCTGATGCCGGACGTGGTGCACTGGGCCTGGCACGAATACGGCATGCGCGTCGGCTGCTGGCGCTTCTTCGAACTGTTCAAGCGGCTCGGCATCAAGCCGACGCTCTCGGCCAATGCGCGCATCTGCGAGGACTATCCGCGCGTCGCTGCTGAAGCCCGCGACGCCGGCTGGGAATTCATGGGACATGCCTATGAGCAGGGCCCGATCCACAAGGAAGCGGACCAGAAGGCGATGATCCATCGCTCGATGGACATCATGGAGAAGTTTACGGGAAAACGCCCGGTCGGCTGGCTCGGCCCCGGCCTGACGCAAACGCTGGAAACGCCCGATCTTTTGACCGGGGCCGGCGTCAAATATATCGGCGACTGGGCCTATGACGACGAGCCGACCACGATCAAGACCGCCAACGGCCCGCTGGTGACCTTGCCCTACACGATCGAGCTGAACGACATTCCGGTGATGCTGGTGCAGCACCACAACAGCGACTACCTGCTGCAACTGGTCAAGGACCAGTTCGACCGGCTTTATGCCGAAAGCGCGACGCGTGCGAAGTTCGTGGCGCTGGCCATCCACCCCTACATCTCAGGACAGCCGCACCGCATGAAATATCTCGAGGCGATCTACGATTATGTGAATGGCCACGAGGGTGTGGTGCACTGGAACGGCGAGCAGATTCTGGATTGGTATCAATCGACCAAGAAGGATTGAGACAAGCGCAGACCATTCTCCGTTCGTCCCCGCGCCCAGGGCCACGGGACATAGCGTTCTATGCACTATTCTGAGGGCGCCTGAAGGTCGCGGATCCGCGCTATCTCACCAAGGAATAGATATGGGCACCTCGAAAAATAGCATGCCCCTCGGCCCCGTGCGAGTCTGCTGCCCTGACGGCATGATTCTAGGAGACTGACGATGGGGCAGCTCGGATTTTTCGATGCGGATAATCGGCTGGCGGCACTATCGGCGAAAGGCGATCCGCT